>NZ_VFVS01000017.1:0-164970 GCF_006442215.1 Mesorhizobium sp. B2-3-11 | reverse complement strand
TAGGGGAATAGGGGAATAGGGGAATAGGAAGTCTTCAGAAGCAGCAGACACGCCCAAGCCGCATCATCAATGCTACGCCCTTATCCCTTCCTGTTTCGCTGCCAGCCGATGTCTAGAAGGCCCAGCCGGCCGGTCTCGCGGTCCATGGCGCGGGTGATGTCCTTGCGGGCGGCGCCGATATCGCGCAACTGGCGATCGGACAGATCCTCGACGTTCTGGTGGCCAAGATTGACCGCGACCCTGGCCTGCCGCAGCCAATCACGGACAGCCGACAGCCAGCCCGGCCGGGCGATGTAGGCAGGGTGAAGAACGATGTGAGACATGATGGGATCCGTATTCTCCGGACATCAAATCCGGTTTGATGGTGTTTTGATGTTGCAATCATGCCGGATTGAAAAACAAACGGGAAACGAGTAGTTCTTTTCTCATCGTCAAGTTTTATTTGAGGATTGAGGCTCCATGGACCGCTTCGATCGGGCCGCGCGCTGATGGCAGCCCTCTTGCCTGGAACACGGGCGCTCAGGACGCTGGAGGCGGCGGCCCGGCACCTCAATTTCACCCGAGCCGCCGACGAGCTCGGCCTGACGCCCGCCGCCGTCAGCCACCAGATCAAGGAAATCGAGGATCAGCTCGGCATCGTGCTGTTCACCCGCACCAGCCGCACCATCCGTCTGACGGAAGCGGGCACGGTGCTGTACGAGGCGGCGACCGACACGCTCGACCTGCTTGGCCGGGCCGTGATGCGGGCGCGCAAATTGGCGCGCGGCACGGAATTCCTGAAGGTGACGCTGGACGCGCAGTTCGCGGCGAAATGGCTGATGCGGCGTGTCGAGAATTTCCGCAAGCAGCGGCCGGGCATCGAACTCAGGTTCGACATCGCCTATGGCTTGCGCGATTTCGATCTCGACGACGTCGATGTCGGCATCCGCTTCGGTGCCGGCAAATATCCAGGACTCTGCGCGCATCGCCTGTTCGACAACATCATTATTCCGGTGTGCAGTCCGGGCCTCCTGGCATCTGGGCCGCCCCTGCGCGAGCCGCGCGACCTGTTCAACCACACGCTTGCCCATATCGAATGGGCCCGCCAGGGCGTGACCTGGCCGAACTGGCGCATGTGGATGGCGGCGGCCGGCATCAACGATTTCGACGACAGCCGCACCGTCGTCTTCGGCACGTCCACGGATGCTGTCCAGGCGGCGCTCGACGGCAATGCCGTCGCGCTTGCCGATTTCGCCATGGTGGCGAACGACCTGTCCGAGGGCCGGCTTGTGCGGCCCTTCGAACTCAGCATCAGGGTTGCGCCGGAATTCGCCTATTTCCTGGTCTATCCCCAGGCCATGGCGGACGATCCCCGTATCGTCGCGTTCCGCGAATGGATCCTCGAGGAAGTTGCCAGGACGCGGACGGCGGACAAGGTCTAATCTCTTGTCTTATGCATTCCCGGGAAAAGCGCTACGCGCTTTTCCCGGGAAAACCACGACGCATTTTTCCTGGAATTGCTCCGCGCTCAGGACCGGGCGTTGTGGCCGAAGATCATCCTTGTGTATTTCTTCCATTTCCATTTCAGCTTCTTGTACAGAAGCGGGTGCTTTTTGCCGGCGACGGAAGTCTGGAAAGCGCCGTTTTCGCTGCCTTGCTCGACAATTGGCCGCTCGAACCACAGCATCTCAATGCCCAGTTTTTCGTCCATCTGCTCGATCTGGTGGTCGATCACGGTGTATATTTTGTGCTGATCGATCAAGGCACAACGGGCTTCGGCGACCGGACGGGTGATGAGATAGGAATCCGCGCACCTGGCATGCAGTGCCGGGTAGAGCCTCTGACCCCTGCGCAATTTCCAGCTCGGCGTGTAGTAGTTGCTGCCGTTGCCGAAATAGATGACGGCCTTGCGCATCGGGCTGCCGAGTTCGGCCAGCCCTTGCCGGAATTTGGCGACGAAGTCGCGCGCGAGGAAGACGTCATCCTCGAACACCAGGCAATAGGGCAGGTCGGTTTCGAGGAAGTCGCGCCAGATGCCGACATGCTTCAGCGCCAGAGAGACCTGCGCCGGGTGGACAAAATCGGGAGCGACCAATTCAGCACGAATCTCCGAGGTGATATCTGGCTTGTCCCAGTCCGTGTAAAAGTAGACGGGCACGCCGCGCCGCTCAAACTCGCGGACAATGTGGCGGCGGCGTTCGTCATAACCATGCTTGACGTGGCAGATCCGGGTGAACACCAGGTCGCGGGGAAATCCGGATTCATCCGTCGTCGTCAAAGCGTTATCTCAGCTCGCCGCGGCGCCGAACCAGCCGATCACCGCGCCGATGATCAGCAGCACGCCCAGCCAATGGCCGCCGTCGATGAGGGTCAGGTCCCAGCCGAAATTCTCATAGCGATGGTTGACCGACAGCGTCGTGGCGACGAAACCCAGCCAAAGCACGAAGCCGAAGATCAGGCCGGCGAGCCAGGTCGGCTCACCACCCGTCATCGCGCCGACGACCAGGGCCATGATGTAGGCCATCAGCAGCTCGGCGATGAAGGAGATGACGAAGGGCAGCGGCGATTTCTTCATCTTCGCCGGATCGAGCTTGACGGCCTTCAGCCAGGGCTTGCTCAACGCCATGTACCAGGCGGCGCCGAACAGCCATGCGACGACGGCGGCGGCAACCACCGCGATCCAGTTCACTGCTGAAAAATCCACGAGTTCCCCCTCCTGTGCGGCTTTATGGAAACGCCTGTTCGGCGATGGCGTCAAGCAGTCGCCACACGGTCGTGCGCTTGACTTCGGCATCCTCGAGCGCCCTTGTCACCGGCACCTGGTAGACGCCAAGCGGCTCCAGCCCCGATCGCGGCAGATAGGACCGGCCGGGATCGCCGACGAGGACCTCGGCGCCACGCCGTTTGAGCGCCGAAAACCACGGCATCAGCCGGTCGGCGAAGGGTTTGTCGTAGAAGACATCGCCAGCCAGGATCACATCCCAATCCGCATCGGTGCCGATACAGTCCGTGCCGAGGAATTTGTTCACGACGCCATTGGCGTCGCTGTTGAGCCGGATCGCGGTGGCGCAGAACGGGTCTATATCGGCAGCGGTTATCTCGGCAGCCCCCGCCCTGGCGGCGGCGATGGCGACGAGCCCGGAGCCCGAGGCGAAGTCGAGCACGCGCTTGCCTCGCACTGTATCGGGATTGTCGATGACGTAGCGGGCGAGGCCCTGGCCGCCGGCCCAGGCGAAAGCCCAGAAGGGTGGCGGCAGGCCGATCTCGACCAGTTCATCCTCAGTCCGCTGCCAAAGATCATGCGCTTCGTCGGCGAGGTGGAGAAGAATCTCCGGTACATGCGGCGGTGCCATCAGCGCCGTGTTGTCGAGGATGAACTGCCTGGCGCTGTCGGGGGTGAGTGCCGTCACGGCGCAGGCGTCAGGCCGCCCATGCGGCAGACTTCCTTCCATTCGGCCGGGGTCACCGGCTGCACGGAAAGCCGTCCGAGCCGCACCAGCGCCATCTCGGCCAGTTTTGGATTGGCCTTGACTTCTTCCAGCGTCGGCGGGTTCGGCATGTCCCTGACGGCACGGATGTCGACACACTCCCAGCGCGGATCATCGGATGTGGTGTCGGGATGGGCCAGCGCGCAGACCTCGGCGATGCCGACCACGTTCAGCCCCTCGTTGGAATGGTAGAAGAAGCCGAGATCGCCGATCTGCATGGCCTGCATGTTGTTGCGGGCGGCGTAGTTGCGCACGCCGTCCCATTGCGTGCCGGCGTTGCCCTTGGCCTTCAACGCCTCGAAGGAGAAAACCGAGGGTTCGGATTTGAACAGCCAGTAGTTCATTTTTCTCTCCTCCTTGCGACCCCGTCGCGGGCGACCGGAAATTAACTAGCCGCCGGCTTGTTGAACGTCCAGTTCCACTGGCGGATTTCGACGCTTTCGAACAGGCCGGCCTTGGCATAGGGGTCAGCGGCCGACAGGGCCTGTGCGCCTGCCAGATCGGGCGCCTCGACGACAACGAGGCTGCCGTTTGACTTGCCGTCGGCGTCGAGGAACGGACCGGCAAAGGCCAGCTTCTTGTCGCTGTTCAGCCCTTCGAGGAAGGCGACATGCTCGGGCCGCGTGTCGAGGCGCACCTGCAGGCTTCCGGGCTTGTCCTTGCAAATCAGAGCAAACAGCATGGTCTTTTTCCTGGGTGGTTGGATCAGGGGATCAATCGTTGGTTTCGGTCTTCAGCGGCCGGGTCATCAGGGCCGTCACGGCCTGGCCGATGGTGATCCCGCCGTCCAGTATGGCGGCCACGGCGGCGATGATCGGCGCATCGATATTGCGCTCGGCGGCGATGCGGGCGGCGATCGCCGCGGTCGGCACGCCCTCGGCCAGCGGCAGTCCGGAAAGCGCCTTGCCTTGCCCGAGCGCCAGCCCATAGGCGAAATTGCGCGATTGCGTCGACGAGCAAGTGAGCAGCAAGTCGCCAAGGCCGGAAAGCCCCATCAGGGTCTCGGGCCTGGCGCCGAAGGCGGCACCGATGCGGCGCAGCTCGACGAAGCCGCGCGTGACCATGGCGGCCTGCGCGCTGGCGCCGAGCCCGGCACCGGTGACAGCGCCGGCGGCGATGGCGAAGACGTTCTTCAAGGCGCCGCCGATTTCGACACCGATCAGGTCGTCGCTCGAATAGCAGCGCAGGTTTTCAGCCGAGAAACGGGCGGCAAGGTCGGCCGCTAGGGCCTCGTCGCCGGCAGCCACAACCACCGCCGTCGGCAGGCCGCGGGCGACATCGTTGGCGAAGCTTGGCCCCGACAGGGCGGCGACCGGGTTTCGCGGCAGGATCTCCGCAGCGATTGCCGACAGCAAGGCACCGGTGTCGCGCTCGATGCCCTTGGCGCAAAGCACGAGTGGAATGCCAGCCGGCATATGATCCTTCGCGGCCGCCAGGGTCGCCCGCAACGCTTGCGCAGGCGTCACCGCCAGCACGCAATCGGCCCCGGCAAGCGCTGCCTCGATGTCGCTCGTCGCGTCTATACCGGGCGCGATGGCAATGCCCGGGAGATAGCGCGGGTTCTCGCCACGACCGATCGAGGCCACGGTTTCAGGGTCACGCGCGAACAGCCGTACCGAGTGGCCGGCGCGCAGCATGGCCAGCGCCAGCGCCGTGCCCCAAGCGCCGCCGCCGAGCACGGCGACATGCCAGCCGCTTTTGCCGGGGTCCGCGCTCTTCATGGCTTTGTCAGTCATGCCTTGGCTCCGCGCCGGCCGGAGCCGACCATTGGCGTCGAGACGCTATCCAGCGGCCAGCGCGAGCGTGGCACGAAATCGAAGCCGTTCTCCTGCGCCATGCCTTCGCGCAGCCGCTCAATGCCGGCCCAGGCGATCATCGCGGCATTGTCGGTGCACAATTTCAGCGGCGGCGCGACGAAGGTGAAACCATTCTCGGTACATAGCCGCTCCAGCGTCGCCTTGATGGCGCGGTTGGCGGCGACGCCGCCGGCGACGACCAGCGCCGGGTTTTTGGTGCCAGGGAATGTCTTGCGAAAGCGTGCCAGGGCGCGAGAAACGCGGTCGGCCAGCGCATCGGCGACCGCCGCCTGGAACGAGGCGCAGATGTCGGCGACATCCTGGTCGCTCAAGGGCTCGATCGCGGTTGCCGCCTGGCGCACGGCGGTCTTCAAACCGGAAAAGGAGAAATCGGGCTGTTCCGAGCCTTTCATCGGCCGCGGGAAGGCAAAGCGCGAGGCATTGCCCGACAGCGCCGCCTTTTCGACATTGGGACCGCCGGGATAGGGCAGGCCGAGCATTTTGGCGGTCTTGTCGAAGGCTTCGCCGAGCGCGTCGTCGATGGTGGTGGCCCAGCGCTGGTAGTCGCCGACGCCGCGCACGGCGAGGATCTGCGTGTGACCGCCGGAGACCAGCAGCAAGAGATACGGGAATTCCAGGCCGTCGGTCAGCCGCGCCGTCAAGGCGTGGCCTTCGAGGTGATTGACGGCGATCAGCGGCTTGCCGGCCGCCGCCGCGATAGCCTTGGCCGTCATCAGGCCGACAATCAGCCCGCCGACGAGGCCCGGCCCGGCGGTCGCGGCGATGGCATCGATATCGGCAAGCGCCACGCCCGAATCGGCGAGTGCCGCCTCGACGATGCCGTCCAGCGCCTCGACATGCGCGCGCGCGGCGATCTCCGGCACGACACCGCCGAAGGCGGCATGCTCCTCGATCTGGGAGAGCACGATATTGGACAGGATTTTCGGCGCGGCATCGCCCTCCAGCGCCACGACGCTGGCGGCGGTCTCGTCGCAACTCGTCTCAATGCCCAGAACGCGGATCAATTCGTCGCTATCCCAAGAGATTGTTTATGAGGCTATTCCCCATTAGGAAAAGGCCGGCAAGACCTCGATTTCGCTCGGGGGTTATCACGGACCGCGCGCCATGCAAACTTTGAAAATCGGAACACGGAAAATCGGAACACGCGGCAGCCCGCTGGCGCTCGCCCAGGCGCATGAGACGCGTGTGCGGCTAATGAAAGCGCATGGCCTTCCCGAGCAGGCGTTTGAAGTGGTGCCCATCTCGACCAGCGGCGATCGTATTCAGGATCGGCCACTGTCGGAGGCCGGCGGCAAGGGCCTGTTCACCAAGGAAATCGAGGAAGCGCTGCTCGATGGTCGTATAGACATCGCCGTGCATTCGTCGAAGGACATGCCGACGATGCTTCCTGACGGACTGGAGCTCTCCACTTTCCTGCCGCGCGAAGACGCGCGCGACGCTTTCATAGGCAAGGCGGTCAAGCGGATCGCCAATCTGCCGCATGGCGCCAAGGTCGGATCGTCGTCGCTCCGTCGCCAGGCGCTGATCCGCCGGATGCGGCCGGATTTCGAGGTGGTGATGTTCCGCGGCAATGTGCAGACGAGGCTGCGCAAGCTGGATGAAGGCATCGCCGAGGGCACCATCCTCGCCTATGCCGGGCTGAAGCGGCTCGGGCTCGAAGGCGTGGTCACCGACCTGATGCCGCTGGAGGATTTTCCGCCGGCGCCGGGACAAGGCGCGATCGGCATCGAAACACGCGTCGGCGACCGTGATATCGAGAATATGCTGGCGGCGATCCATCATGCGCCGACCGGCCAGGCCTTGGCCTGCGAGCGCGCGTTTCTGGCCGCGCTCGACGGCTCGTGCCGCACACCGATCGCCGGCCATGCGACGGTATCAGGCGGGAAACTGTCCTTTGCCGGGCTGATCATCTCGCCCGACGGCAC
Organism: Mesorhizobium sp. B2-3-11; assembly: GCF_006442215.1. Classification (NCBI taxonomy): domain Bacteria; kingdom Pseudomonadati; phylum Pseudomonadota; class Alphaproteobacteria; order Hyphomicrobiales; family Phyllobacteriaceae; genus Mesorhizobium; species Mesorhizobium sp. B2-3-11. The sequence continues at coordinate 157,761 of NZ_VFVS01000017.1, read as the reverse complement.
GGAGTGGCATGACGTCCGGCTGGAAGGCGAGGCCGCGGACGCAGCGGAAATTGGGGCTGATGCCGCACGGACAGTTCGCGCCAGGGCCGGCGAAAAGTTCTTCGACGGTTGGCTCTGAAAATGCTCCGGGTCCTGGTCACCAGACCGGAGCCGGGTGCGTCGCGCACGGCGCGAAAGCTGGAGGAGATGGGTTTTGAGCCTCTTCTGCTGCCATTGACGGAGACGATGGCACTGCCGGTCGATGCCAAGGCGGTTCCGAACGACGTGGCCGCCGTTGCCATCACCAGCGCTAATGCGGTGCGCCATGCCCCTGGAGATCTGATGGCGGCGCTGTCCAACCTGCCTTGCCATGCTGTCGGCAAGAGGACAGCGGAGGCGGCGCGCGACGCAGGCTTTCTCTCGGTCAGCGAGGGGCCTGGCGATGCCGAGGCGCTGGCCGCGGGCATGGGAATCGCGTTTTCCGGTAAAGCGCTCGTCTATCTCTGTGGGCGCGTGCGGTTTCCCGCCTTCGAACAGAAGCTGGAAGCTGCTCATGTCCAGGTCCATGCCGTCGAGACTTATGACACGATAGCGGTAAGCTATTCGGACGAAGCGATTCTTCCGCTGATATCAGGCCAATCCGTCGATGCGGTGCTGCTCTATTCGGCCAAGGCCGCTGCCGCGATGCAGGTCCTGGCCAGCCGGCCCGCCCTGCAAAAGGTCTTTGAAAAGACGCGGGTTTTTGTCCTTTCCGCGCGCATCGCCGCCGCCTTCGGCGATAGTGCCGGCAAAGCAATCCGCGTCGCCGCACGAGCCGACGAGGAGGCGCTGCTGGCACTTTTGCGGGCACGGCCCTGACCCGCGTCATCACACCGCCCCTTTTCACCGCTTGGTGATGTGCTAGACCCTTTCTGAACCATCACGCGCCGCCGGGCGTTGAGACGAAGCGAATTTTGCGGAGCCCATGCATGGTCAAGACGCCGAAGATGCGACACTCGAAAGGCCGCCGCGAGCCGGTGACCATCGACCTCGATCCGGGCGCCGTCTCACGCATCGTCGACGGGGATGCCGCCAAGGATATTGCCCAGACGGACGAGGCGAAGGCCGAGGAAGCAGCGAATGCCTCACGGCCAGAGCCCCCGGAAGAGCCGGTGCATGCCGATCAAGCGGATCTCGAACCCTGGGAGCATGGCGATGCCGCCGGGCAGTCTGGCACGGATTCGCCACCGCATGCCGAGGCCAAGACCGCCGAGCCGGAAATGCCTTATCCCGGTTCGGATACTCCCGCCAACCGCGCCGAGGCTTCCGACTATAATTTTGAGGATGCAACCGCCAAAACCGCCGAGACCAAGGCGGCTTCCGGAAAAGCCGACGCAAGGAGCGAACCGATGACAGTGCAGCCGAAGCGGGGCGGCCTCAACGGCGTCGCCGCCGGCATCATCGGTGGTGTCATCGCGCTGGTCGGTGCCGGCGGCCTGCAATTTGCCGGCCTACTCGGCGCGCCGGGATCCGCTCCCGGTGCCTCGCTCGCTGGTGTCAATGGCGAGATTGCCTCGCTGAAGAGCGAAATCGCGGACATGAGGGAAGCCGGCAACAACAATGGTGCGTCGGCCAGGGTCGATGGCCTGTCGTCGGGGCTCGACCAGGTCAAGAGCGATGTCGCGGCGTTGAAATCGGCGGTCGAACAGGGCGGCGCCGGCGACAATGCCGGGCTTGCAGCACTTGGCGACAAGGTCAAGCAGATCGAAACCACGGTGGCGGCCCTCGGCAAGGCCGGCAGCACGGCACCGGTCGACCTTGGTCCGCTCAACGAAAAAATGGCGGGTCTCGATGCGCTGGTGAAGTCGACGAGCGAGGCGGCGAAGGCGCAGGAAGGCCGGCTCGCCGCGCTCGAACAGTCGGTGTCGCAGCTTTCCGGCAAGGTCGATGCACAGGCATCGCAGCCGAAGGTCGCGCTCGCCATCGCGGCTTCGGCGCTGAAGGCCGCGCTCGATCGCGGCGCGCCGTTTTCGGCCGAACTCGATACGCTGGCCGCGATTTCGCCTGATGCGCCGCAGCTCGCGACGTTGCGCCCCTATGCCGAAAAAGGCGTGCCGACCCGCACCGAGATCGCCTCGCAGATGGATGCGGCCGCCAATGCCATGGTCGCAGCGGCCACGCCGGCCGACCAGAATGCCGGCTTCCTGCAGAACCTGATGTCGAGCGCCGAATCGCTGGTCAAGGTCCGGCCGATCGGTGCCGTCGAAGGCGCCGGCGCACCGGAAACCGTGGCGCGCATGGAGGTTGCGGTCACTCAGGGCGACTATGCCAAGGCGCTCAGCGAATATGACACGTTGCCGCAAGCCGTGAAGGCCGCGGGCGCCGACTTTGCCGGCAAACTGAAGGCCCGCATCGAGGTCGAAACCCAGGTCGACGCGCTGATCTCCGGCGCGATGAAGGCATGAGGGCAACACGATGATCCGCCTGCTCGCCTTCCTCATCGTCGTCTTCGCGCTCGGGCTGGGCTTTGCCTGGCTGGCCGACAGGCCCGGCGACATGGTCGTCACCTTCAACGGCTACCAATACCAGGTGAGCCTGATGGTGGCGGCGGTGGCCGTCGTTGCCGTCGTTGCGGCGGTGATGATCGTCTGGTGGCTCATCAAGTCGCTGTGGAACAGCCCCTACACCATCTCGCGCTATTTCCGCGTGCGCCGCCGTGACCGTGGCTACCAGGCGCTGTCGACCGGCATGATCGCCGCCGGTGCCGGCGACGGGGCGCTGGCCCGCAAGAAGACCAAGGAAGCGGCCAAGCTGATCCGCTCCGACCAGGAGCCGCTTATCCATCTGCTCGAGGCGCAGGCATCGCTGCTCGAAGGCGATCATGAAGGCGCGCGCCAAAAGTTCGAGAGCATGCTCGACGACCCCGAAATGCGGCTGCTTGGCCTGCGAGGGCTTTACCTGGAGGCTGAGCGGCTGGGCGACCGCAACGCAGCCCGGCACTATGCCGGCCGCGCCGCCGCCGTGGCGCCGCAACTGGCCTGGGCGGCCGAATCGACGTTGGAGGAGCTGACCGCGCGCGGCGACTGGGACGGGGCGCTGAAACTGGTCGATGCGCAGAAGTCGACGCGGCAAATCGAACGTGACGCCGCCAACCGCCGCCGCGCCGTGCTGTTGACCGCCAAGGCGCAGTCGCTCGCCGATAGCGATCCCACGGCTGCCAGGACAGCGGCGCTCGAGGCTAACAGACTGCAGCCGGATTTCGCCCCCGCCGCCGTTGCCGCCGCCGCGGCGCTGTTCAAGCAGAACGACGTACGCAAGGGCTCGAAGATCCTCGAAGCAGCATGGAAGGCCGAGCCGCATCCCGAAATCGCGGAGCTCTATACCCATGCAAGGCCGGGTGACGCCGTGTTTGATCGGCTCAACCGGGCAAAGAGGCTGCAGGAGATGAAGAAGAACCACGCCGAATCTTCAATGACAGTGGCGCGTGCCGCGCTCGACGCGCAGGATTTGTCGACCGCCAGGCGCGAGGCCGAAGCCGCGATCCGCATGGATCGCCGCGAGGGTGCCTATCTGCTCCTTGCCGATATCGAGGAGGCCGAGACCGGCGACCAGGGCAAGGTGCGGCAGCTGCTCTCCAAGGCGGTTCGGGCGCCGCGCGATCCGGCCTGGGTGGCCGACGGCGTCGTCTCCGAGCGCTGGGCGCCGGTATCGCCGGTTACCGGCCGTCTCGACGCCTTCGAATGGCGCGCGCCGATGGAGCGGCTTGGCCAACTGATCGACAGCCGCGATGAGCCGGATGCCCCGGTAGTGGCTATCGAGGCCCCGGCGAGGCCGGAAAAGCCGGTCGACGTGATCGATCATGCCGCCTCGGGCAACGAGGCGACGGGCAAGGACGCCGAAAGCCGCGAGGATCATGTCACCCCGGTCACGGCAGCCGCCTTTGCCGCGGTGCCGGCCGATGCCGAGGCCGTCGAGCCGGCGGAAGAACTGGCGCGCCTGCCGGACGATCCAGGCGTCGATCCGGACGACGAGGCGGAAAAGTCGCCACGCCGGTTCCGGCTGTTTTGATTTGGGCCGGCCATCGGGCCGTTGGGAATGAATCGATGTTCGAGCGCGTTCTGTCGTTTCTCAGGGATTTGCCGGCTGGCTCCGCCAGCCATACCAGCGCGGACGACCCGCGCGTCGCGGCTTCGGCGCTGCTCTACCATGTGATGAATGCCGACGGGGTTCGCCAGGATGTCGAGTGGGAGCGGTTCAAGGCGGTGCTGGCGCAGAGCTATTCGATCAACGGTGCCGAACTCGAAGCGCTGGCCGCCGCAGGCGAGCGCGCCGACAACGAGGCAATCGATCTCTACGCCTTCACCAGCGTGCTCAAGCGCCATCTCGACGCGGAGGGGCGCAAGGCCTTCATCGGCCTGATGTGGGAGATCGTCTATGCCGATGGCGAGCTGCATGAGCTCGAGGACAATACGGTGTGGCGGGTCGCCGAGCTGATCGGCGTCGAGCGCCACGACCGGATCGAGGCGCGCCGCAAGGCCGCGGCCGAGGTACCGGGTGCCCGTGGGACGTCAAGCGACGAATAGACGGGATCTCGTCCAACGATGCCGTCCATAACGAGCCCGAAGCCAAGAATCCTGATCGTGCTGCATCAGGAGAATTCGAGCCCCGGGCGCGTCGGCCACATGTTGCTGGAAGAAGGCTTCGATCTCGACATCCGCCGCCCGCCGCTCGGCGACGCCTTGCCCGAAACACTGGATGGTCATGCCGGCGCGGTGGTGTTCGGCGGGCCGATGAGCGCCAATGACGAGGACGAATTCGTCCGCCGCGAGACCAACTGGCTGGAAATCCCGCTCAGGGAAAACCGGCCACTGCTCGGCATCTGTCTTGGCGCGCAGATGCTGGCCAATCATCTCGGCGGCAAGGTCGAGGGCCATGGTGAAGGGCTGGTCGAGATCGGTTGGTATCCGCTGAAGGCGACCGAGGTCGGCAAGAAACTGATGCACTGGCCCGAAATGGTCTACCAGTTCCACCGCGAGGGTTTTTCGCTGCCGACCGACGCGATGCTGCTGGCCACGAACGAGACCTATCCCAACCAAGCTTTCCGCTACGGCGACAATGCCTGGGGCATCCAGTTCCATGGCGAACTGACCCGGGTGATGATGCAACGCTGGGTGGTGCGCGGCGCCCACCGCTTCGAGCTGCCCGGCGCCCAGCCCGGCCGCGATCATCTCGGCGGCCGGCTGATCTGGGACATGCATTTGAGGCGCTGGCTGGACGAGTTCTTGCGCATGATTTTTGGCGGACCGGTGGCGCGTTAGAGTCGAACCGGTGCTCTGAACGGCCAAATCCGGCCGACTTCCGACCGGCGGCTTTCGGCGCGTGAAACTAGAGCAATTCCAGGAAAAGTGCGTAGCGGTTTTCCATCCGTAATTGCGTGAAAACAAAGAGTTAGAGCGGTTCGGCGATTCCAACAAACACTGAACCGCTCTAGTCCGAAAAGCTCACGCTCACGCCGCGCTGCCGAAAATAAGCCTGCATCAACTTGCGGCCCGAGCGGTTGCTCTGCGCCAATTTAGCAGGATCGAACACCGCCTGTTTTATCCCTTCTCGTGCCAGCGCTGCCTTGAGCGTCGCGATATGTGCGTCGATGTCGGCATTGTCCGCCCGAAGAGACGCATAGATACTTTCGGTCGCCTCGGCCACAGTCGGTTCGCTCACAGGTGTCGTCCTTTGGTTGGTTGGGCGGGCGGCTTAGCACAGATTCGCTGCCCCGCCGATAGCGATGAAGCCGTCAGTTTCGTCCTTTGAGGTGCCGCACCTTGCGCAGCGCCGGGAATAGATAGGCCCACAGGCCAGCAACCGCGACGGCGCCGACGCCGCCGATGACGACCGCCGGAACCGTGCCGATCAGCGCCGCCATGGTGCCGGCACGGAACTCACCCACTTCGTTGGACGCCCCGACGAAGACCTGGTTGACGGCGTTGACGCGGCCGCGCAGTTCGTCGGGCGTCCACAGCTGGATCAGCGTTTCCCTGATATAGACGCTGAACATGTCGGTGGCGCCGAGGAAGACTAGAGCGACGATAGACAGCCAGGTGAGGGTCGACAGACCGAACAGCACGGTGAAGGCGCCGAACGCCGCCACGAAGCTCAGCATGATCTTGCCGGCGTGGTCGCGGATCGGGTGCCCGGCGAGCCATACCGCGACGCAGATGGCGCCGATGCCCGGCGCCGAGCGCAGCAGGCCGAGGCCCCAGGGGCCGAGCTGCAGAATGTCGCGCGCATAGACCGGCAGCAGTGCCGAGGCGCCGGACAAAAGCACTGCGAACAGATCGAGCGAGATGGCGCCGAGCACGATCTTCTCGCTCCAGATGTAGCGGAAGCCGGCAAATAGTGTTTCCATTGTCGGCTTATCGGTGGCGCTTTGCTGGGCGGGTTTGGGAATGGTGAAGATCAGCAGACCGGCCACCAGCATCAGCACAGAGGCGACGGCGTATGCGGCTTCGGCCGAGACGCCATAGAGCAGGCCGCCGGCGACCGGACCGACAATCGTGGCCGTTTGCCAGGCGGAGGAGTTCCAGGCAATCGCATTGCCGAAATCTTCCGGCGGCACCAGATTGGCGAACAGCGACGACGAGGCCGGTCCGTAAAAGGCGCGCGCCATGCCGAATAGCGCCAGAATAACGAAGATCGGCAGCGCACTGACGAGGCCGCGCAGCGTGAAGTACAGGAGAACGAGCGCACAGGCTGCCTCGACCACCGTTGCCAGCGCCATGATCACCCGGCGGCCGAAGCGGTCGGCGACGGCGCCAGTGACCAGCACCAGCAACAGCGATGGCAGGAACTGGACGATGCCGACGATGCCGAGATCGAACGGATCGCGCGTCAGGTCATAGATCTCCCAGCCGACGGCGACGGAAACGATCATGGTCGCGAAGGTGGTGAGAAAGCGCGCCGTCCAATAGCTGAGGAAGGCTTTGTGCCGGAAAGCGGCGTAACGCTGCTCCGGTAAAGTTTGTTCAGGTTTCATGAAGATAGGGCCCCGGTTGCTTTGGCATCGGCTGGCGGGGCACTTCCCGGATGGGCGCTGTTCCGGCCAATGGAACTTGGTAAAATTCGGCGCGGATATGCGTCAAAAACAGGTCTGGATCAAGGGACTTTCGATCCGTGTCGTCGATCGCACGCGGAAGTTACTGCCGTAGCGCGGTCGAAATCGCGTTCAATCCGCCTCTCAATTCGGCCTCCGTCGGCCAGCCGAAGCCGACGCGGAAGAAGCGCTTTTCCATCTCGAACCAGTGGCCGGGCCCGACATAGGTGCCGTGGTCTTCCAACAGCCTGATATAGAACCGGTCTAGGTCGAAGCCGGGTGCGACATCGAGGCGCGGGAAACCGACGACACCGCCCTCAGGCCGTACCCAGTCGACCAGCGGCTCGCGGTCGATCCAGGCCTGGACGATGTCGCGGCGCTTGGCCATTTCGGGAAGCAGCTTTGCCAGAAACGCGTCCCGGCGATCCAGCATGCCGCGCGCAATGCCTTCGTCGATGACGCTGCCGCAGATGCCGATCTGCTCCTTGGCGGCGAGGAATTTTTCCTGGAGGGCTGCATCCCTGGTGATCAGCCAGCCGATGCGGATGCCGGGAATGCCGAAGGCTTTTGACAGCGACGAGACGCTGATGGCCTTTTTGCTCAGGGAAGCCGCCGCTGGCAGGCGCTTGTCATAGGAAAGATCGCGGTAGGTTTCGTCGACCAGCAAATGGCAGCCACTGGCCTCGGCAAGCGCGACCAGCGCGTCGAGATCGGCGCGGCTCATCATGGTCCCGGTCGGGTTGTGCGGGCAAGTAACGCTGATCAGCCTGGTATTCGGCCGCATCGCTGCCTTGATGCGTTCGACGTCGATGGCAAAGCCTTCCTCGAAAGCCAGGTCCACGAAGCTGATGGCGCAGCCGATCGCCCTCGGCGTTTCAATGTTGGTGGCGTAGTTGGGCCTGATGACGACGAGGTGATCGCCGGCCGACAGCAGCGAGGTCGAGATGATGAACAGCGCACCGGCGGCACCGGCGGTGACCAGCACATCGTCGGTCGAGATGCCGGCATCCTGCGCGGCGATCAGGTCGCGCAACGCCTTGTCGCCGCGGTGCTCGCCGTAAAAGAGCGTCAGGTCGGGCAGCGAGAGGCCGATGTCGGAGAGCTTCTGGTCGGTAATCGAGCTTTCGGAGAGATTGTAGCGGATACGCTCATAGCCGTACTCCTCCGGGGCTTCTCTCTCGATCACCATCCTGGTGTAGTTCATCGCTTCCCCTCCGGAGCGGTTCACCGTTTCACGGAAACGGCAAGAGCTCCATCCCCTTTGTCTAGACGCAATTCCGGACGGAAAACCGTTTCACACTTTTCCTGGAATTGCTCAAAGCTTGTCTGGTTCATCCAAGCCACAAAAGCATGAAGCCTGCCAAGGCGGAATCGCCGGCAGGCTTCAGACAAACATTGGCTCAGATGAAACCGCTCAGGCCGAAACCTTGGCCTTCCTGCCCTTCGACTTGGCAGGCGCCGGCGCGACGGCCTTGCGGCCGAGCCCGATCGACTTCGCCAGTTCCGAGCGCGAAGCGGCGTAGTTGGGTGCGACCATCGGATAGTCCGACGGCAAGCCCCATTTGGCGCGGTAGGCGTCCGGCGTCAGGCCGAAATGCACGCCGATATGACGCTTCAGCGATTTGAACTTCTTGCCGTCCTCGAGGCAGATGATGAAATCCGGGGTCACCGACTTCTTCGGGTTGACGGCGGGGACCAGCGGTGCCGCCACCGGAGCGACCGGCTGGCCGAGCCCGCTGATCGAGGCGCTGACGCTGGCGATCAGTTCGGGAAGGCCGGACGCAGGCAGGCGGTTCTTCTCGACATAGGCCGATACGATATGGGCCGTCAGTTCGAGAAGGTCGAGGGTTTTGCTGGCGTGGCTGTTCTCGTCGGTCAATCTATTTTCCTCCATCCATGGCGCATGACCTCGAAAATGGGGCCGTTTTCAAAAAGGATAATGCGCAAAATTAAAGTGCGTCTTCTTTGTGCGTCGCGCGCGACGCGATGTAGTGGGGCTGACTTCCTAGTCGGCAAATCTGCACAATGCAATCTATCGGCGCGACATCACACGCCATTTTGAACAACTGTACTAAACTGTAATAATATCAGACGATCAGGGCCTTGTCGCGCCACAGACGAAATCCGCCTTCGAAAGCGCGTGTGTTGTCACCGCGCCTGGAGTTGGGGGGCAATTCGTCGAGCTTGTCGACATTGCCGCCGCCGATGACGACATAGTCTGGCTGCAGGGCGGCGCGCAGGCGGTTGACGACGTCGAAGACATAGCCGCGCCACTTCTTCTTGCCGCGCTTTACCAGGCCGCGTTCGCCGACATAGTCCTCGAAGCTCTGGCCTTTTCTGTAGGGGAGATGGGCGAGCTCCATCGGCTGGCCGACATTGTCGAGGATCATCGCCGCGCCGAGGCCGGTTCCGAGGCCCAGGAACAGCATGCGCCCGCCCTCATAGCTGCCGAGGGCCTGCATCAGCGCATCATTGACCACCTTGACCGGCTTGCCGAACTCAGCGGCGAAATCGAAGCCGGCCCAGCCCTTGCCGAGATTCATGGGATCAAGCACCGGCTTGTTGTGACGCACAGGGCCCGGATAGCCCATTGAGATGACGTCATAGGAAAGGTTCTCGGTGAGCTTCTTCACCTTGCCGATCATCTGCCGTGGCGTCAGGTCAGGCCCGGAATCCGCCCGGCGCTCGGTGCCGCCGTCGCTGGTCAGGATCTTGACGTGCGACCCGCCAATGTCGATCGCCAGCACTATCTTCCCGGTGTCCGACGCCGCCTCCTTCACCGCCTTGGCCATCCTTTCCTCTCCGTTCATGCCACCGGATCAATCCAGCCATTGGGCGGCCCGAAGCCGGCCATGGCGTCCGCCGGTCCCCACGTCTTCGGCTCGTAAAGATGCGGCGGCGCGGTGTCGCCGAGCACCGGACCGACGATGCGCCAGGCCAGTTCGGCGGCGTCCTGGCGGGTGAAGAGCTGGCCATTGCCGTTCATTGCGTCGCCGATCAGCCGTTCATAGGGCGGCATGTCGCCCTTGGAATCGTCAAGCGCGGTCAGTTCCACCTGCTCGCCGGTCATGTCGTCGCCGGGCGCCTTGCGCTGGGCACCGATGGCGATCGTCACCTGCGGGTCGATGCGAAAACGGACGTAATTCTGGTCGGTGGGCTTGATCGGATCGAAGACGTCGAGCGGCGGCCGCTTCAGCCGCACCACCACCTCGGTGACATGCACCGGCATGTTCTTGCCGGCGCGGATGAAGAACGGCACGTCCTGCCAGCGCCAGGTGTCGACGAAGAAGCGCACCGCTGCGAAGGTCTCGACCGGCGAGTTCGGCGCCACGCCGGGCTCGGCGAGATAGCCGGTGAACTGGCCGCGCACGACATCGTCTTTCGTCAATGTCCGGATGGCGCGCAGCACCTGCACCTTCTCGTCGATCAGGTCGTCGGCGGAGCGGCCGACCGGCGGCTCCATGGCCAGGAGCAGCAGGATGTTGAGCAGATGGTTCTCGATGACGTCGCGGATAGCGCCGACATCGTCGTAGAAGCGGCCACGGCCTTCGACGCCGAAGTCCTCGGCCATGGTGATCTGGACGCTCTCGACGTAATTGCGGTTCCAGATCGGCTCGAGCAGGGCGTTGGCGAAGCGGAAATAGAGCAGGTTCTGGATCGCTTCCTTGCCGAGATAGTGGTCGATGCGGAAGATCGACTGTTCGTCGAACACGAGGTGCAGCACGCGGTTCAGCCAGCGCGCCGACTGCAGATCGTGGCCGAAGGGCTTTTCCACCATCAGCCGCGCGCCATGCGCGGTGCCCGACTGCTCCAGGCCTTGCACGACTGTCTCGAACATGGACGGCGGCACCGCCATGTAGTGCAGCGGCCGCTGGGCGCTGCCGAGTGCCGTCTTCAGCTTCTCGAACGTGGCCGGATCGCGATAGTCGCCGCTGACATAGCGCAGCAGCGACGCCAGCTTGGCGAACACCTTCTCATCGATGGCGCCGAGCGCGCTGACGATGCCGTCGCGAGCCCGGTCCTGCAATTGCCTCAAATCCCAGGCATCGAAGGCGACGCCGATCACCGGTTCGGTAAGCGTGCCCTTGGCGATCATCTGGTAAAGCGCTGGAAATATCTTCTTGTGGGCGAGGTCGCCGGTCGCTCCGAAGAGCACCAGCGTGTCGGACCGTTCCTGGCTCATGCCTGCGTCTCCCCTGCCGCCGTCACTTGCCGTCCTTCGGCTTTTCGATGTGACCGCCGAAGGCATAACGCATGGCGGACAACAGCTTGTCGGCGAATTCGGATTCGCCTTGCGAGGAGAAACGATCGAACAGGGCCGAGGACAGCACCGGCGCCGGGACGCCGGTGTCGATCGCCGCCTTCAGCGTCCAGCGCCCCTCGCCGGAATCCGAGACCCGGCCGCCGAATTGCGCCAGACCCGGATCGCTCTTCAGCGCGCCGGCGGTGAGATCGAGCAGCCAGGAGCCGATGACGCTGCCATGTCGCCACACCTCGGCCACCTGCGGCAGGTCGACGTCGAACTGGTAGTATTGCGGGTTTTCCAGCGGGCTGGTCTCGGCGTCCGCCATACGCTGCCGCTTGCCGGCATTGGCCGACTTCAGGATGTTCATGCCTTCGGCATAGGCGGCCATGACGCCATATTCGATGCCGTTGTGCACCATCTTGACGAAGTGGCCGGCGCCGCTCGGTCCGCAATGCAGGTAGCCATAGGGCGCGGTGCCGGCGGTCTTGTCCGGGGTGGGCGCGCCGGCATCGGCGCCAGGCGCCAGCGTGGCAAAGACCGAATCGAGGTGCTGCACCGCCACGTCGGGGCCGCCGATCATCAGGCAGTAGCCGCGTTCCAGGCCCCAGACACCGCCGCTGGTGCCGACATCGACAAGGTGGATGCCCTTGGCGGCCAGTTTCGCGGCCTGATCGACAGCGTCGTGATAGTAGGAATTTCCGCCGTCGATGACGATGTCGCCAGGCTCCATCAGCGCCGCGACCTGATCGATGATCTTGCCGGTGATCGCCGCCGGCAGCATCAGCCACACGCAGCGCGGCTTGGCGAGCTTGCCGACGAATTCCGCCATCGAGGCTGCTCCGGACGCGCCGTCGCTCACCAGCGCCGCGACGCTGGCCGGATTGATGTCGTAGACGACGCATTCGTGGCCGTCGCGCATCAAGCGCCGCACCATGTTGGCGCCCATCCGGCCCAGTCCCATCATTCCGATCTGCATGGTTTCGTCCTGTTTCCTAGAGATTTGCTGGGTTTGTCGAGGAAGGATCTACTGGCTGTCCTGAACGCCTGACATGACGGAGAAGTCGACATTCTCCCAATCGCCGGTTCCGGGCCAGAAAAAAGTGAAGATCAGCGTGCTTCCGCCGGGGAGGCTGGCCGTGGGCAGATCGACAAGGTGGATGCCGAAAGCGTTCTCCCCCGTCTGGCTGTCGTGGGCGGTTGCCCAACTGTCGGTGCTCCAGTGGACAGTGGCTGCTGCCAGCAATTCGATACGCAGCGTCTTGCCGGCCGGCAGCGCGCGGATCTTGTTGTTGAAGCGCCATGTCCTGAATGGCGAAACGGTGTTGTCCTCGATGTAGCGCCTCACGCCTTGCGGCGGCATGTCGAAGACGGCGCCGTCGCGCAGCGAGCGCAACAGCTTGATATGTTCGGAATGCGCCCAGACCAGCGGCATGGCGCTGCCTGATGGCTTGCCATACAACAGTTCGCGCTCAGGAATATCGGCGCCGTCCCAGACCTGTTCGGGCAGCAGGCCGCCGGGTCCGGCCGACCGTTCCAGCGCATCGAGCAGGCTGGCTGCCTTGTCCTTGCGCCCAGCCGCCAGCTCGTAATGGGCGCGTTCGCCGGCGAGCAGCGGCCACGGCCGGCCCTGGCCGGTGCCGTCGAAGGGCGAGCCATCCTCGTGTTCACCATAGCCGTCGCTGTTGTAGCGGTACCAGAGCGGTCCTTGCGGCAGCTCGCAGCGCAACTGCGCGTCGATGGCCTTGACGGTGCCGACGATGCGCGGATCGTCGGCGGCCCTCAGGCCAAAGCGCACCAGGGCCAGTGCGTCCGGGCTGACGATTTCTTCGACCGGCCGTTCCGTGTCGCCGGGCGGCCGGTTCTTGATCGGGACATAGCCATCCTTCGGCGAGCCGGCATCGGCGCTGTCGGGCGGCGCGATGCGGACGTAGTAGCCGCCGACGCCCACGGCCCTGCAGATGGCGGTGCCGGTGACATAAGTCCAGCGCTCGACCTGGTCGTTCCAGCAGTCGGCGGTCTCGCGCAGATAGCTTGCCGCGTCCCGCTTGCCGCAGGCATCGAGCAGGTCGGCGCCGGCAAGCAGTGCCGCAATCTCGACGGCCAGCGTGAACGGGCTGTAGCCGGCGTCTTCTTCCCAGCGGTCCTCGCCGGTGACGGGACCATTGCGCACGACATAGGACGCCGCGCGCTCAATCATCGGCAGGAAGGCCCTGAGCCTGGCAGTCGGCAGGTGGCCAGCGCGATGCAGGGCATCGGCCAGCAGCATGGGGAAGGCGCATTCGTCCATCTGGATGCCGGGCCAATAGGCGGAGCCGTCGAGCCAGGCGTTCTGCGGCCAATGGCCGTCCGGCTGCTGGATGGAGCGGAGGTATTCCAGGATCTGCAGTGCCGAAGCGGCATCGCCGGCGGCGAGATAGCCGCCCGCCGTTTCGGCCAGGTCGCGCGGCCAGACCAGGTGATAGCCGCCGAGATCGTCGTCACCTTTGTCGAACCCCCACGGAATCGACAGGCTGGCCACCGCCGCGCCCGGCATGGCCGATGACCGGTGGGTGGCCAGCATCGCGGTGGAGACGCGGTAGCTGTTTACTCCCGGCACCCCGGGCGTGCGGTCGCGGTCCAGTGGGAGCAGCCCCGCCTGCCATTCGCGCCATTTTTCGACATAGGATTTCGCCGTCGGTTCAAAACCCCGTTTCAGGCTGGCGAAGGCGTTTTCGGCCGCTTCGTCTGGAGTCGCGCCAAAACCCAACGCCAACACTGCCTTTGTGTTGAGGGCGGTGAAACCGATCTCGCCGGTCAGCGCTACATTGCCGTCCTCGGCGCGCCGCCAAGCCGGATCGAGCTTGCCGGCATGGTTCAATTGCTGCCAACCGTCGGAGAAGCCGACATAGCCGGCCGAACAATCCCGCCAGGACAGCGACGAGGCCAGCGCCAGGCAGATGCCGCGCCCCGAGGCAAACAGGACAGGCTTTCCCTGGTACTCGCCGACCCAGGCGGTGTTGCCCATGCCGGCATTGACCAGATGCGGCGCCAGAAGCGCGTAGACGCGGTAGTCGGCGACGGAGCCCTTCAGCGGGTTGAAGGTGATTTCCTGCAGCAAGGTCGGGCGCGCCGGATCGGCCAGAATGCGCTTCTCGATCCGGTAGGCGCCGTCATCGGCCGTGTTGGCCAGCCTGTAGGCGGGCACGCCGTCCTCGAACGGCTCGATGCCGTGCGCGGCATCCCGCTTCTCCTCGGAGAAATATCCATCCCTGCGGGTGACGATCAGGCCGAGGTCGCGCGTGCAAGCGCTGTCGACGCGCGGATAGTACACCTCGTTCAGGATGCCGTGGCTGATGGTGAACCAGACGCGACTGGACGGCGAAAGCGCCGATCCGACGCCGCTCTTGGCACTAGAGGTCCAGCGCGCGGGAATTCCCGGTGCGCCCGGCGGCACAGTCGGCGTCATGCTTGTTCGCTCTCCTGGCCCGTATGCCTAGCCATCAACCGGAGCCATTTCAATCAGCGCACCGCAAGTTGATCGCCGGCGTACATCGGATTGCGGTTGACAGCCCGCCGGCCTTCTGCACTTTTGTCTGACAATAGATAAAAAACAGGATCGCAACCGCGAAATCGTCGACAATCAAACTGATCAGCAACTCTCGGGAGGAGTATCACATGAAGAAGCTATTGGTTCTCAGCACGCTTGCGGCGGTGCTCGCAGCAGGTACGGCTTTGGCCGACACCAGCGGCAAGAAGATCGCGTTCTCCAACAATTACGCCGGCAATTCGTGGCGGCAGGCGATGCTCGACAGCTACGGCATCGTCACCAAGAAGGCGGTCGACGACAAGATCGTCGGCGCGGCCGATGTCTTCACCACCGCCGACAAGGAGGTGCCGACCCAGGCCGCTCAGGTGCAGAACCTGATCCTGCAGGGCTATGACGCCATCGTCATCAACGCCGCCTCGCCGGATGCGCTCAACGGCGCCATCAAGCAGGCCTGCGACGCTGGCATCACCGTCGTTTCCTTCGACGGCACCGTAACCGAGCCTTGCGCCTACCGCGTCGTCGTCGACTTCAAGGACATGGGCAAGCAGGAAGTCGAGCATATGGCCAAGTTCCAGCCCAAGGGCGGCAATCTGCTTGAAATCCGAGGCCTGGCCGGCACTTCGATCGACGACGCCATCCATGCCGGTATCCTCGAGGGCGTTGCCGCCCATCCCGAGTTCAAGATCGTCGGCTCGGTCACCGGTGACTGGGACCAGACCACGGCGCAGAAGGCGGTGGCGACCATCCTGCCGTCGCTGCCCGACATCGTCGGCATCGTCGACCAGGGCGGCGACGGCTATGGCGCCGCGCAAGCCTTCGCCGCCGCCAACAAGCCGCGCCCGACCATCATCATGGGCAACCGGCAGGACGAATTGAAGTGGTGGAAGGAACAGAAGGACAAGGACGGCTACCAGACCTGGTCGGCCTCGATCGCGCCTGGCGTGTCGACGCTCGCCTTCTGGGTGGCGCAGCAGGTGCTCGATGGCCGCAAGGACATCCCGCACGATCTGCTGGTGCCGTATCTCGCCTTCACCCAAGACGATTTCGAGGCGGCCCTGCCGAAGATCAAGGAGGGCGGTGTCGCCACCCACGAATACACGCAGGAAGATGCCATCGCGGCGATCAAAGCCAATATCAAGTGAAAGTCGCACACGCGTTGCCGCGCGCACCACTGAACGGATATCGTTGAGCATGGCTGCAGGCAATACGGACGTCATCAGACTGAGCGGCGCCGAAAAACAATTCGGCGCCGCCAATATTGACATCGTAAGACTTGACGGTGCCGAAAAGCATTTCGGCGCCGTCAGGGCGCTGGGCGGGGTGGATTTCCATGTCGGATCCGGCGAATGCGTCGGCCTCGTCGGCCATAACGGCGCCGGCAAGTCGACGCTGATGCACATGGTGGCCGGCACCTCGACGCCCGACAGCGGGACGATCGGGGTGCATGGCGGTATCGAAGAGAACTACTCGGTGTCGCGAGCGCAGCAGCTCGGCATACGCTGCGTGTTCCAGGAGCTCTCGCTCTGTCCCAATCTCAGCGTCGCCGAAAACACGCGCATCAACCATGCTTCGCTCTCCGGCTTCGGCTGGCAGCGCAGGGCGGCCGAGCTGATCGCCGCCAAGCTCGATGAGATCTTCCCGGACCACGGCATCTCGGCCTTGGACATTGTCGGCGATCTCTCGATCGGCCGGCGCCAGATGGTCGAGGTGGCGCGCGCCTTCACGGTGACACAGGACCGGCTCGACCTGGTCATCCTTGACGAGCCGACCTCGTCGCTCGACGCGCACACGGCCGGCCAGCTGCTGGCTTTCGTGCGCCGCTTCGTCGCCGGCGGCAAAAGCTGCATCCTGATCTCGCACGTGCTGGGTGAAGTGTTGCGGAACGCCGACCGCATCGTCGTGATGCGCGACGGCAAGGTGGTGGCGTCGGACGCGGCTGGTGCCTTCGATCGCGACCGGCTGGTGACGGTGATGGGCGGAGCCGAGGCGCGCGAGAAGATCGCCGCACAGGCGGCTGCCGCCAAGCCAGGCGCCAGTCCGCTGCGCGTCCGGGCGCGGCCCGCCGGGCAGACTGACGGTAAGGACCTTGTCGCCCGCGCGGGTGAGATCATCGGCCTTGCCGGGCTGGCCGGGCACGGACAGACCGACTTGCTACTGCGGATCTTTAATGCCGCCGCGCGCGCCAAGGCCGGCATCGAGGTCACGGCGCCGGTGGCGCTGGTGGCGGGCGACCGCCAGTCGGACGGTATTTTCCCGCAATGGTCGATTGCGCGGAATATCGGCATCCGCTCGCTGGGGCGTCTGCGCAACGGGTTGCTGATCTCGCCGCGGCGCGAGGCGGAGCTCGCCGATGCCTGGAAGAAGAAGATCGGCATCCGCACGCCCGACATGAACAACAACATCTTCTCGCTGTCGGGCGGCAACCAGCAGAAGGCCCTGTTTGCCCGCGCACTGGGCTCCGATGCCGAAATCGTGCTGATGGACGATCCGATGCGCGGCGTCGACATCGGCACGAAGCTGGAGGTCTACGACCTCGTGCGCGAAGAAGCGGGTCGCGGCCGCACCTTCCTCTGGTACACGACCGAAACCGAAGAGCTCGACAATTGCGACCACATCTATGTCTTCAAGAACGGCCGCATCGTCGCCAATTTGAGGCGCGACGAGCTGACCGAGGAGAAGATCATCCAGTCCTCCTTCGGCGATGCGGCCTGAAATGACGGCGACGCCAATGGACAATGGCTTCAAGGGGTCGGCGGCACGCAATGCGGCGGCGCGGGCGCGGCTGTTGCGTGGCCTGCTGCCGGCGCTGTCGCTGGCGCTGGTATTGGCGGCAATCGCCTGGCTCAACCCGCGCGCCATCAGCTATTTCGGCTTCAGCCTGATGCTGAACCTGGCGATTCCGATCGCGCTGGCGACGATCGCGCAGATGTTCGTCATCGCCGGCAACGAGCTCGACCTCTCGATCGGCACCTTTGTCGGCTTTGTCGGCTGCGTCACCGCGACCTGGCTGAAGGACGCACCGCTCATCGGCGTCCTCATTCTCGTCGGGTCGATCGGCATTTATGCGCTGCTCGGCGCGCTGATCCACATGCGCAACCTGCCCTCGATCGTGGTGACGCTCGGCATGAGTTTCGTCTGGCAGGGGCTGGCCATCCTCGTCCTGCCCAAACCCGGCGGCAAGGCGCCGGACTGGTTGCTGGCGATCATGTCCTTCAAGCCGCCCTTCATTCCGTTTCCGATCATCGCCGCGCTGCTGATCGCCGCGGTCGTGCATTTTGGTTTGATGCGCACCTCCTACGGCGTGATCCTGCGCGGGTCCGGCGGCAATCCGGCGGCGCTGCGACGCGCCGGCTGGTCGCTGCTCAAGACCAAGATCGTGCTGTTCGCGCTGGCCGGTCTTTTCGGCGTGCTGTCGGGCATGGCGCTGATCGGCATCACCACCTCGGCGGATGCCAATATCGGCAATGGCTACACGCTGCTGGCCATCGCCGGCGTCATCCTCGGCGGCGGCGAGTTCGTCGGCGGCCGGGTCTCGCCGATCGGTGCTGTCATCGGCGCGCTGACGCTGGCGCTGGCCGCCTCGCCGCTGCTCACCTTCATGCACATTCCGCCCGACTGGCAGGTGGCCGCCAACGGCGCCATCCTGATCATCGTGCTGGCGGCGCGCGTGCTGATCAGCCGCAGGGAAAGGTGAGCGATGGCTTCGCTTAAAACGCTGCTCACAAAACCCTGGATCTGGTCGTTTGTCGGCGCGCTGCTGGTGTGGCTGGCGACGGTCGCCTTCACCGGCGGCTATGGCGGCGGCGGCATGGTCACGGCCGCATTGTCGCTTGCCGTTTTCACCGTCATCGTCGGCGTCGGCCAGATGTTCGTCATCACGCTCGGGCCCGGCAATGTCGACCTGTCGCTGCCGGCCAATATCGGCTTGGCAAGCGCGGTTGCCATGAAGGTGATGGGCGGCAGCGATGCCATGATCGTGGTCGGACTGCTGGCGGCGCTCGCCTGTGGTGCCGCGATCGGCGTCATCAACTATCTCTTGATCTGGGCGCTGCGCATCCCGCCGATCATCGCGACGCTGTCGGCGAGCTTCATCATCCAGTCGGTCGACATCAGCTATGGGCGCGGGCTGCAGATCAAGCCGCCGCCCGGCTTCGCCGATTTCACCAACTGGCAGGTGCTCGGCATTCCCGTGCTGGCGATCCTCACCGTGCTGTTCACCATCGGTGCGGCCATCGCCTTGCAGCGCATGATCTACGGCCGCTCGGTGCTGGCGATCGGCCAGAACATCCGTGCCGCTTGGCTCGCCGGCGTCAAGGTCGGGCGCATCCGCTTCCTCACCTACACGCTTTCGGGGGCGCTCGGCGGCATCGACGGCGCGCTGCTCGCCGGCTATTTTCGCGGCGCCAATGTCGACATCGGCAATGAATACCTGCTCGCTTCGATCGCCGTGGTCGTTATCGGCGGCACGTCGGTGGCCGGCGGCAAGGCCAATGTGCCCGGCGTCTGGGGGGCGGCGCTGTTCCTAGTGCTGCTGCTCACCATGCTCAACACATTCGGCGTCAGCGCCGGCGTGCGCCTCTTGCTGACCGGGCTGATCATCGTAGGGGTGATCACGGCTGCGGGCGGCGAGAAGGCGGTGCGCTGACCGCAACGTCTAGGGCGCGACCTCAGCCTGTCGGGCCAACCGTTGGACCAGCCGGTTCCCATTCGCGGCGTGGCCTTGTAAACCGGTCCCCGATCTCAGCCGGTCTTGGGAGGCCTCCACTTGTCCAGTTCTGTCAGCGTCGCGAATGAGAGTGGCGTCGCCATCGTCACCATCGACAATCCGCCGGTAAACGCGTTGAGTTTCCACGTCCGCGAACCGCTGATGCAGGCTTTGGTCGCTTTGCGCGATGACGCATCGGTCGCGGCAATCGTCATTGCTTGCGCCGGCCGGACCTTTGTCGCCGGTGCCGACATCACCGAATTCGGCAAGCCGGTGCGACAGCCCGACCTGCGTGCCATCGTGGCGGTGCTGGAAGCCATTGCCAAGCCGACGGTCACCGCCATCCACGGTACCGCGCTCGGCGGCGGGCTGGAACTGGCGCTCGGCTGCCATTTCCGCGTTGCCGATCAAGGCGCAAAGCTCGGCCTGCCCGAGGTGAAGCTCGGCATCCTGCCCGGTGGCGGCGGGACGGTGCGGCTGCCGCGCCTGGTTGGCGCCGCCAAGGCATTGAAGATGATCGTTTCCGGCACACCGATCGGCGCGGATGAGGCGCACGGGGCCGGCCTGGTCGACGCCGTCTTCGCGGGCGATCTGACCACCCGCGCCGTGAACTTCGTCCGCGAAATAGCCCGCAAGGGTGGTCCCTTCACGCCGGTGCGCGACCGCGATGAGCTGCTTCGCGGAACCGACCTGGCGGCCTTCGATGCCGAGGCGGCGGATTTGGCTGGGAAGGCGCGTGGCCTGGAAGCGCCGATCGCCTGTGCACAGGCGGTGCGCAATGCCGTCACGCTGCCCTTCGACGGGGCGCTGGCGGCGGAGCGGGCGCTGTTCGTCAAGCTCGTCGCCAGCGACCAGTCGCGCGCGCAGCGGCATCTGTTCTTCGCAGAACGCGAGGCGGCCAAGCTTCCCGGCAATGTCGTCAAGCGCAGGATCGCCCGCGTCGGCGTTATCGGCGCCGGCACGATGGGCGGCGGCATCGCCATGGCTTTCGCCAATGGCGGCTTTCCCGTCACCTTGCTGGAAGCCAGCCAGGAAGCGTTGCAGCGGGGGCTGGCGACGATCGAGAAGAACTATGCCGTCTCGGTCGCGCGCCGCTCCTTGAGCGAAGGCGCCAAGCGGCAGCGGCTCGGTCAGTTCAAAGGCTCGATCGACCATGCCGATCTCGCGGATTGCGACCTGATTATCGAGGCGGCGTTCGAGGACATGGCGGTCAAGAAAGAAATCTTCGGCAAGCTCGACGCAGTGGCGAAACCTGGCGCTATCCTTGCCACCAACACCTCCTATCTCGACATCGACGAGATCGCCGCCTCGACCTCGCGGCCGCAGGATGTGCTCGGCCTGCATTTCTTCTCGCCGGCCAACGTCATGAAGCTGCTGGAGATCGTGCGAGCGCAAAAGACCGCGCCGGATGCGCTGGCGACCGTGGTCGATCTGGCGAGGCGGATCGGCAAGGTGGCTGTCGTCGTCGGCGTCTGCCACGGCTTCGTCGGCAACCGCATGCTGGCGGCGCGTGGCTCGGAATTGGAAGCGCTGCTGCTGGAGGGCGCGGCTCCCACCCAGATCGACAAGGCATTCACCGATTTCGGCTGGCCGATGGGGCCGTTCCAGATGGGCGACCTGGCCGGCCTCGACATCGGCTGGCGCAACCGCAAGGCGCGCGGCCTGACGGCCGTCATCGCCGACACGCTGTGCGAACAGGGCCGTTTCGGTCAGAAGACCGGCCGTGGCTTCTATCTCTACGAGAACGGTTCGCGCACGCCGGTACCCGATCCCGAGGTCGAGGCGCTGATCCGTGACAAGGCAGCCGAGAAGGGCATCGCGCCGCGCACGATCAGCGCCGACGAGCTCATCGAGCGCACCCTCTATCCCCTGGTCAACGAGGGGGCGAAGATACTGGAGGAAGGGATTGCTGCCCGCGCCTCCGACATCGATGTCGTCTGGGTCAATGGCTACGGCTTTCCCGTCGGCAAGGGCGGTCCGATGTTCTGGGCCGGCCTGGAAGGCGGGGCCAGGATCGTCGAGCGGCTCGAATATTGGCACGAGCGGACCGGCAAGGATGTTTTCAAGCCAGCGCCTTTGCTGAAGCGGATGGCTGAGACCGGCTCCTGGGAAGCCGGGTCAACAGCCGGGATCCGAGGGTAGTCAGCGGCCTGCGGGAATCATCGGATCCGCGCGTCGATGATCTCGACGAAGCGGGCGAAAAGGCCGGCCTGCGACTTGATCTTGAGCTTGCGGTAGATGTTGCGGCGATGGACCTTCACCGTTCCCGGCACGATGCGCATGGCCCTGGCAATCGATTCCGTGGAGTGTCCCTGCAGCACAAGGTCGACGACGTGTTTTTCGCGCGGCGTCAGCGACAGGCTTTTCCAGATATGGGCGCGGTCGAACTCGTTGACCGCGGCTATTTCCTCGTCCTGCTTCGTCTCGGCCGGCTCGTCGGCGGGAAGGGCAGGCCAGCGCAATCGGATGAAGCTGATCACGGTCGGCGCCATGTCGCGCAGCAGCCTGGCATCGGCGGTGCCGAACGGGCCGGAAGTGCTGAGCCGCATCAGCGACAGCACCAGCGCGTCCTTGCCCGGCAGCGGCACGAAGAAGCCGACTTCCTCGGCCAGCCTGGTCTGGCTGTAGTAGGAGCGGAAATATTCGCTGGCGTAGAAACGATCAGGCGCGAGTTCCCGCATGCGCCAGAACCCTTCCTTGCGCTCGACCGCCGCGTGATGGAACGGGTCGAGCAGGTAGGGCCCTTCCTGATAGAGCGCGACGAAGACGTGGCTTTCGGCCGGTGTGAACGTCTCGAACAGCAGCGACGGGCGCGCGGCGCCGCGATAGCCGAAGATCACGCAGTGGTCGAAGCCGACATGCTGCCGCAGCCAGTCGACCATCGCTTGGCCGAAAAGGTCGCCGCTCGTCTCCCGCGTCGCCGCGACAAGGGTGGCGAGCCGGCTGTATTCGTCGCTGCGGGATCCACTCAATCCATACCCCCTCAAATGAGAAAATAGATCAGATATACCACCCCCGAGGTATATACTAGCTGCCATTGGCTCTGGTAGCGTCTTGAAATCACATCGTCCTGTCGCTGGAGCCCGCAGCCTTGACCGCAGTGCCCGACATCGAATTTCGCGGCGTCACCAAGCGCTATGGCGCGGTGACCGCGGTCAGCGGCATCGACCTTGCCGTGCCACCGTCCGCCTTCGTTGCCCTGCTTGGACCGTCCGGCTGCGGCAAGACGACTTGCCTGCGCATGATCGGTGGCTTCGAGCAGCCGAGCGAGGGCCAGGTGTTCATCCGCGGCCAGGACATGGCCGGCACGCCGCCCTACCGGCGGCCGGTCAATATGGTGTTCCAGCAATATGCGCTGTTCCCCCATCTCGACGTGGAAGCCAACGTTTCCTATGGCCTGCGCCAGGCAAGGCCACGGCTGTCGTCGCGCGAGATCGGCCGGCGGTCCGGCGAAGCGCTCGAAATGGTGCGACTCGCCGGCTATGGCGGCCGCAAAATCCACGAACTGTCCGGCGGCCAGCAGCAGCGTGTCGCGCTGGCGCGCGCGCTGGTCAACAAGCCGGCAGTGTTGTTGCTCGATGAGCCGCTGGCGGCGCTCGACAAGAAGCTGCGCACCGACATGCAGATCGAGCTGCAGAACCTGCAGCGCGAGATCGGCATCACCTTCGTGCTGGTCACCCACGACCAGGAGGAAGCGCTGTCGATGAGCGATTTCGTCTGCGTCATGAATGGCGGGCGCATCGTCCAGCTCGGCCAGCCGAGCGAGATCTATGACGAGCCGGCCGACCTGTTCGTGGCCGATTTCGTCGGCAAGACCAATCTTCTTGCCGGCAAGGTTGCCGGCCATGCGGGTGATCTTGTCAGCGTGGCGCTGGCGGACGGCACCGTCATTACGGCGCGCAAGCGCACTGCCCTGCAACAAGGCGAGACCGTCTCGGTCAGCCTGCGTCCTGAATCACTCAGCCTTGGCGCTCCGACAAGCGGTCCGCTCAAGGGCGTTGTTCGCAACCGGATTTTCCTGGGCTCGACGGCGGAATACGCGATCGAGGTCCAGGGCATCGGCACTTTGCTCGCCAAGGCTGATCACCTGATCGGCCAAGGCAATCTCTTCAAGCCGGGCGAACCCGTCGCCATCGGCTATGCCTCCGGAACGCCGCTGGCGTTTCCGGAAACCAAGAACAACGGGACCAACCAGAGGGTAAACAAACATGTCGAAATCATATCGTGACGGACTGCCGATAAGCCCCGAGAATTTCGTCGACCAACTGATGCGCCTGAAGCGTGGCTCAATCGGCCGCCGCGACTTCCTCGGCCTCACCGGACTCGGCATCGCGACGGCGGTGATGGCGCGCGAGGTCGGCATCATGCCGACGCCGGCTTTCGCCGCCGAAAGCCTTGGCGACCGCATGTCGATCGCCACCTGGCCGAACTACCATGACCCGCAGACCTTCGAGAACTTCAAGAAGGACACCGGCGTCGCCGTCGAGGTCAACGTGTTCGGCTCCAACGAGGAGATGCTGGCCAAGCTGCAGGCCGGGGCCTCGGGCTGGAGCCTGTTCGTGCCGACCAATTATACCATCTCGACCTACAAGAAGCTCGGCATCATCGAGGCGCTGGAGATGGCGAAGCTGCCGAATTTCGACGGCACCCAGGAAGATCCGCGCTTCACCTCCGAGGGTACCATCGATGGCACTATTTACGCCGTGCCGAAGAACTGGGGCACGACAGGCTTTGCGGTGAACACCAAGAAGCTCACCAAGCCGATGACGAGCTGGAAGGAATTCTGGGATACCGCCATGGCCGAGGGCGACAGCCGCACCATGGTGCATGACTACCAGCTCACGACCATCGGCAATGCGCTGAAATATTACGGCTATTCGTTCAATTCGCTGAAACAGGACGAGCTCGCCAAGGCGGAGGAGTTGCTGCTGAAGGTCAAGCCGCACCTGTTCGCCGTCTCATCCGACTACCAGCCGGGCATGCGCGCGGGCGACGCGTGGATGACGATGTGCTGGACCAATGACGGTGCGCAGCTGCATCGCGACATTCCCGAGATCGCCTATGTGCTTGGCAAGGAAGGCGGCGAGATCTGGACCGATTTCTATGCCATCCCGAAAGACGCGCCGAACAAGCCTGCCGGCTATGCCTTGCTCAACTATCTGATGAACCCGCAGGTCGCGGTGAAGGAGCACCTGGCCAATGGCGCGCCTTCGACCGATGCGCGGGTCAACAAGCTGCTGCCCAAGGAGGTGCTCGACAATCCGATCCTCTATCCGGCGGCGGACCTGTTGACGCCGCTCGAATTCGGCGCGGCGGCGACGCTGACCGATCCGGGCCGCGCCGAACTGATGGCGCGCTTCAAATCGGCTTGAGACTGGCCTGAACAAAGACAATCGACCGGCGGGCCTATGTCCGCCGGTACCGGGGCGGTTTTTCAAATGCACGGCAACAGATTTCGGCATAATTTCCTGACTGCCTTGCTGCTCGCGCCGGCGACAGCATGGCTGGTGGTGTTCCTGGTGCTGCCGTTCGTCGCCATCGCCGTGTTCAGCGTCGGCGAGCGGGCGCCCGAGGGCGGCTATCAGGCAGCCTTCACGCTGGCGCAATACGCCAATCTTCCGGCGCGGGCGACCGCGTTCTGGAACACGATGATGCTGGCGCCGGTGGGCGCGCTTGCCTGCCTGCTCGTTGCCTATCCGGTCGCCTATTACCTCGCCTTGCAGGCGCCGCAGCGCTGGCGGCTGATCCTGCTCGCGCTGGTCGTCATTCCATTCTGGACGAGCCTTTTGATGCGGACCTATGCCTGGATGTACATTCTGGGCGGACGCGGCATACCGGCGCTGCTCGCCTTTGCAGGCATTGAGGATGTCAGGCTGATCAACACGCCGGGCGCCGTCCTGCTCGGCATCGTCTACGGCTATCTGCCGCTGATGATCCTGCCGATCTATGTCAGCCTCGAGCGGCTCGACCGGAGGCTGCTGGAAGCCTCTGCCGATCTCGGCGCGACGCCATTGTCAACCTTTCTGGGCGTGACCCTGAAGCTGTCACTGCCGGGCGTCATGACCGGCTTCTCGCTGGTCATGATCCTGCTGCTTGGCGAATATTTGATCCCGACGTTGCTTGGCGGCGGCAAGGTCTTCTTCATCGGCAATGCGCTGGTCGATCTGTTCCTGCAGTCGCGCAACTGGCCATTCGGGTCGGCCATCGCGATCACGCTGGTGCTGGTTTCGGTGGTGGTGCTGATTGCCGCCAACCGCATCTCGACCCGGGTCTCGGGCGCCCGCAGGGTGGACCTGATCTGATGCGCGCCTTCGTCATTGCCGTCTTCGCCTTCCTCTATTTGCCGATCGTGCTGGTCGTGTTGTTCTCCTTCAATGCCGGCCACCATGCCAGCGAGCTCACCGGCTTCTCCGTGCAATGGTATGGCAAGGCGCTGTCCAACCCGTTCCTGGTCGAGGCGCTGAAGAACAGCCTGTTCATTGCCAGCACCAGCGCCCTTCTGGCGGCGGTGTTCGGCACCGCGGCAGCCCTCGGCCTGGCGCGTGTCGGCATCAGAACCCGCGCCGTCTTCGACGGATTGCTCGGCGCGGCGATCGTTGTTCCCGGCGTCGTCATCGGCATCTCGACGCTGGTCGCGCTTGTCCAGCTGTTCGCGGTCGTCAATCCGTTCCTCGCCTCAGTCTGGCCCGGCGACCAACCGCCGCGCCTGTCGCTCGGCTACGGCTCGATCATCGCCGCGCATGGCCTGTTCTCGATGGCGCTGGTGGCGATGATCGTCGGCACGCGGCTGGGCAGCCTCGACCGCAATCTGGTCGAAGCGTCGAGCGACCTCTACGCCACGCCGCTGACGACGTTCCGCTCGATCGTCCTGCCGCAGATCATGCCGGCGGTGGTCGCCGGTTTTCTGCTCGCCTTCACCTTCTCCTTCGACGATTTCATCGTCGCCTTCTTCGTCGCCGGCGCGCAGACGACGCTGCCGATCTATGTCTTCGCCTCCATCCGGCGCGGCGTGACGCCGGAGATCAACGCCGTCGCGACCATCGTGCTCGTCGCTTCCGTCCTGCTCGTGGTGCTTGCCCAATGGCAGCTGCGCCAGCGCAGGCCATCAAACTGAAAGCCGCTCCATGATCCTCAAAGACCGCATTGCCGTGGTGACCGGCGCCGGCTCCGGCATCGGACGTGCTGGCGCCATGATCATGGGCAGGGAAGGCGCTATGGTCGTCATCGCCGACAGGGATGCGGCCAACGGCGAGGCAACGGCCTCAGGCATTCGGGCAATGGGCGGCCGGGCCGAGGCTATCGCCACCGATGTCGGCGAGGACGCGGCTGTTGAGCAACTCATAATCCGTACGCTGGAAAAGCATGGGCGCATCGACATCCTGCACAATCATGCCGGCATCCAGGTCGGCGGCAAGCTGACCGAGGTCGAGACCGACGGCATGGATGCCTCATGGCGGGTCAATGTGCGGGCGCAATTCCTCGCGGCCCGGATCGTCATGCCGTCGATGATCGCGCAAGGGGGCGGCGTCATCCTCAACACGGCTTCGAATTCGGGCGTCTTCTACGACCGCGAGATGATCGCCTATGCGACGTCGAAACATGCCGTGGTGGCGATGACCAGGCAGATGTCGCTCGACTATGCCCGGCACAATGTGCGCGTCAACGCGCTCTGCCCGGGCTGGGTCGACACGCCCTTCAACGAGCCATTCATCGCCCAGATGGGAGGACGCGCGGCGATCGAAACCTATGTCCGCACCAAAATCCCAATGGGGCGCTGGGCCGTGGCCGAAGAGATCGCCGAAGCGATCCTGTTTCTCGTGTCGGACCGATCGTCCTTCATGACCGGCCAGGCGCTGGTGATCGACGGCGGTGAAAGCATCGGCTGAGACCTCAGCTTTTATCTATCGCCCTACCTATTCAGCCCCCTTTTTCCTGCGGTTTCGCGTGGCGCCGGACGGCACAAGACCAAGGTCTGGCTGGCATGGGACTTCAGTGCCATCGCAAGTCAAAGGCAGTGAATTCCTTTGCTTTTCAGTGGCTTACGTTTCCGGCTTGGCGCCCGCTCTCGGATTGCGACCGCATTTGTTTAAAGTTTACCGGGTACAATTAGCGATTTCTCATACGCAGATGGTTCAGCGGTGGGCGAGAACGTGATTCCCGAGGAGATTACCATGACAAACCGGAAAACTCTGTTCGCGGCGCTGGCCGCATTGGCGCTTCTGGCGTCTCCAGCGCTCGCCGGCAATGGGCATGGCAACGGCGGCGGCAATGCTGGAGGCAATGGCGGCGGCAACGGCAATTCCGGGGGCAACGGCAATAGCGGCACCCACGGGAATAGTGGCGGCAACAGCGGCGCTTCGCACGGCAAGTCGTCGTCGGCACCGGGACGGGCAGCCAAGACGGAAACGGACATCACGGCCAGCACCACGGTCGATACAGAAGTCTCGTCGAAGCAGAAGAACATCCACGCCAAACTCGGCCGGCTGAACTCGCTGCAGCGCAACGTCAACGCCTATATGAACTCCAAGAGCAAGAAGTTCGGTGCCATTCAGGCATTCGTGACACAATCGGCGAAAGCCAAGAATGCGCAGACCGCGGCTGCGGCGGCCGCCACCACGGCTGCCGCTGCCCAGGCCCAGCTGGATGCGCTGAATTCGCAGCTGAGCGCACTGACGTCGCTGTCGCAGGCCGAAATCGACGCCATGACACCCGAACAGCAGGCGGCCCTGCCTGGGCAGATATCGGCCTTGCAGGCCGATGTCACGGCTCAGCAGGCTGTGGTCGCCGCCGATAATGCGGCTGCCGACGAAGCCGCGGCCGCGGCAACCGCGGCAGCGGTCGGCACCGATGACGCATCGCTCGACGCGGCGCTGACGGACATGGCCAACAAGCCTGTCGACGCCGAGGTCACGGCCTGGGCCCAAGGCGTCCTTGCCGGCAAGATCGACCAGACGGCGGCCAAGCTTCAAGCGGGAACGACGCCGTAGCGGATCGTCACTGAAAAGGCGGTAGCCAGTCAAAGAAGATGCCGCTGGGCTTCGCCCGGCGGCATTGTTTTTCCTGGAGCCGTTCCCGTTTAACGACAAGGCGATGTGCAGCACGTTCAAGGCGCTTATGGCGGCGCTCGTCCTGCATCGTGTCGACGGCGGCATCGAGCAGCTCGACCGCGGCATCAAGGTTCCGCATGACGCCGCCGTCGCCAACTCTCCGACGACCAGAATTCGCCGGCAGCGAGATGACGGTGGCGCGGTTGTGCGAGGCCGCCGTGACCGTCAGCGACAATGGCGGCCAATCTGCTGCTGGCGTCCTTTGGCGGGCCGCCGCAACTGACGGCGTCTTCCGGCCGAGGCAATCGTTGCGCGAACACCTCAATACACTCGACCATCTCGAAAACCGGAAGTATGAAATGGGTGCCGATCTGTTTCGCGTCCACCTGCGCCTCGCAGCCGGCGACCGCAGGCGGCCAGGCCCGGGGCCGCACTGTTCGGCGCGATCAGCCGGCCGGATTGAAGAGGATGAATTGACGCGTAAAGCCAGCCCGACCATGGCGCTGTTTTCCAAGACGGGCTCTGGCGCCGCGCTGAATTGCATCGGCATCGCACAGGCCTTGCGGGCCCGGGGCGCCCAGCCTTCATCCAGCATCGCGCGGTGCCCGACAATGTCTATCTCGACGCTTGGTTTCCGCAGCCCTCGGTGGTGGCGAAGTCGGACCTGTTCATCCACCACGGCGGCAACAACAGCTTTTGCGAAGCGCTGCGTTTCGGCGTGCCGTCGCTGATCATGCCCTATTGCTGGGACGGACACGACAATGCGCAACGCGCCGGAGAGACCGGCGTCGGCGACCATATCGGCCGTGACGGCTGGACCGAAGGAGGATTGGAGAGGGCCATTCTCGGCCTGCTGGCCGATGACGCCATGCGCGCCCGCCTCAGGAACAATGCAGCCGAGATGGCGCTGAAACCCGGAACGGACGTGGCCGCGCAAGCCATACTCTCCCTGATACGGACATGAACGAAATGCTTGATAAGAACACGAATACCGCAATCAACGACCCCAAGGCCTGGCTCACGCAGCACGGCATCAATGAGGTCGAGTGCCTGGTGCCCGACATGAATGGCGTGCTGCGCGGCAAGGCGCTGCCGACGGCCAAATTCCTCAAGGCGCTGGAAGACCGCGCGCTCTATTTGCCGAGCAGCGCCTTCCTGGTCAGCATCGATGGCCGCTATTCCGGCTCTATCGACGAGGGTTTTGCCTATTCGGACCCCGACATGCGCATGGCGCCCGATGTTTCGACGCTGTGCCTGGCGCCGGGCGCTGGCGCTGGCGCTGGCAAGGCCTATGTCTTTGCCGACGCTTTCCACATGGACGGCAGGCCGTGGATGGCCTCGCCGCGCCATGTGCTGCGCGCCGTGCTCGATCTCTACCGCCAGCGCGGCTGGCGCGCGGTGGTGGCGCCGGAACTCGAATTCTATCTCACCGCACACAATCCCGATCCGGACAAGCCGCTGACCGCCCCGGTCGGCGCCAATGGCCGGGCCGAGGGCGTGCAGCATCCCTATGACATGGCGGCGCTCGAGGAGTTCGAGCCGGTGATCCGGCGTATCTATGACTATTCAGCGGCGGCCGGCCTGCCGCTCGACACCCTGATCCATGAATCGGGCACGGCGCAGCTGGAAATCAACCTGCTGCATGGCGACGCACTGCCGCTGGCCGACCAGGTGCTTTTGTTCAAGCGGTTTACGCGGCAGGCCGCGCAGCGATGCGGCATGCATGCGACCTTCATGGCCAAGCCGATCGCGGCCCAGGCCGGCAGCTCGATGCATCTGCACATGTCCGTCGCCGACGAGGCCGGCAACGCGCTTTTCGCCAGCGCTGACGATGCCGACACCACGATGTTCGGCCATTTCATCGGCGGCCTGCAGAAATATATTCCCGAAATCATGCCACTGTTCGCGCCCAACGTGAACTCGTTCCGCCGCATCCGGCCCAACCACAGCGCGCCGGCCAACATCGAGTGGTCGCATGACAACCGCTCCTGCGGGCTGCGCGTGCCGGTGGGCGGGCGCGCCGCAAGGCGGGTCGAGAACCGGTTGCCGGGCGCCGATTGCAATCCCTATCTGGCGATCGCCGGTTCGCTGCTTGCCGGCTATCTCGGCGTCGAGCAGAAGCTGGCGCGCTCGGCCGAAGCCTCGGGCAACGCCTACAAGATCAGGAGCACGCTGCCGAAGACCATGGAGGAAGCGCTCGACCGCTTCACGGCTTGCGGTCCGGTGCGGGAACTGCTGGGTGAAGACTTCTTCCAGACCTATCTGCGCGTCAAGAGTGTCGAGCTCGACCTGTTCCAGAGCGTGGTGACGAGCTGGGAACGCGACCACCTGTTGTTGAAGGTGTGACCGTGGCATCTTCAACGGGTTTCAATTCCGGTCTCGATATCGGCAAATCCTACTACGTCGCCACCGCCAATCTGGCGCCGGACCATCCGGCGCTCGCCGGCGATGTCGATGCCGACCTGGTCGTCGTCGGCGGCGGCTGCACCGGGCTGTCGGCCGCCCTTCACGCTGCCGAGCGCGGCCTGAAGGTGGTGCTGCTCGAAGGCGGCAGGATCGGTTGGGGTGCGTCGGGGCGCAATGGCGGCCAGATGATCCCCGGCCTGCGCAAGGGCGCCAAGGGTTTGGTCAAGCTCTATGGGCCTGAGCGCGCCAAGGTGCTGTTCGACCTTGCCTTCGAGGCGCGCGGACTGGTGCTCGACATCATCGAGCGCAACGCCATCGATTGTGATCTCAGGCTGACCGGCCATCTGGTCGGTGCGGTCAACGGCTCCGACCTCAGGGATCTGGAAGAAGAGGCCAGGTGCCTCAAGAGCGTGATGAAATTCCGCGACGTCGAGATTCTCTCGGCGGCGGACGCGCGGGCCAAGGTCGACACGCCTTATCATGGCGCGATGTACGAGCCGCTCGGCGGCCACATGCATCCCTTCAACTACACGCTGGGCCTTGCCCGCGCGGCCGTCGCGGCCGGCGTCACCATCCACGAGAATTCGGTGGCCGTGAAGCTGGAGCGGAAGCCGTCGATCCGGGTTTCGACGGCAAAGGGATCGGTCCGTACCAGACATGTCGTGCTGGCGGGCGATGCGCTGCTCAACGGGCTGGAGCCGCGCGTCAACAGCCGCATCATGCCGGTCGGCAACTACATCGTCGCCACTGAGCCGCTGGAGGGCGCTCGCAACGTCATCCCCGCCAATGTCGCGGTGTCCGACACACGCTTCGTCGTCAACTATTACCGCATGTCGGCGGATGGACGCCTGCTGTTCGGCGGCGGCGAACGATACACACCGTCACCGCCGGCCGACATTGCCGGCTTCGTGCGGCCGCACATGGAAAGCACCTTCCCGCAGTTGAAGGGATGCCGCATCGACCACGCCTGGGGCGGGCTGGTGTCGGTGACGACGTCGCGGCTGCCGCATGTCGGGCACTATGGCGAGGTCTATTTCGCGCATGGCTATTCCGGCAAGGGCGTCATCCTGTCGACGCTGTCGGGCAAGCTGCTCGCCGAAGCGATCACCGGCGATGCGTCGCGGTTCGACCTGTTCTCGACGCTGACGCCAATGCCGTTCCCAGGTGGGACGGCCTTGCGCGGGCCGCTCTATGTGCTGGGAATGCTGTGGTACGCGATGCGGGATAGGCTCAAGCATTGAGGGGCGCTTATTTAGAAGCTGGCGGGCCGGCGCCGCCTCTGCCCTGCCGGATATCTCCCCCACGAGGAGGGAGATCGGCAGCTTTGGCGCCCCGCGGTGTCCTGCAACGTTGGAATTTGGTGAAAGCCGGCGTGATATCCGGTCTCCCCCCAAGTGGGGGAGATGCCCGGCAGGGCAGAGGGGGGCGCTGACCCACCGACTTGGAAAGTTCAACAGGCTTCTCAGACCACAAAGAAATCCTGCTAGAAAATATCACATACGGTACTTTTGTTCGCAATGCGAACTTTGTTGAATCCTGAGGGCCGCTGCGATGGTCAAGTTCCTGCCGCTCAAACAGGCCGTGGCCGAGAACCTCAGCAATGGCGACACGGTTGCCTTCGAAGGCTTCACCCATCTGATCCCGACGGCGGCAGCGCACGAGGCGATCCGCCAGGGGTTTCGCGACTTGACCCTGATCCGCATGACGCCCGACCTGATCTACGACCAGATGATCGGCATGGGCATGGCGAAAAAAATCGTCTTCTCCTATGTCGGCAACCCCGGCGTCGGCCTGCTGCGGCGCGCCCGCGATGCGATCGAGAACGGTTTCCCCGGGTTGATCGAGATCGAGGAACACAGCCATGCCGGGATGGCCAACGCCTATGAAGCGGGCGCGGCCGGCCTGCCCTGTGCCGTGTTTCGCGGCTATCGCGGCGCCGGGTTGGCTGACGTCAATCCCAACATCAGGTCGGTCACCTGTCCGTTCACCGGCGAGGTGCTGGCGGCGGTGCCTTCGATCCGGCCCGACGTCACCTTCATCCATGCGCAGAAGGCCGACAGGAAAGGCAATGTGCTGGTCGAGGGCATCATCGGCATCCAGAAGGAAGCCGTGCTGGCGGCTAGGCGCGCTGTGGTGACGGTGGAGGAAGTCGTCGACAATTTCGACGACCTGCACCCCAATTTGACCGTGCTGCCGCACTGGACGATCGCGGCGATCTCGGCCGTGCCCGGCGGCGCGCATCCGTCCTACGCACATGGTTACTATGTCAGGGACAACGCCGCCTATCTCGAATGGGATGAGATCGCCGCTGACCGCGAGAAATTCCAGGCCTGGATGCAGGCGAACGTCATCGAAAGAACCACCGATGATTTCGCGGCCCGCGTCGAACATCTGAGGAAAGCGGCATGAGCCAGCTCGCCTTTACCCCCAACGAGATGATGACGATCGCCGCCAGCCGTGCGTTGAAGAACGACGATGTCTGTTTCGTCGGCATCGGCGCGCCGTCGGCCGCCTGCAACGTCGCGCGGCTGACGCATGCGCCTGACATAACGCTGATCTACGAGAGCGGCACGATCGGCACCGCGCCCGACGTGCTGCCGTTGTCGATCGGCGATGGCGAATTGTGCGAGACCGCCGTCACCACCGTCGCCGTGCCGGAGATGTTCCGCTACTGGCTGCAGGGCGGCCGCATTTCCATAGGGTTCCTCGGTGCCGCTCAGCTCGACAAGTTCGGCAACATCAACACCACCGTCATCGGCGACTATTTCCATCCCAAGACGCGTCTGCCCGGTGGCGGCGGCGCACCGGAGATCGCGACATCGTCGAAGGAGATCTACATAACCATGGCGCAGACCAAGCGCGGCATGGTCGAAAAAATCGACTTCTTCACCTCCTTTGGCCATGGCGAGGGCGGCGACCACCGCCAGCGGCTGGGCATCGACACATCGGGCCCGACATTGCTGGTCACCGATCTCGCCGTCTGGAAGCCGGATCCGGTGACCAAGGAATTCACTGTTGTTTCGATGCATCCCGGGGTCACCCGCAAGCAGGTGCAGGAGAGCTGTGGCTGGGTGGTTAAGTTCGCCGAGGCGCTTGACGAAACACCGGCGCCAAGCGAACTCGAACTGAAGACATTGCGCGACCTGCAGGCCCGCACCAAGGCGGCGCATGAAGGAACCGGAAAAGGGAAGGCTGCCTGACATGGCCGAGGCCTATATCTGCGACTACATCCGCACGCCGATCGGCCGCTTCGGCGGTTCGCTATCTTCGGTGCGTGCCGACGATCTTGGCGCCATCCCGCTGAAGGCTTTGCTTGAGCGCAATGCCGGCATCGATTGGCAGGCGGTCGACGACGTCGTCTATGGCTGCGCCAACCAGGCCGGTGAGGACAACCGCAACGTGGCGCGCATGGCGCTGCTTTTGGCAGGACTGCCGCAGGAAGTCCCCGGCTCGACCGTCAACCGGCTGTGCGGCTCGGGCATGGACGCGCTGACCATCGCCGCGCGTGCCATCAAGGCCGGCGAAGCGGAACTGATGATTGCAGGCGGGGTGGAATCGATGAGCCGTGCGCCCTTCGTCATGCCCAAGGCCGACGCTGCCTTCTCGCGCAATGCCGAGATTTACGACACCACCATCGGCTGGCGCTTCGTCAACCCGCTGATGAAGAAGCAGTATGGCGTCGA
This sequence comes from Mesorhizobium sp. B2-3-11, assembly GCF_006442215.1. Lineage (NCBI taxonomy): Bacteria > Pseudomonadati > Pseudomonadota > Alphaproteobacteria > Hyphomicrobiales > Phyllobacteriaceae > Mesorhizobium > Mesorhizobium sp. B2-3-11. Next base: position 123,103 of record NZ_VFVS01000017.1, on the reverse strand, counting down.
TTCCATGCCGGAAACCGGCGAGAACGTGGCGGAAGACTTCGCTGTTTCCCGCGCGGACCAGGATGCCTTTGCCGTGCGCAGCCAGGACAAGGCGGTCGCGGCCCAAGCCAATGGCCGGCTGTCGAAGGAGATCACCCCGGTGACGATCCCGCAGCGCAAGGGCGATCCGGTCGTGGTCTCGAAGGATGAACATCCCCGCGCCGGCACCACGGTAGAGACGCTGGCCAAATTGCCGACGCCGTTCCGGCAAGGCGGCACGGTGACGGCGGGCAATGCATCCGGCGTCAATGACGGCGCGGCGGCACTGATCGTTGCCTCGGAAGCAGCTGTCAGGAAATACGGGCTGACGCCGATCGCCCGTTTCCTTGGTGGGGCCGCCGCCGGGGTCGCGCCGCGCATCATGGGCATCGGCCCGGCGCCGGCGACGCAGAAGCTGTGCGCGCGGCTTGGCCTGACGCCAAAACAGTTCGATGTCATAGAACTCAACGAAGCCTTCGCCTCACAAGGCATCGCTGTGCTGCGCCAGCTCGGCATTGCCGAGGATGCGCCGCAGGTCAACCCAAATGGCGGCGCCATCGCACTTGGCCATCCCCTGGGCATGTCGGGCGCCCGCATCTCAGGGACGGCCGCACTTGAGCTGCGCGAACGCGGTGGCCGCTACGCGCTGGCCACCATGTGCATCGGGGTCGGCCAGGGCATTGCCGTCGCGCTCGAACGGGCCTGATCGTCGGTTCTCGGCTCGACAAGACCATGGTCAGATTCGGCGCTTCGCCAAATTTGACCATGTGGACAAAAGTGCTGACCCGTTCCATAGTTCCCCGTCTGATTTTTGGAACAGCCGGCTCGACACGGCTGTCGAACAGAGGGGCACTTCAATGGAAAACCGGAAGAACAAATCCCATTCGACGCGCGAAGGACTGTCGCGGCGCAACGTGCTGGAGCTGGGCGCTCTTGGCCTGGCGGCGGCGATGCTGCCTAGTGCGGCCTTCGCGGCGGGCAAAAAACTGAAGGTGGCGGCGATCTTCGCCACTCCGATCGAGGAGCCTTGGGACAACCAGATCCACGTCGCCTTGCAGAAGGCCGAGAAGGAACTCGGTATCGAATACAAATGGTCCGAGAAGGTGCAGACCGCCGACTTCAGCCGCGTCATGCGCGAATATGCGCAAGGCGGCTACCAGCTGGTGCTGGGCGATGCCTTCGCCGCCGAGCGTGAATCGCGCCGCACCGCCAAGCAGTTTCCAAAGACCGCCTGGCTGTTCGGCTCGGGCGCCGGGCCGGCCGAACCCAATTTCGGCGTGTTCGACAACTGGATCCATGAGCCGGCTTATCTCTCGGGCATGATCGCCGGCAAGATGTCGAAGTCGGGCACGGTCGGCGCGGTGGCGGCGATGGGCATCCCGGAAGTGAACCGGCTGGTCAACGCCTTCTTTGCCGGGGCCAAGGAGGTCAATCCCAACGTCAAGAAGAAAGTCGCCTTCATCGGCTCCTTCTTCGACCCGCCGAAGGCCAAGGAGGCCGCGGTGGCGCAGATCGATGCCGGCGTCGATGTCATCTATGCAGAACGCTTCGGCGTCATCGAGGCGGCGGTGGAGAAGAAGATCTTCGCCATCTCCAACATGTCCGACCAGTCGAGCCTCGGTCCCGATACGGTCATCACCGGCCCGGTCTGGGACATGTACCCGACGGTCGAGCAGGCGATCAAACTGGTCAAGGCCGGCGTCTACACGGCGCAGGATTACGGCGATTTCTCGCGCATGGCCAAGGGCGGCTCGTATCTGGCACCCTTCCACAAGTTCGACAAGACCTTGCCCGCCGAGATCAAGGATCTGGTCGAGAAGAAGAAGGCCGAGATCCTGGAAGGCAATTTCCGGGTGGACGTGGACGAGAACACGCCGGTTTCGGATTGAGGGTTGGTTCGAGGGGCGGTGCGTGGCGCCCCTCGTCCGGCATGCCAGAGGGGGGTGCAGCGCATCCCTGTCAATCAAAGCTGCCATGGTAAGCCAATTCCTCTCAGGAGCGCCCTTGTCCGCCCCCCTCATCGAAATGCGCGGCATCACCAAGACCTTCGGCGCCCTCAAGGCGAACGAGGCCGTGGATCTCAGCGTGGCGCCGGGCGAAATCCTCGGTCTGCTCGGCGAGAACGGCGCCGGCAAGACGACATTGATGAACGTGCTGTTCGGCGCTTACGCGCCGGATGCCGGCGAGATCCTGATCCAGGGCCGGCCGGTACGGATCACGAGCTCGGCCGATGCGCTGGCCGCCGGCATCGGCATGGTGCACCAGCATTTCCATCTGGCGCCACGGCTGACGGTGCTGGAAAACCTGCTCATCGGTATTCCGGGCAAGTCGGGGCGGATCGATCGCGCCGGCGGGCTGGCCCGGCTTGCTGAAATCAGCAGCCAGCACGGGCTGACGCTTGATCCCGACCTGCCGGTCTCGGCGCTGTCGGTCGGCGAGCAGCAGCGGCTGGAAATCGTCAAGGCGCTGTTTCGCGGCGCCAGGCTCTTGATTCTCGACGAACCGACTGCAGTGCTGGCGCCGAGCGAGGTCGAGGGTTTGTTTTCGGCGTTACGGTCTATGGCGGCGCAAGGGCTCGGCATCATCTTCATCTCGCACAAGCTCAATGAGGTGCGGGCGCTCACCCATCGCTGCACCGTACTGCGGCATGGCCGCGTCGCCGGCCGTGTCGACGATCCTGCCAACACGACGTCGGCGGCGATGGCGCAATTGATGTGCGGCCATGAGATCGTGCCGCCGGCGAGGGGGCCGTCGCTGCCCGGCGCCGGTGTGCTGACGCTCGACGGCATTTCAACCTGGCGGCATTCCGGCACGGCGCTGCGCGATGTGTCGCTTGCGGTTCGTGCCGGCGAAATCCTCGGCATTGCCGGCGTCTCCGGCAATGGCCAGCGGGCACTGGCGGAGGTCATCTCGGGCGTGCGCGCGCCCGATGCCGGCCGGATGACCATCGCCGGCGAGACCGTATCGCGGTTCTCGCCGCGCGAGGTGCAGGCACTGGGCGTTGGCCGCATCCCGGAAGATCGCATGACGACGGGGCTGGTCACCAATCTGCCGCTCGCCGATTCCATGGTGCTGCCGCGCATCGGCACATCGGCCTTCTCCGCCAGGGGGCTGCTCAAGCCGGATGCGATCCGCGCTTTCGCCGAAGAACAGATCAAGGCCTATGATATCAGATGTCCCGGGCCGATGACGCGCGCCGGCGCGCTGTCCGGCGGCAATCTGCAGAAGGCACTGCTGGCGCGCGAGCTTGCCTTCGACCCAAAGGTGTTGATCGTGTCGCAGCCGACGCGTGGCCTCGACATTGGCGCCGCCCGTTTCATCCACGAAAAATTCCTCGACATGCGCGCCAAGGGTTGCGGCATTATCGTCATCGGCGAGGATCTGGAAGAACTGCTGGTGCTCTGCGACCGCATCGCGGTGATGTATGAAGGCCGCATCGCCGGCACGCTGGACAGCGCCGACGCGACCGTCGCGCGGCTCGGCCTGCTGATGACCGGCGCGGAGGGGCACGGCTGATGTTCCGCCTCGAAGTCCGCACCTCGACACCTGCCTGGTTCAATTTGGCCTTGCCGCTGCTGGCGATTGTCGCCACGCTTGTCCTATGCAGCGGCCTGATCGCGCTGGCCGGCGCGGGCGTGCTCGAATCCTACGGGGTTATGTTCACCGCTTCGCTCGGCGACAGTTATGCCATCACCGAAACGCTGGTGCGCGCCGCACCGATGATCTTCACCGGGCTGGCGGTGGCCGTCGCCTTCCGTGCCAAATTCTGGAACATCGGCGCCGAGGGGCAATTGCTTGCCGGTGCGGTGGCGAGCTGTTTTGTTGGCGCCATCCCCATGCCGGGGCCGCTCGCCATGCTGCTGATGGCGCTGGCGGGTGCGGCCGCGGGTGCCGCGGTCGCGCTGGTGCCGGCGACGCTGCGCGTAAAATTCAAGGTCGATGATGTGGTGAGCTCCTTGTTGCTCAACTCGGTCATCTACTACGCCTTGATGGCGCTGATCGAAGGGCCGTGGAAGGACAGCTTCAGCGGCTACCCTATCTCGCCGCCGATCGAGGATTCGGCGAACTTTCCGGTGTTGATCGAAGGCACGCGGCTGCATCTCGGTGTCGTCGCGGCGCTGGTCGCGGCCCCATTGATCTGGTTCCTGATCGTGCGCACGACGCTCGGCTTCCGGATCAGGGTTACCGGCGAAAACCCGGAAGCGGCCAGATATGGCGGCATCCATGTCGAGCGAGTGCTGATCTCGACGGCGCTGCTGTCGGGCGCGCTGGCTGGTCTTGCCGGCGTCGGCGAGGTCGGCGGCGTGCACTTCCAGGTGATGAGCGACATCTCGCCGGGCTACGGCTATTCCGGCATCGTCGTCGCCATGCTGGCTCGGCTCAACCCGCTCGGCGTCGTGCCTGCGGCGATTTTTCTGGCCGCCGTGATGACCGGTGCCGAGGCGATGTCGCGGGCGACCGGCGTGCCGGCCTTCCTCAGCGACGTCATCCAGGGCACGGCGCTGCTCGCCATGCTGGTGGCGCTGCTGTTCACCGCCTATCGCATCCGCCGCGTCGGAGCCTTCGGATGAGCGCGGTGTTCGAACAGATTTTTCAGGTCGGCTTTCTCGCCGCCATCATCCGCATCGCCACGCCGCTGGCCTTTGCCACGCTCGGCGAAATGTTCTCCGAACGGGCCGGCGTGCTCAATCTCGGCATCGAAGGCATCATGCTGCTCTGCGCGATGACCGGCTTCACCGCCACCAGCCTCAGTGGAAGCCTGTGGCTCGGCGTGCTGGTGGCGGTGCTGACCGGCATGCTGATGGGCGCGCTGCATGCGCTGTTCACGGTGGCGCTCGGCCTCAGCCAGCATGTCTGCGGCATCGGCGTCACGCTGTTCTCGTCGGGCCTTGCCTATTTCCTCTACCGGCTGATCTTCGGCCAGCAATCGGTGCCGCCGAGCATCAAGGGTTTTCAGACGCTGCCGATCCCGGTCCTCTCAGATATTCCAGTGCTGGGACCTGCGGTGTTCAACCAGTTCGCGCTGGTCTATATGGCGATCATTGCCATCCCGCTCGCCGCCTTCGTGCTCTACCGCACACCCTGGGGCCTGTCGGTGCGCATGGTCGGTGAAAACCCGCGTGCCGCCGATTCGGCCGGCGTCAGCGTCATTGCCACGCGTTTCCAGGCCGTCATTCTCGGCGGCGCCCTGATGGGGCTCGCCGGCGCCTTCCTGTCGATGGCGCAATTCAATGCCTTCACCTTTGGTGTCGTCTCCGGGCGCGGCTGGGTGGCGATCGCGCTGGTCGTGTTCGGCCGCTGGGACCCGTGGCGCTCGGCAGGGGCCGCGCTGCTGTTCGCCTTCGTCGATGCCTTGCAACTCCGCATGCAGGCGAGCGGTTTGGGGCATATCCCCTACGAGGCGTTCCTGATGCTGCCGTTCATCTTTACCATCATCGCGATGGCGGTCATGTCGCGCAACGCGGTGGCACCCTCGGCACTGCTGAAGCCGTTTCGGCGGGAAGAGCGGTAAGCGAATAGGACTTGGCATCCTTTCCTCTCCCCCGATCGACGGGTAGAGGAAGGCGCCAAGCTGTCCCTGGGTCGAAGACCCAAAGCCCGAATGCGTCACATCGCGGTAAAGCCGTTATCCACGAACAGATGCGTGCCGTTGACGAAACTGGACTCGTCGCTCGCCAGGTAAAGCGCTGCCTTCGCCACTTCCTCCGGCTCGCCGATGCGGCCCTGCTGCGCGGCAAGTGCGGCGTCCGAGACATCGACGCCGAGCCTGCCAAGATCGGCGACCTCGCGCAGGCCGTGCGGCGTTCTGATGAAGCCGGGACAGACCGCGTTGCAACGGATGTTGTGGTCACGGAACTCCACCGCGATGGCGCGCGCGAACATGTGGCAGGCGCCCTTGGTGGTGTCGTAGAGCACTTCATTCGGCGTCGCCGCCACCGCCGAGATCGACGAGGTGCAGACGATCGATCCACCGCCGGCGGCGATCATGCCGGGCAGCACGGCGCGTGTCATCAGGAACATCGAGCGCACATTGACGGCGTGCAGCCAATCCCATTCCTGCAGCGTCGTCTCCAGGAACGGCTTTATCACGATGGTGCCGGCATGATTGAACAGCACGGTGACGGGCCCGAGTTTTTCGGTCGCCCCTGTAACCGCAGCTTCGACCTGGGCCTCATCAGAGACGTCGGCCACCCAGTGTTCGGCTATGTGTCCCCGCGCGCGTATCGCGGCCGCGGTTGCAGCAGCTGCTTCACCGTTGCGGTCGATGATCGCGACCTTGGCGCCTTCGGCGGCAAACAGTTCCGAAGCCGCGCCGCCCATTCCCGTCGCGCCGCCCGAAATGATGGCGACCTTGCCGCCCAGTCTTTCGCCCATTTTTCTGCTCCCAACTTCCCTTTGGATGATTTCATGTTGCCACTGGCAGCGATGCTATCCCTCCTGCATCGAGTGGCCAATGCAGGAAACAGGCGCGTAAAGCGATGCCGCCATGCCGTATCACTTCATCGCCTGGATATGTCACCACAGCAAGTTCCTACCAATTTCCAGCGATCAATCAGAAAATAATTTTGCCTATGACACAAAAATAGCAATCGACAAAGTCTACAAGTTTTATAGATTAACCGGCGAGACGGAGGTCGATATGTCCTATATCCAGAACGCCCAGACCGACAGCAACGGCCAGAAGCTGGCCAATGCCCAGGGCTTTCGCCCGGCCTATGCCGGCGCTTTCGCCTATCTCGTCTTTGCCCTTGCGTTCGTGTTCACCGGGGCAGTCGTGCTGGGCCTTATTCCCTAAGGGATCGACAGGGGCTGTTGCCCCACAGCTTTCAGGCAATCGGAGTTGAATGAACCGGATCCCGGAGCGCTTTCGCGCACCTGAGGGCCGCATTTCACAGCATCAGTGATTCCAGAGATGGAGGAGATGACAATGCCGATCGAATTCACCCATATTCCCGGCAAGACTGCCGACGCGGCGGTTCCTTTTTTCTATGACTTCGCCGAGACCGCGACGAAGCTCGGGCTGATCGAGGACGGCGGTTTCCAGAAGATCGTCGTCGACGATTCGGCCGGGCTGCTGACCAACATGGATCTTGCGTCCCAGGTGCTCAACCGCACCGCTTCGCTGGAAGTGGTGCTCACTCATTGGGCCGGGGTGATCGACCCGACGGTGGCTGCCCGCCAACTGGCGTCCATCGACAGGGAGAGCGGCGGACGGCTGGCGCTCAGGATGATCAGCGAGCCGCTGAACGATGACGATGCCGAGACACGGCCGGTCGGCCATGGCGTCGTCTGGCAGCGCATCGACGAATATCTGGTCCTGTTGAAGCGGCTGTGGTCGAACGACCGGCCCTTCGATCACGAAGGCGCGTTTTACAGCATCAAAGGCGGTTACGTGCCGCGCAAGGGTCCGCATGGCGCCGACCTCGTGATCCGCATGGGCGGGCAATCCGGAACGGCGCTGAGGGTGGCCGGCCGGCATGCCGATCTCTTCGAGCTGGCGCCAGGCTCGATCGACGATATCAGGCAATTGATGGAGCGGGCGCGTGGCGCCGCAGCCGAATATGGCCGTGCCGGCAAACTGCGCTTCGCGCTTCCGGTCAGGATCCACCAAGGTGTTTCCGCCGCCGGCCACAAGGCGGTCGACTTCTCCGGGCCACCGGCCCAGGTCGCGCTGTCGTTGCTTGCCTATGCGGCTCTCGGCATCGATGAGTTCATGGTCGTCGGCGTCGACACGCCACACGAGATCGCGACAGTTGGCCGGGAAACACTGGCGCTGCTACGCAACTCCCTGGCGCGCCGGGAGGCCGATGCGCCACAGCTAGGCAGGTTCATCTCCCGGGAGCGAGGCCCGCAAGCAGCAAATCGAGGCCCTTCCTGAAGGTGCCGACCCAATCGTCGTCGAACAGCGGGCGAGAGCGTTGGATCGTGGGATAGCGTTCGCCCGGATGTGCGTGGTGCTGCTGCGTGGCGGCCTTGTCGCTGTCCGCGAGGTCGAAACTCGTCCGGGTTATGGTGGCGCCCATCACATAGTTCCATAGCGACCAGATCGCGACGTTCAAATCCTTGTCCGCCACGCCGGCTCGGGACAAAGTCCTGCCGAGCAATTCCAGGCGGCTGAGAATGTTCGGTCCAAGCGCCCGGCTCGACAACAGCGGTACCGACCAGGGATGGCGCAGCATGCCGGCCCGCCAATCTTCGAGCATATGGACAATTTCCACTCGCCAGTCCTCAGCGGCATTTATTTGCGGCGATCCGCGATATTCGAGCACGGAATCGAGCGCCAGATCGAAGACGCCGTCCTTGTTGTCGACGTGCCAATATAGGCTCATCACGCCCGAGCCGAGGCGATCAGCCAGTCGACGCATCGTCAATCCGTCGATCCCCCGTGCGTCCAGCAGTTCCACCGCAGTGGCGACAATGCGTTCCAAGGAGAGAGGGCGTTCCAGCGAGAGGTGCGGTTCACCGCGCGGCTCCGGCGCGGGCTGGAACTCCGTCCGTCGGGGCCGTTTGCTCCGGGCGCCGCACACGGCGACACTGGATGCCTGTCATCGCATAGCCCGGGGCGGATATCGCAGACCACCGGCGCCGTAGCGTTTCAGGGATTTTGCGGCGCATTCCCAAATTGTTGAGCATTGCAGTCATCTTTAATGTTGACTAATAAGTTCATGTTTCATAGTCAGCCGGGCACCTTGCCTGGCGCAGCCGGGATTGGAATGCGGCGGCCGCGCTGGAGAAATGCCATGACCGGGGCCGCTGTAAGGACAAGGAAGAAGCTCGTGTTGAGACATGGTTTGTTGGTGGCATTTGTCGCATCGGTGATCCTGGCGGCGACCGGCGCGATGGCCCAGGAGCAACCGGCCGGCGCTGCTCCAGCAGCTGAGGCACCTGCCGCATCGACCGAAGCGGCACAAGCTGCTCCAGCCGCACCGGCACCTGCCGCGCCGGCGGCTGCCGCACCCGTGACGCCGGCGCTCCCGCTGCCGGCGGCATCTGCGGGGGCGATGGAGCTGAACCTGCCGCACGACCTGTCGCCATGGGGCATGTTCATGGCCGCCGACATCATCGTGAAGGCGGTGATGATCGGACTGGCCATCGCGTCGCTCGTAACCTGGACGATATGGCTGGCCAAATCGCTGGAGATTTTCGGCGGCAAGCTGCGCATCCGCCGCGCGGTTCGCGCGATCGGCGATGCCGCGACATTGAAGCAGGCGAGCCGCGCGCTCGACCGCGGTGGCGGCCCCGGCGCGCTCCTGGTGCGGGCGGCGGCGGAAGAGACCGCGCTTTCGGCCGGTGCGCTCGACCATGTCGGGGGAGACGGCCTGAAAGAACGGGTCAGTTCGCGCCTGTTGCGCATCGAGGCGGCGGCGTCGCGGCGCATGTCGCGCGGCACCGGCCTGCTGGCGACGATCGGTTCCACCGCGCCTTTCGTCGGCCTGTTCGGCACCGTCTGGGGCATCATGAACGCCTTCATCGGCATTTCGCAGGCGCAGACCACCAATCTCGCCGTGGTCGCGCCAGGCATCGCCGAGGCGCTGCTGGCCACCGCGATGGGTCTGGTCGCGGCGATTCCTGCGGTGGTGATCTACAACGTCTTCGCCCGCTCCATAGCCGGCTACCGGCAAATCCTGGCCGATGCCTCGGCGGGCGTCGAACGGCTGGTCAGCCGCGACCTCGATTTCCGCTACGTCGCACCCGCGACGGCGGTGGCGGCCGAGTAGCGGCGCAAGACCATGAGCAGCCGGATCCGCCAGACCATGGATGACGACCTCGAGGAGAGCCACGAGATCAATGTCACGCCGTTCATCGATGTTATCCTGGTGCTCCTGATCATCTTCATGGTCGCGGCGCCGCTGGCGACGGTGGATGTCAATGTCGACCTGCCCGGGTCGACCGCGACACCGGCGCCGCGGCCGGAGACCCCGCTTTTCCTCACATTGAAGGATGATCTCACACTCTCGATCGGCAATGACACCGTGCCGCGCCCGGCTTTTGCCGCCACACTCGACAGCCGCACCAAGAGCGCCAAGCAGACGCGCATCTTCCTGCGCGCCGACAAGGCGGTCGCCTATGGCGACCTGATGGAGGCGATGAACCTGCTGCGTGCAGCCGGCTATCTGAAGGTCGCCCTGGTCGGCCTGGAGGCCGCTTCCGCCAGTGATGCCGCCGCACCGGGGCCAGGCGCGACGGCTGCCCCATGACATGCTCCGCCGCCTCGGCCACGATGGTCCTGTCGCGCTTCGGCTGGCGCGATCTTGGCCTGTGGGCATGTGCGGCCGTGCTGATGCTTGGGGCGCACGTCGCGGTCGCCTATGCCGTGCAGAATTTCAGTCCAGCCGACCTGCCGGATGGCGGACCGCCGCCAGCCCTGATGATCGAAATGGCGCCGATGATGGTGACGCCGGCGTTACCTGAACAGGCCGCGATGCTCGGTGCGGCCATTCCCGACCAGACCGCGCCGGTTGAAGAGACCAAAAAGGTCACCAAAGCCGAACCCGACAAGGTGACCGAGCAAGCGGAGCCTGCTGCCGAGCCGGAGACGGTGCCGCCGGACGAGTCAACGGAGATGACGAAAGTCGAACCAGTCGACCAGCCGCCGCTGGAGGAGGTCGTCCCCGATATCGTCGAGACCGTCGCGCCGGAGATTGTCGTTCCGCTGCCGCAGGCAAAGCCGACGGAGCGGCGCAAGGAAAAGGAACCGGCCGAAGCCAAGGTCAAAAGGCCTGTCGACATGCCCAAGCCAAAGCCGAAGAAGCAAAAGGCGGAACCGCCGAAGACGGCAAGTGCCGCAAGCGCCGAGATCAAGCCCGCCGCCAAGGCAGCGACGCCGAAATCGGCGGCCGGGATTTCGGGTGTCAGCCCAGTCAAATGGGAATCGCGGCTGACGGCGTGGATCAACCGCCACAAGCGCTACCCGAGTGCCGCGAAATCCCGACGCGCGCAGGGCAATGCCAATGTGGCCTTCACCGTGGATGCCTCAGGCCGGGTGATATCGGCGCACGTGGTCCGTTCGTCCGGCGATGCCGAACTCGACCGTGCCGCGCTCGCGGTGCTGCAGGGCGCCACCGTGCCGGCGCCGCCGTCGGAACTAGGCTCGCGCGTCAGCCGTACGGTGCCATTTGTGTTCAGTTTGCGGGACTAGCAGCCGCCAGGAATTGAACGGTGTCTATCGCCGGCTCATCGACTGGCAGAGCGCCTCGACCTGTTCCAGGTAGAACGGCATTTGGTGCGCAGGATTCCAAAGGTTGGGATCGCCGACGCCATTGATGTCGATGGTCTGCATCATGAAGTCGAAATGGACGTGAAAGGCATCCGCCGCGCCCCAGAGGCTGTCGGCCTGCCAGGTATCGGCCATTGCCATGGAAATCAGCTGCCGGGCCTCGAAGCGGGCAGCATCCGGCGAGGCCGTCCGGCTGGCGATCAGGGCCTTCAGCCGAGATGCTTTCGCCGGTGTCGGCGCTCCTGATGGTCGCGATCATGTTCATTTGCTGGTCCCCTCAAATCTGTGCGCATGAATGTCCGTGTCGCGGGCTGCCGGCGATCAGGCCGAGGTCCGCGGCGACCTTTTCCAGCAGCGGCAGCAAGTTTTGCAGCACCGCGCTACGCTGTCCTTGGTTGAGCGTGGTTGCCTTTCGCGTGTGCCTTGGGGTGCATAGGGTTGCCGCTGAGCTGCGCATGTCTGGCCGGCCGTGCGCCGCGCAAGACGTCGAAGGCCTCGGCATAGGCCATGCCGAGCAGATAGGAGATCATGGGAAAACGGCTTGCTTCGGCCATCTGCACCAGCTCATTGGTCATCGTCGCGATATATTGGAGACTATCGAGCTCTGACTGACGTAAGGAATGATTTGACACGTGCTGCTCCTGTCATCGGATGGAACTCTGGGAAGGGGTATTGGCTACATTGGACATGTTAAGTCGGCTAATTGATCGACCAAGCCGCCGTAGTGCATGCCCTGCGAGAAGAAGGCGGTCTGCGTGCCGGCGGCAACCGTCAGCTTCGGGGCATTGTTGACTTTCTTGGCCATTTTCGTCCCTTTCCCGACCCCCCCAATGGGATCTGTTGAAGGATCCCCAAAAGGGATCCGCGAGAAGAAAGGTATGGTCCGAGGAGTTAATCCTTTGTTAAAATTGTAGTAAATCAAATACGATCTAAAATATCTTTCTTGGTAGTAAAGTCTAAAAAAATCGATTTTACTCAGATATGGAGTAGGCAAAAGCCAGCATACGCTTTTTCGGGATATTCTTGTTCTTTTTCAGCGTAAGCATGCGGCCAGCCCAGTCCATCCCGGGCGAGGCTGACGACGAGCTGATCGATACCGGGATCATCGAGCCTGATGATGTGCGCCATGCGGATCGCACGCCTGGGCGGGATATTGGACATGTCCTGCCGCATGATGACCGACACGAATGCCGGTCCGGTTTCGGTCAGAAGCATGGCCTTGCCCGTCAGCACCGGTTCGGAGATAGGCGCCCATTGCACCGAGATCAGCGACGGCTCGCCTGTCTGGCGGCGGTTGACGCCGCTGAAATAGATCCAGTTGAGACGCGAGATCGCCACGCCATAGTGGTTGCCGCGCGCCCGCGCCCATGTCGAGCCGCGGCGCTCCGACCATCCGGTAACCCTGCGGAATGTGACCAATTCGGCCTCGCGACGCACGAAGGTCACCGAGCGCATCAGGAGGTCGGCGCGGGTCGGAATCGAAAAATAGGTGAAATAGGTGCCGCTCGCGATCGACGGAGCGGGCGGGCGGATCATCTGGGTGAACAGGCTTTCGGAAATCGGCGGCAGGCCGGGAGCCGAGAGCTCAGGCGTGCCGGGGTCCCGGTACAGTTCGGGTTCATCGACGCGGAAGTAGTCGCAGATCAGCTTGGCGGTGGTCTTGTTGGGAACGGTCTGCCCCTGCAGGTAACGCTCGAACTGCGTGCGGTTGATGCCCAGCTCGCGGCACACCGCGCTGACGGAAGCATGGTCCTTGCAGAGCCGCCTGAGATTTGCAGCGAGATTCTCGCGAATGGACACTTTTTTGCTTCCGCGGGCGGCTTCTTCATTTCGAGTCGGAATCCGTATAGCGCCTTCGGTCGCCCCTGCCGAAACGCCTTGTCACAACACACAGAAAAAACTGATTTGAGAACGCCAGTCTAATGGGGCGGCTTCCAAAAAAAATAGCGTCTACCGGACAGAGGCCATCGCCATAAGTCCAATTGACAACCATTTCGCCTTGGGAACGCGAAATCGCATCTGGCCATTTTTGGGGGCATTGACGCCGTGGTATCGCATGATGCTTGGGCGTTACCGCTCGGGAAAGGCGGACAATCGATTATTCCGCTGGTGGAGCTGAGGAGGATCGAACTCCTGACCTCGTCATTGCGAACGACGCGCTCTCCCAGCTGAGCTACAGCCCCGTCCAGCGGATGGCGCATTTATCGGGGGACGCGGTTTCCTGTCAAGGCGGCGCATCACCGAAACCCGACCGCAGGTCGCATGGCGGAACCTACCCTTGCCGGTTTGGCGTGTAATGGCTACATGTCGGCAACAATTGGAGACCGGCATGCTCGCCCTCATTCAAACCATCGTTATGGCGCTCGACCTCTATTGGTGGGTCATCATCGCCTCGGCGATCTTTTCCTGGCTCTATGCATTCAACGTCGTCAACTCGCGCAACCAGTTCGTCGGCAGCATCGGCAACATGCTCTACCGGCTGACCGAGCCGGCGCTGCGGCCGATCCGGCGCTTCATGCCCGACCTTGGTGGCATCGACATCTCGCCGATCATCCTGCTGCTGATCCTGTTCTTCCTCAGGCAGTTCATTCTCACCACGGTGGCGCCGCTGCTGCTGGCCTGAAGATCGCATGAGCGCGCCGTACCGCGTTAGCGAGAGCGGCATCGAGCTGTTTGTCCGGTTGACGCCAAAGTCTTCGGTGGACAGGCTCGAAAGTGTCGAGACATCGGCGGACGGACGAAGTCACGTGAAGGCGCGGGTCCGCGCCGTGCCGGAAAACGGCGCCGCCAATCAAGCGCTGGAGAAGCTGGTCGCCAAGGCGCTGGGCGTGCCGGCTTCGGCCGTTTCGGTCGTTGCAGGCGGCACGGCCCGGCTCAAGACTCTGCGCATTGTTGGCGAACCGGCTGCGCTGGCAAGACGTGTCGAAGCGCTCTGCGATCAATCCTCTGCCTGAAGTTCAATCAATCGCCCAGCGGCAAACGCGGATCGTCGACCTTCAGCGTGTTCACGCTCTGCTTGATGCGACGCAGGTTCTCCAGCACCTTCGGGCCGCGCGTCTCGGCGACCGATGTCACGATCATGTCGACGATCGCCAGCAGCGCGTAGCGCGACGATGTCGGCTTGTAGATGTTGCCGTCCTCGAGCGGCTGCAGGTGGATGACCGTGTCGGCGGCCATGGCCAGTGCGGAGTCGGGCGCGGTGACGGCCACCGTGGCGGCGCCATATTGCTGAGCGACCTGCACCGCCTCGATGACCGAGCGGGCATAGCCGGAGACCGAGAAGGCGACCACGGTGGTGTCCGGCGTGGCGACGGCGGCGTACATGCGCTGCAGTTGCCCGTCGATCTGCGCCAGAACCGGCAGGCCGAGCCTGAACAGCCGGTTCTGCATTTCGGTCGCCATCATCGAGGAAATGCCACCCGAACCGATGCACAGCACATTGCCTGACGCAGCAAGGCGCGCGGCGACATCGACCAGCGTCGTCATGTCGAGATTCTCGCTGGCGCGCTGGATGGCTGTGACAGCCGCTTCGGTGATGGCCGACGCAATGCGCTGCTCGCGGGCGTCGCGGCTCAGCGGCTCCGGCGACAGATACTGGCCGCCGATGGCTATGGCCTGCGCCAGATGGAACTTGAAGTCGCGCAGGCCCTCGCAGCCGAGATTGCGGCAAAAACGGGTCACCGTCGGCTCACTGACGCCGACGCGCGCGGCGATCTCGGAGATCGCGGCCTTCGAGGCGAAGTCGAGGTCAGACAGGACAAGACTTGCCAGTCGGCGATCCGACTTGGTGCCGTCCTGCGACATCAGCTGCAGCCGGGTGATGATGTCGGCAGGCGTCTTCATATCCGAGTTTCCGTCGTCATCTCAGAGGCAGGCCCGTCGCCGTGTCGAACAGATGGATGTTGCCGGGATCGACGGAGACCGGCAGCAGGTCGCCTGGCCGGACCGGCAGCCGGTCGCGGAACACGGCGCGTACCGTATCAGTGCCAATGGCACCGTAGACATGGGTTTCGGAACCAGTCGGCTCGACGACGTCAACCTTGAGCGTCATGGTGCCGGTGGCTTCACCGACGATGAAATGCTCGGGCCGGATGCCCGCCTCCACCGCACTGCCTGCCGGCACCGGCTTGCCGGCGAGCGCAAGCCGCCCGCCGCCGACCGACTCGAACCAGGTTTTCTCGGGCGTCGTCTTGAGAGCCCCGGACACAAAACTCATCGACGGCGAGCCGAGGAAGCCGGCGACGAACTTGTTGGCCGGCCGGTCATAGAGCTCCAGCGGTGCCCCGACCTGCTGGATCCTGCCGCGGTCCATCACCACGATGCGGTCGGCCATGGTCATGGCCTCGATCTGGTCGTGGGTGACGTAGACGATGGTCGATTTCAGCCGTTGGTGCAGCGCCTTGATCTCGGTGCGCATCTGCACGCGCAACTGTGCGTCGAGATTGCTGAGCGGCTCGTCGAACAGGAACACCGAGGGTTCGCGCACGATGGCGCGCCCCATGGCGACGCGCTGGCGTTGACCGCCTGAGAGCTGGCGGGGATACCGGTCGAGATAGGAGAACAGGTTGAGGACGCCGGACGCCTTCTTGACCTTCTGGTCGATGGCCGTGCGGTTCTCGCCCCGGATTTTCGGGCCGAAGCCGATATTGTCCGAGGCCTTCAGGTGCGGAAACAGCGCATAGGACTGGAACACCATGGCGATGTTGCGCTGCTGCGGCGGCAGGTCGTTGGCGCGCGTGCCGCCGATCAGGAGATCGCCGGAACTGATGGTCTCCAATCCTGCTAGCATGCGCAGCAAGGTCGATTTGCCGCAGCCGGACGGGCCGACCAGCACCACGAACTCGCCGCTCTTGATGTCGAGGCTGATGTCCTCGAGGATCTTGTGCTGGCCAAAGGATTTCGACAGGTTGCGAAACTCGACGTCGGTCATGGTCACGCTCCCAATATGTCGTCGATGAACGGCAGGCAGCCGGCGGTCAATCCCGCATCCACGGGCATCACCACGCCTGTTACGCCCGAGGCCCGGTCGGAGGCAAGGAAAGCCACCGCTTCGGCGACTTCCGAGGCGTTGACGATGCGGCCGAGCGGATAGAGCCGCTGCAGCTTGCCCAAGATCTCAGGGTCCTTGGCAAGGCGATGGTCCCAGGCGGCGGTGCGGATCGATCCGGGGCAAACCACATTGGCGCGCACGCCGCGGCGGCCGAGCTCGACGGCGATCGATTTGGAATATGCGTTGATGCCGGCCTTTGCGGCGGCATAGGCGGGGTTGCCGAAATGCGCGATGGCGTTGACGGAGGAAATGAAGACGACGCTGCCCGAACCGCGCGCGGCCATCGCCTTGGCAATGGGATCGGCGAACATCATCACGCCGGTCAGGTTGAGGTCGAGTTCGTGCTCGATCCTGTCCGCCGTCAGCGCATCAAGCGTCTCGGCGCGGGTCCAGCCGGCA
Organism: Mesorhizobium sp. B2-3-11; assembly: GCF_006442215.1. Lineage (NCBI taxonomy): Bacteria > Pseudomonadati > Pseudomonadota > Alphaproteobacteria > Hyphomicrobiales > Phyllobacteriaceae > Mesorhizobium > Mesorhizobium sp. B2-3-11. The sequence continues at coordinate 106,418 of NZ_VFVS01000017.1, read as the reverse complement.
TTGTTGATCAGGATGTCGGGGACGCCGTCCTTTTCAAGCACGGCGGCGATCGTGGCTTCGACCGAGGCCCGGTCGAGAAGGTCGAAGACATGGCGCGAGGCAAGGTGCGGGCTCGCCAGCGCCTCTTGCGACTGGTCGCAGCCGACCACCCGCGCGCCCCTGTCGGCCAGCAATGCGACGATCGCCGAGCCAAGGCCACCACCGGCGCCGGTGACTATGACGGTCCTGCCTTCGAATTCGGCTCTCGAAACCACGGCGCTTGCTCCTCCCGCAGGTCGGGCAGATGCCGGGAGGCTAAAGAACACGATGTAATTAAGCAACATATTAATCCGCTTGCATGCGGCGAATTCATCGATAATGTAGGAAAGTCACATAAATCTTGTGTCAGCACCGGCACAAGGAGCGCGAATGCGCGGACAAATGGGAGAGATCGGATGAACCTTGCAAAATGGACGGCCGGCCTGATGGCCGGAATGGGCATGCTGGCCTTCGCGGCGCAGGCAGAGGCCGGCGAAGTGCGGGTTACCGTCGCTGAATACAGCGCCAAGACCGGCCCCTACTTCGAGCAGGTCAAGAAGGAGTTCGAGGCGAAGAACCCCGGCATCACGGTCAAGTTCGAGGTGGTGCCGTGGGATGTGCTCTTGCAGAAGCTGACCACCGACATAACCGCCGGCACCAATGCGGATCTCTCCATCATAGGCACGCGCTGGCTGATCGATTTCGTCCAGCAGGATGTCGCAGAGCCGCTCGACAGCTATATCACGCCCGAATTCAAGGGCCGCTTCATCGACACCTTCCTGTCGCCCTCGATCATGGGCGGCAAGACCTACGGCCTGCCGATCGCCGCTTCGGCGCGCGCCATGTATTACAACAAGGAGCTGTTCGAGAAGGCCGGCATCGCCAAGCCGCCGGCAACCTGGACCGAACTGCAGGAGGATGCGCGCAAGATCAAGGCGCAGGGTGCCTTCGGTTTCGGCCTGCAGGGCAAGGAGATCGAGACCGACGTCTATTACTATTACGCGATGTGGTCGCAGGGTACCGAGATCCTCAACAAGGACGGCACGTCGGGCCTCGGCACGCCGGGCGCGCTCGAAGCCGCCAAGCTCTACAAGTCGATGATCGACGAGGGGCTGACCGAGCCCGGCGTCACCTCCAACAACCGCGAGGACGTGCAGAACCTGTTCAAGCAGGGCAAGGTCGGCATGATGATCACGGCGCCCTTCCTGTCCAACCAGATCAAGGAGGAGGCGCCGAGCCTCAAATACGGCGTGGCCGCCATTCCGGCCGGTCCGACCGGCGTGCGCGGCACCTATGGCGTCACCGACTCCATGATCATGTTCAAGAACTCCAAGAACAAGGACGAGGCCTGGAAGCTGATGGACTTCCTGTTCACCACGGAGCAGCGCGCCAAGTTCACGCAAGGCGAAGGCTTCCTCCCGGTGAACAAGGAAGAGGCCAAGATGGATTATTACGTCAACAACGCCGATCTCGCCGCCTTCACTGCCCTGCTTCCGGATGCCCGTTTCGCGCCAGTCATCCCGGGCTGGGAAGAAGTTGCCCAGATCACCTCGGATGCCATGCAGAAGATCTATCTCGGCGGCGATCCCGAAGCAGGCTTGAAGGACGCCGCGGCCAAGGCCAATGCCGTGCTGAAGAAATAGGGCGTATCTCCCTGCGCCCGTGGCGCGCCCCCGACTCAGGCGGGGCGCGCCACATTTTTGACTTCCTGCCGGGTGCAGCGGATCCGAAATTCGCATAAGCAGAAACTCAGATCCAGCGCACCGGGACTCAACCCAAGCCGATGCAAAATCGCTTCCTGCCCTATCTCCTGACCTTGCCCAGCCTGTTCCTGGCGGCGGTGGTCATCTTCTGGCCGGTCTGGGACCTGATCCAGATCGCGACACATGACGTCAACCGCTTCGGTCAGTTGCGCGAGTTCAGCGGCCTTGCCAATTTCGCCGCGCTGACCGCCGATCCCGATTTTGTCGCCGCACTCTGGCGCACCGGGCTGTGGACCTTGCTGGTGGTCGGCGGCGCGCTGCTGCTCTCGATCCCGGTGGCGATGATCCTCAACACCGATTTCTATGGCCGGGGCCTTGCCCGTGTCATCATCATGCTGCCCTGGGCGGTGTCGCTGACCATGACGGCGGTGGTCTGGCGCTGGGCACTGAGCGGCGAAAGCGGCATGCTGAATTCGGCGCTGATCGGGCTTGGCCTGATCGACCACAACATCCAGTGGCTGGCACAGGCCGGAACCGCCTTTCCGATGCAGGTTCTGATCGGCATCTTGGTGACGGTGCCGTTCACCACCACGATCTTCCTCGGGGGCCTGTCGTCGATCCCGGACGATCTCTACGAGGCGGCCGCACTGGAAGGGGCAACGCCGCTGCAGCAGTTCCGCGAGATCACCTTTCCGCTGCTGAAGCCGTTCATCAACATCGCCATCGTGCTCAACACCATCTACGTCTTCAACTCGTTCCCGATCATCTGGGTGATGACGCAGGGCGGGCCGGCCAACTCGACCGACATCCTGGTCACCCATCTCTACAAGCTCGCGTTCCGCATCGGCAAACTCGGCGAGGCTTCGGCGGTGTCGCTGGTGATGTTCGCCATATTGCTGATCTTCACCATGATCTATGTGCGCCTCGCGATGCGGGAGCAGCGCGCATGACTGGCAAGCTGAAGCGCACCGTCATCGCCTGGCTGTTGCTGGCGCCCTTGATCGTGGTGACGATCTTTCCCTTCGCGGTGATGTTCCTGACGGCGGTCAAGCCACGGACCGAGGTGCTGACACCCACATGGTGGCCGAGCGAGTTCCGCTGGTCGAATTTTTCCGACATGTGGGTGGCGACCGGCTTCGGCCAGGCGCTGGCCAATTCACTCTATGTCTCGGTGATCGCCACCCTCGGCGCCATCTTGATCTCGGTGCCGGCGGCTTACGCGATGTCGCGCTTTCGCTTTGCCGGTTACGGCGCCTTCCGCCAGTTCCTGCTGATCTCGCAGATGATCTCGCCGATCGTGCTGGTGCTCGGCCTGTTCCGGCTGATGGCCGCCTGGGGGCTGGTCGAATCGACCACCGCGCTCGGCTTCATCTACATGGCCTTCAACGTCGCCTTCACGGTCTGGATGCTGCAGAGCTATTTCGACACCATTCCGCGTGACCTCGAGGAGGCGGCCTGGATGGAAGGCGCCGGCCGCTGGCTGACGCTGCGCAAAGTGTTTCTGCCGCTCTGCCTGCCGGCGATCGCGGTGACGGCGATCTTCACCTTCATCAACGCCTGGAACGAATTCGTCGTGGCGCTGACCATGCTGCGCAGCCAGGAGAGCTACACGCTGCCGATCCAGGTGTTCTCGTTGGTCGCCGGCCGCTACACGATCGAATGGCATCACGTCATGGCCGCGACGCTGCTGGCCACTTTGCCGGTGGCGATCCTGTTCATCTGGCTGCAGCGTTATCTCGTTCGGGGGCTGGCGCTCGGGGCGGTCAAGTAGCGATCCCAGCAAGTCCAGGAAAAGTGCGCGGCGGTTTTCCGTCCGGAATTGCGAAAAACAAGAAGTCTACGGAGCTTTCATGCGCGTCTTCACCGCCTCGCTGGCGACGGAAACAAACAGCTTCTCGCCGGTGCCGACCGACCGGGCCTCGTTCGAGATGGCGTTCTATGCCGGGCCGGGCAAGCATCCGGAAACGCCGACCCTGTGTTCCTCGCCGATCGTGGCGCTGCGCCGTTGCGCGGCCGCGGAAGGGCTGACCGTGATCGAGGGCACCGCGACCTGGGCCGAGCCCGGCGGTCTCGTGCAGCGGCAGACTTATGAAGCGCTGCGCGACGAGATACTCGGCCAGCTCAAGGCGGCACTTCCGGTCGACGCCGTCATTTTGGGCCTGCATGGCGCCATGGTGGCGCAGGGTTATGATGATTGCGAGGGCGATCTGCTGGAGCGCGTGCGCGGCATTGTCGGGCCCGGCGTGGTGATCGCCTGCGAGTTCGATCCGCACAGCCATCTGACGCCGAAGCGCGTGGCGGCGTCCGACATCATGGCCTACTTCCTCGAATTCCCGCACACCGATTTCTACGAGCGCGGCGAGCACGTCGTCGAACTTGGACTTGCCGCGGCGCGCGGCGAGATCAAACCCGTCATCTCGACCTTCGACTGCCGCATGATCCAGGTGCTGCCGACCAGCCGCGAACCGATGCGCTCCTTCGTCGACCGCATCAAGGCGCTGCACGGCAAGGACGGCGTGCTGTCGGTCTCGGTCATCCATGGCTTCATGGCCGCGGACGTGCCCGAAATGGGCACGCGCATCCTTGTCGTCACCAACGATGACAAGGCCAAAGGCGATGCGCTGGCCGAGCGGCTGGGACGCGAGCTCTATGCCATGCGCGAAACGACGGCGATGGCCATGCTGAGCGCGGCCGACGGCATCAATCGGGCGCTGGCCGTTCGCGCCGAAAATCCCGGCAAGCCCGTGGTCATCGCCGACATCTGGGACAATCCCGGCGGCGGCGTTCCCGGCGACGGCACCATCGTGCTTCGCGAACTGCTGGCGCGGGGCATCGCAAGCGTCGGCGTGGCGACGATCTGGGATCCGATCGCGGTGACTTTCTGCCAGGCGGCGGGCGAGGGCGCGGTCATCGACCTGCGCTTCGGCGGCAAGGCCGGGCCGCAGGCGGGCGAGCCGATCGACGCGCGCGTCACCGTGTTGAAGGCTGTCAGCGAAGGCTGGCAGAGTTTCGGTCCGAGCCGCGTGACATTGGGACCGTCAGCGGTGGTGCGCATCGAAGGCACCGAGGTCGATGTGATCCTGAACACCAATCGCACGCAGACCTTCGAGCCCGATGTCTTTTCCAACATCGGCGTCGATCCGCTGACAAAGGACCTACTGCTGATCAAATCAACGAATCATTTCTACGCCGGCTTCGAGCCGATCGCCGCCGAGATCATCTATGTCGCAGCGCCGAGTTCGTATCCCAGCAATCCGGCGGCGACGAATTACACGAAGCTGAGCCGGCCAGTGTGGCCGAGGGTGGCTGATCCTTGGGCGGTGTAGGGTTCTTCCTTCTCCCACAACAAGGGGAGAAGGAAAAGGGCGCTACACCAATCCGCGCTTGACCATCATTGCTTCGGGCGAAGGCATCTTGCCGCGAAACGCCGTGTAAAGCTCCTCAGGGTCCTTCGAGCCGCCGGCGGCATAGATGTTCTTCCTCAGCCGCTCGGCCAGCGCCGGGTTGAAGGGATCGCCTGTTTCCTCGAAGGCGGCGAAGGCATCGGCGTCGAGCACCTCGGACCACATGTAGGAATAATAGCCGGCCGAATAGCCTTCGCCCGCAAAGACATGGCCGAAATGCGGGGTGCGATGGCGCATCGCGATCGTGTCGGGCATGTCGAGCTTTTCCAATGTTTCGGCTTCGAAACGAAGCGGCTCTTCCGGTGCATCGGGCAGTGCATGGTAGGCCATGTCGATCAAGGCAGAAGCGGTGAACTCGACGGTGGCGAAGCCGGCGCCGAAAGTGCGCGTGGCCAGCATCTTATCGAGCAGCGCCTGCGGCATCGGCTTGCCGGTCTTGACATGCAGCGCGTGCTTTTCCAGCACCGCCGGCACCGTCAGCCAGTGCTCATAGAGCTGCGAGGGCAATTCAACGAAATCGCGGCTGACCGAGGTGCCGGACACCGACGGCCAGGTAACGTCGGTCAGCATGCCGTGCAGCGCATGGCCAAACTCGTGGAACAAGGTCTTCGCCTCGTCGACCGACAGCAGGGCCGGTTCGCCCGCCGGCGGCTTGGCGAAGTTCATGATGTTGTAGATCACCGGCTGCGAGCCATGCCCGAGCTTGTAGCCGGACTTCAGCGCGCTCATCCAGGCGCCGGAACGTTTTGAAGGCCGCGCGAAATAGTCGGCCAGGAACAGGCCGCGCTCGCTGCCGTCGGCGTTCTTCACCACGAAGACTCGCGCGTCCGGATGCCAGGCGGCGATGCCCTTCTTCTCCTGGAAGGTGATGCCGAACAGCCGTGTCGCCACATCGAAACAGGCATCGATGATACGGTCGAGCTGCAGAAAGGGTTTCAGTTCCGCCTCGTCGAAAGCGAACTTTTCCGCGCGCAGCTTCTCCTGGTAGAAACGCCAGTCCCAGGCAGCGAATTTTTCGTTGCTGCCGGCCTCGGCCGCCAGCCGCTCCAGCTGCTTCTGGTCGGCGGCGGCTTTTTCCAGCGCCTTTTCCCAGACCGGGTCGAGCAGCGCATGCACCGCCATCGGCGTCTTGGCCATGGTGTCGTCGAGCTTGAGCGCGGCGAAGGAGGCGTAGCCGAGCAGCTTCGCCTTTTCGGCGCGCAGCTTCAGCATGTCGCGCACCACGGTCGTGTTGTCGGACGCGCCGCCATTCTGGCCGCGCATGGTGAAGGCGCGATAGGCGATCTCGCGCAGGTCGCGGCGTTCCGAGAAGGTCGTGAACGGCTCGTAGATCGAGCGCGACAGGGTGACGGCGTAGCGGCCCTTCCGGCCGCGCATCTCGGCGGCCTCGGCCATCGAACTTTTCACGAAATCCGGCAGGCCGGCGAGGTCGGCCTCGTCGAGGAACAGCGCCCAGTCGCGCTCGTCGGCCAGCACGTTCTGACCGAAAGTCGTGCCGAGCGACGACAGCTCCTCGTTGATCTTGGCCAATCGTATCTTGCCGTCGGCGTCGAGTTTGGCGCCGGAACGCACGAAGCCTTTCCAGGTCTTCTCCAGGACACGCAGCGTCTCGGGATCGAGCTTCAGAGCTTCGCGGCGCTGGTAGAGGTCGTCGATGCGGGCAAACAGCTTCTCGTTCATCGAGATCGCTGAGAAGTGCCTCGACATCTTCGGCGAAATGTCGCGCTCCAGCGCCTGGATCGTCTCGTTGGTATAAGCGCCGGCGCGGCACCAGAAGATTGACGACACATGATCGAGCGCCTCGCCGCCAAGTTCCAGCGCGGCAAGCGTGTTCTCGATGGTCGGCACTTCCTTGTTGGTGGCGATCGCGTCTATCTCCGCCTCATGCGCCTTCAGCGCGGCGTCGAAGACGGGGGAAAAATCACCATCGCCAATATGGGCAAAATCGGGCAGACCGAGCGGGCCTCGCCACACGGTCAACGGATGGGCGGCAAGATCGACGACTTTCGTGGAGGGCATGGAGGGTCTTTCGCTGGCGTCAGGAAGGAGGGTATCACCGATGTAGGACGCTGCCTGCTGACCCGCAATATACCAGTTGGTCGCTCCGCCTCAGTAGCCCTCGCAGGTTTCGGCGATCGCTGCTTGCGAGCTGGCGGTGATGCGGTTGTCGCTCACCGCGAAGGTTTCCTGCATCAGCATGTCATTGTTGGGGAAATCGTAGCAGGCGATCACGGTGGTCACCCCGCCTTCGCTCTTCTCGATGCGGTGGCGGATAGCAGCACCGGCAACCGCACCTTTCCATTCGTCGAGCGAAGCGATGAATTCCTGTTTGCTCTGGACGACGCCGAGGTCGTCGAGCTTGATGCGGACGTCGTCGGCGAGCAGGTCCGCCAGTTCGGTGCGATCGGCGACCAGCAGCGCCGAATACCAGCGGCTGATGATGGCGCGGTCATCGGCGCGAGCGGCCATGATCGCCAACAGCAATACGGCTGCCGTGAAGACGACCGGCCGGACGTCCGTCAGCTGTCGCCCGGCCCCGTTCATTCCAGCACCGGCCGCTCGAAATCGCCGGTCTCCTTGTTCATCACCCAGAGCTCGCCGGTCGAAATGTCGAACCACGCTCCGTGCAGCGACAGCCGCCCCTTGCCCTCGAGGATCGAGACGCAGGGAAAGGTCCTGAGATTGGCGATGGAATAGCGGACCGAGATGCGCTCGAGGGCCGTCTGGCGCTCTGTCGCCGTCATGAAGGTGCTGGCCGACACCGTCTCGGCAGCCGGCGCGATCAGGCTCATCCATTTGCCGATGAAGTCGCCAGGAGACAGCGGCGCGGAATTGGGGTCGAGCGCGGCGCGAATGCCGCCGCAGCGGCCGTGGCCCATGACGACGATGTTCTTGACCTTGAGGCTCTGCACGGCGAATTCGAGCGCCGCCGAGGTCGAATGGAACTCGCCGTCCGGCTCGTAAGGCGGCACCAGATTGCCGACATTGCGCAACACGAAAAGCTCGCCGGGGCCGGCGTCGAAGATCGCCTCGGGCGCGGAGCGCGAATCGCAACAGGCGACGATCATGGTCTCGGGCGCCTGGCCTTCGCGGGCGAGCTCGCGATAGCGGCCGCTCTCGGTGAGGTAGCGGCCGTTCATGAAATTGCGGTAGCCGGCGAGGAGGTGGTCGGGAAGATGAGGCATGGGCGGCTAAGGCCTTTCCGGTTGGAGGCGGCAGCTCGTTGCGGTCGAGGAAAGGCTCTAACGGCAAAAGCCCGCTGCGAGCAATGCAGAATTGCGGGAGCTGGCCATAAATGCCATGCGCCAAAGCGGGACGCCCGCCGACTTTGTCACGCCCAGATGGCGACCGGTATGCCAAAGCCGTCAGCGAGCGGCGGATTGGGAAACGGCTTTGCTTCGCCACTGGCGATGCGGCCGGCGATCAGCATCATGGCCGCCGCGTCGAGGAAATCATCGGCGGCCGCACCACGTGGCGGCGGCTGCTCGAGGAAATCCATGTCATAGCCGTGCCGGCAAAGCAGCGCCTTGCGTTCCGCCATGCCGGCTGGATTGACGCTGCCCTTGATCTTCTTCGGCAACAGCATGGCCCGATCGCCGTTCAGGCGGCAGAAGGCGACTTCCGGGTGCGATTCGAAGACACGGCCGCGCAGCTCGGGCCGCGCGATCAGCAACGCGTCGATCTCGCGGATTTTCGAGAAGATGCCGAAGGCCTGGATGGAAACGCCGCGCGGAGGGTCCGATGTCGTCCTGGCCACGTCGCTTGCCCTGAGATGTGCTGCGTACCAGGCTTCGGTCGTGGTGAAGCCGCTGGTGTCGGCATAGAGCGCGGCGCGCGACGGGATCGAAAAGACGCTGGACTGGCGCGCACCGAGCAGCGGCCGCACCTGCGCCTCCGGTCCGCGCCCGCCTTTGCTGGAAAATTCGGGCAGGCCGATCGGCATGTCGACGGCGACGATCGCGTCGTGGGGGATCGCCGCCAGCAAGGCGGCGAAGGTGGGGAAGACATCGGCCGAAGGCGCGGCGTCGGGGTTACGAGGTGTCGAACCGGGTTCGCGCAGCACGGCGATCCAGCCGGCCTTGCAGCCATCGGCGCCGACGAGCAGGACTTTGGCCGGGGTCACGCCCGGCGGTCCCGCCCCGGATGCGTGAGGTGGCGCAGCTGGACCATGGCCATCGGGTGCGACAGGCTCTGCGCATCGGTCTCGAGTTGCAACTCGTCGCCGCCGCGTTTTGCCGTGCGCGCCAGGATCTCGTAGACCGCCGCCGTGGTCGACTGCAGCGCCTTGATCGCCGGCTGGCCGGACAGGATGCGCGCCAGGTAGACCGCCGCGGTCAGGTCGCCCAGGCCGTTCGGCGGCTTGTCGATCAGGCGGTGTTCAGCGAGCAGCGCCTGGGTGCCGTCGAGCAGCAGATTGCCGGTGCCGCCTGAAATCATCGACGGTGCCGAGGTGACCAGCATGGTCGACGGTCCGGCATGGAGTGCCGCCGAGATCACCGATTTCAGGTCGGGCAGCGGCGCGCCGGCCATCCATTCCAGCTCATAGCGGTTGGGAGTGGCGATGTCGGCGATCGGCATCAGCCGGTCGCGCATGACGGCGGCGGTGGGCTCGGGCACATAGAGGCCACCGGAATCACCCATCACCGGATCGCAGATATAGACGGCGTCGGGCGTTCTCGTCTTGACAGCGGCGACCAGAGAGGCGACCGCCTCTGCCTGGCCGGCCTCGCCGAGATAGCCCGACAGCACGGCATCGACCTCACCGAGCCACGGCGCGCGCTCCAGATCGGCCATCAGCGCCTTGAACTGGTCGAGCGGCGGCACGATGCGGGTCGCGCGGCCATGGCCGGGATGCCATGGCAGGATGATTGTCGGCACCGCCCAGACCGGAAAGCCCAGTGTCTCCAGCGCGAACACGGCGGCACGGTTGCCGACCGAGCCACGCGCGACATGGCTGGAAATGACGATGACCGCGCGCGGCGCGTCGGTTCTTTCGGCGCTCATTGTTTTTGATTCCTAGCTGCCCCGGGTGAGGAAAAGCACGAGCCAGACCATCAAGCCCAGCGCCAGAAGCAGGCCGAGTATCCTGCCAACGCGCGTACCCCAGACTTCGATCGGGTCCGAGCGGTCGGCATCGGCCGCGGAGACGTGGTCGTGCATGCCTTTTGCCGTCCGTGCCACGAAAGAATTGCCGGCCGGATCGGTCTCCTGCGCGACGCGCTGGAGGATACGGCGCGATTCCCTGTCGCTGTCCTGGCCTTCCGGCATGATGATGTCCCGTTTTGGTGGAACCTTATCGCGTTCGCGCGGCCAATCACAGGGCCTTGCGCGGGGTGATCCATGCCGAGCCTGATGCAGAGGTCGGGGCCGTTTTCTTGCGGGCCGATTGTGGTAATGCTTCGGATGCAACTTCTATCGAGGGACCCCATCATGCTTGCCCAGCGCCTTGCTCGACCATCGACATTACGCACGCTGCCCACCTTCCTGATGATGGCAATCGTGCTGCCGCTGCTTGCCGGCTGCGGCTACAACACGATCCCGACGGCGGAAGAAAACGCCAGGGCGGCATGGAGCGAGGTGTTGAACCAGTATCAGCGCCGCGCCGACCTCATCCCCAATCTGGTCGAGACGGTCAAAGGCTATGCCTCGCATGAAAAGGACACGCTCGACGCTGTTGTCCAGGCGCGGGCCAAGGCGACGCAGATCACGGTAACGCCGGAAACGCTGAAGGATCCGGAAGCGCTCAAGAAGTTCCAGGATGCCCAGGCAGGGCTGACCAGCGCACTTTCGCGGCTGATCGCGGTGTCGGAGGCCTATCCCGACCTCAAGGCCAACCAGAATTTCCTGGCGCTGCAGGCGCAGCTCGAAGGCACGGAGAACCGCATCGCGGTGGCGCGGCGCGACTACATCCAGGCCGTCAGGGACTACAATCTGACGCTGAAGACGTTCCCGTCGGTGCTGTGGGCGACCTTCTGGTTCCGCGGCAGCGAGCCCTTCGCCAACTTCACCGTAGCGGAAGACAAGATGCAGCCGCCGAAGGTCGATTTTGGCACGAAGCAGGGCGGGTGAACGGCGACTGTCATCGAAATAAATTCCGCGAAAAGACGGATCGCTGGCGTGCAAACACCCCTCTCTGTCCTGCCGGACCCGGCCCTTCGCTGTCGCTCCGGGCGTTCGTCATTCGGAAAGCCAAGCAATTGGCTTTCCGTCCGCTTCGCGGACCACTCCTCACCCCCCGCAAGGGGGGAGATTGGCCGCTTTGCGGCCGGCTTCCACTCTCAATCCCTGGCGATTGGCGAAACCCTGTATGACATCCAATCTTCCCCCGTGAGGGAGAGGTGTCCTGCCGGACAGAGGGGGGCGCGACAGAACGCCAACCTGGCTTTTCTTGGCGCGTTATTCTGCCTTTTCCTCCTCTTGCCCCTAACCGCCTTCGCTGCGGATCTGCCGGCGCTCACGGGCCGCGTGGTCGACAATGCCGGCATCATCGATGCCGCGACCAAGGGGGCGCTGACGCAGAAGCTGGCGGACTTCGAAACCAAGGGCTCGGACCAGATCGTCGTCGCCACCATCCCCAGCCTCGACGGCGAGGAGATCGAACCCTACGCCAACCGGCTGTTCCGCTTCTGGAAGCTCGGCCAGGCCAAGGAAAACAACGGCGTCCTGCTTCTGGTCGCGCCCAACGACCGCAGGATGCGCATCGAGGTCGGCTATGGGCTGGAAGGCACGCTGACCGATCTGCACACCAAGCTGATCATCGAGAACGACATGGTGCCGGCCTTCCGCGCCGGCGATTTCTCCGGCGGCATCTCGAAGGCCGTCGACGACATGATCATGGTGCTGGAGGGCAATCCGGAGGAGCTGGAGGCGCGCGGCAAGCGCAACGAGCAGGCCCCGTTCAATTCCGACGACCTGTTCTTCGCCATTTTCATCAGCATCTGGGCGATCATTTTCTTCGGCGGCATCGCGGCTTCGGTCCTGCCGCCGATCTTCGGCCAGAAGCTTGGGCCCGGACGCTATCGCTGGCTCGGCATGACCTTCGAGCCGCACCGGCGGTCCTTATCCGGGGGCGGCTGGTCGTCCGGAAGTTCCGGCGGCGGCTGGTCTTCGGGCGGCGGCGGTGGCGGTTTTTCGGGCGGCGGCGGTTCGTCCGGCGGCGGCGGCTCCTCGGGAAGCTGGTAAGGGCATGACGACGCGCAGCATCAGCCTGCTGAGGTCCGGCCGCCTTATCCCGGCTATCCATGCTGTCCTGATGGTGCTGGCGCTACTGCTGTCCAGCTTCGCGGGTTTCGCCGCCGAGCTGCCTGTTCTGAGCGGCCGCGTCGTCGACAATGCCGACATCATCGATGCCGCGACCAAGGCGGCGCTGACGCAAAAGCTGGCGGACTTCGAAACCAAGGGCTCGGACCAGATCGTCGTCGCTACCATCCCCAGCCTCGACGGCGAGGAGATCGAACCTTACGCCAACCGGCTGTTCCGCTTCTGGAAACTGGGGCAGGCCAAGGAGAACAACGGCGTTCTGCTTCTGGTCGCGCCAAACGACCGCAAGATGCGCATCGAGGTCGGCTATGGGCTGGAAGGCACGCTGACCGATCTGCACACCAAGCTGATCATCGAGAAAGACATGGTGCCGGCCTTCCGTGCCGGCGATTTCTCCGGCGGCATCTCGAAGGCCGTTGACGACATGGTCATGGTGCTGGAAGGCAATCCGGAGGAACTGGAGGCGCGCGGCAAGCGCAATCCCGCCGACAGCAGCACTCCCATGGACCCGGTCGTCGCCGTGTTCCTGATCCTGTGGGCGACGATGTTCTTCGGCGGCCTGGCAATGGCATTCCTGCCGCCGATGTTCGGCACGAAGCTGTCGCCGGGCGTGTATAGATGGCTGGGCATGACGTTTCGTTATGGCCAGGGAGCGGGCGGATCCACGCGCAGCAGCGGTTGGACGACGGGGTCGGGCGGCGGCTGGTCCTCGGGCAGTTCTGGCGGCGGGTGGTCTTCGGGGTCAAGCAGCAGCGGCGGCGGCGGGTTTTCGGGTGGCGGCGGCTCGTCCGGCGGTGGCGGTTCTTCAGGAAGCTGGTGAGACAAGATCATGGCAACACGACCAATCAGCCCACAGGATCATGAGCGGATCGCCGCTGCGATCCGCTCGGCGGAATCCAGGACCGACGGCGAAATCTATTGCGTCGTGGCGCATGCCAGCGATGGCTATTTCGCCCCTGCGGCCTTGATGGCGACGCTCGGCATGCTGGTCGTCAGCCTCGTGATCGCCTATGGGCTGGAGGCCTGGTGGCTCACCATCCGCCTGCCTCATTTCGTCATCGCTGAGTTGCTGGCGCTGGTCTGCGTGCTTGCCCTGCTGTGGACGCTGCCCGGCCTGCGCATCCATATGGTGCCGCGTCGGCTGCGCTATCTGGCCGCGCATGCCAATGCGGTCAAGCAGTTCCTCGCCCGCAACGTCCACCGCACCACAGCGCGCACCGGCGTGCTGATCTTCGTCTCGATCGCCGAACGCTATGCCGAGGTGGTCGCCGATTCAGGCGTCGACGCCAAGGTCGGCCAGCATGTCTGGGACAGAGTGGTGCGCGATCTCACCGCGCATGCCGGCGACGACCGGCTCGCCGACGGCTTCGTCACGGCAATCGAGCAGGTGGGGGCGGTGCTGGCCGAGCACTTCCCGGTCACGCAAGGCGATACCAACGAGCTGGACGACCATCTGGTCGAGATCTGAAAGCTCGCCCGCAAACGCTCCTCAGCCGGATTCCTGACAGGCTTTGCTGGATGTCAGCAGCGTTATGGATCGTCTGTGCGAAAGCGCACCATCGGCCGCCAGGACTCTTGCAATCGGGCAATGCGGGTTTATGGTTAATAAATCATGAATACGCTGACGATCGACATTCGGAAGGCAGACCCGCGCGATGCCGGCGCCATTGCCGAGGTGCATCTGGAAGCCTGGCGGGGCGCCTATTCCGGCATCATTCCGCACCGTACGCTGACATCGATGATCAACCGCCGTGGCGCCGACTGGTGGGCGAATGCCATCCGCCGCGCGGCCACCGTGCTGGTCGTCGAGATCGGCGGCAAGATCGCCGGCTATGCGACGATCGGCAAGAATCGCGCCAAGGAACTCAAGCAGCAGGGCGAGATCTACGAATTGTACCTGCGCCCGGAGTATCAGGGCATCGGGCTTGGCAGGCGGCTGTTTTCGGCGGCCAAGGCACGTCTCGCCGACCACGGGCTGAAAGGCATGGTGGTGTGGGCGCTGGAAGACAACCAGAACGCGCTTGCCTTCTATGCCGGGGCCGGCGGCCGCGACATCGCCGAAGGCGTCGAGATTTTCGAGCAGAAGGCGCTCAAGAAGGTCGCCTTCGTCTGGGAGTGACCGCCGGGGAATAATCGGAAGGCGAAGTCCCCGACTCACGCAAAATCACGGCGCTGAAACATCTTGTGCCGATGATTGAACGCGTGGAGCCCCGTCGCGTCTCTCCGGATGCATCTAAGCACCATTCGCCGCATTGCACCATTTTGCGCCGCCCGCTATCTCCTGCCAATCGAGAGAGGGACAAAAGCCATGCGCATCGAAGCCATAGCCACTGGAAAGAATCCGCCTGACGACGTCAACGTCATCATCGAGGTGCCGATCGGCGGCGAGCCGATCAAGTACGAGATGGACAAGGAGGCCGGCACGCTGTTCGTCGACCGCTTCCTGCACACCTCGATGCGCTATCCCGGCAATTACGGCTTCGTGCCGCACACGCTGTCGGGCGACGGCGACCCGATCGACGTGCTGGTCTGCAACACGCGCGCTTTGGTGCCGGGCTGCGTCATCAACGTGCGGCCTATCGGCGTGCTGATCATGGAAGACAATGCCGGCCAGGACGAGAAGATCATCGCGGTGCCGTCGCCGAAGCTGACACTGCGATACGAGAACGTCACCGAATACACGCAGCTGCCCGACATCACGCGCCAGCAGGTGCAGCACTTTTTCGAGCACTACAAGGATCTCGAGCCCGGCAAATGGGTCAAGATCGAGGGCTGGCACGATTCCAAATATGCCAAGAAGATGATCATGGACGCGATCGACCGGGCGAAGGCGAGCAAGTAGGTACCCGACTTCGTCATGCCGGGGCGGAGCAGCCGCGAAGCGGCGCTTCGGCGACGTCCTCAGTTATCGACCCGGCCGAAAGCCGGCACGTTGCCGACCACCACGCGCTTGTCCTTGCCACAGGCGAAGCCTTTCGCCTTCTCGTCGGCGATCTTGCGCGCCTGGTCGTTGGCGGTGAGGTTGCCGGTGGCCAGCACCAGGCCGACGGTGCAGCCGTCACGGGCGTCCATCTGGGCGACCTTGGCGACGAGCAGCACCTCGGTCTTCTTGGTCTCGTCCTCGGGATCGCTGATCGAGCGGCGGTGGATGACCGCGAATGGCACGGCTTTGTCGCCATTGGTTTCGATGCGCCACTCGACCTTGGCCCCAGACGAATTCAAGGCCGAAAAACTTTCCCAGGCGGACGTCATGTCGCCGCCGGGCGGAAAGCCGTAGAACAGCGATTCGCGGGCGTCGTCATATCCGATCAGCACGGAATAGCCGCGATAACCGGAGCAGGCGAGGTCGGCCCAGTCGCCGTCGCCCTGCTCGGCCTGCGCATAGGTCACGCAGTCCTTCTTCCAGTCGAGGTCGGTGTAGGCGCTGGATATCTCGCCGGCTTGTGCCGCCTGGCAGAGGCCGGCGAAGGTGAGCGGGATCAACAGGCTGCGCATCGCGGAGATCTCCGTTGGAGGTCGCCCCAGCGTATCGCCAATCGCTATTTCTTCAAGCTCGCTTCGATCAGCAGGTCGGCGTTGCGGGCAACCGACTGCGCCGGTCCGCCGAGGCCGAAGAGCTGGCCGCTGATATAGGCGCCTTCGATCAGGAGCAGCAGCCCGTCGCCCAGCGTGTCAGGGTCTTGCGCGCCCATCGCAGCCGCCATGGCGCGCAGGCGGCGGCGCAATTCTTGCTTGTTGGCCTCACTGACGACGCGGGCCGGATGGCTGTGGTCGGGATATTCGACCGCCGCATTCGTCATGCCGCAGCCGCGATAGTCCGCCACTTGCGTTCGCTTGCCGATGCGGGTCAGGAAAGCCTTGATCTGCGCGCGCGGGTCGCCGGGATAGGCGGCAACGGCCTCATCGAAACGCTCCCAGTATTCAAGATCGTATTGCCTGAGGTAGGAGGCGGCCAGCTCGTCCTTGGAGGGAAAGCTGCGATAGAGGCTGGGCTTGGTGACGCCGGCGCGCTTGACGATTTCGTCGACGCCGATCGCCCTGATACCTCGCCGGTAGAACAGGTCATAGGCCACGTCGAGGATCTTCTTGGCGGCCTTGGGTGGCGCGGAAGCATGACCGTCTCTGATGGTCAGTTCAATATTTTTGTCGCTTGGCATCATGGGACTCGATTGACAATGTTACCGATCGGTACGATACATACTCCCACCTTGCAACGTACCGGTCAGTAACATGATAGCTCAATCCCGTCCATTTGGCCAGCGCTACGCTTTCGTCGTGGTTGGGGTCATCTTCCTTTGCCTGCTGATCGCCGCCGGCCTGCGCTCGGCGCCTTCCGTCATGATGCTGCCGCTGGAAAACAGTTTCGGCTGGCGACGCGACGTCATTTCGCTGGCCGCGGGCGTGGGCATCCTGCTCTATGGGCTAACCGGTCCGTTCGCAGCAGCGCTGATGGAGCGCATCGGACTGCGCCGCACGCTGCTTGCATCGCTGGTGATCATGTCAGGTTCGACCACGCTCAGCCTGCTGATGACCAAGCCATGGCATCTGTTCATCACCTGGGGCGTTTTTTCCGGCATCGGATCCGGCGCCGTCGCCAGCGTGCTCGGCGCCACCATCGTCAACCGCTGGTTCAAGACCAATCGCGGCCTTGTGATGGGGCTGATGTCGGCCTCCAGCGCCACCGGCATGCTGGTCTTCCTGCCGCTGATCGCCTCGCTGGCGCAAGCCGGCGGCTGGCAGCCCGTTGTCGTCGCCGTCGCGATCGCCACTGCTGCGCTGATCCCCCTGGTCTGGCTGCTGGTGCCGGAGCGCCCGGCTTCGATCGGCATGGTGCGCTATGGCGCCGAGACGGATGATGTGCCGCCGACTTCGCCCGCGTCACAAGGCAATTTCCTGGCGCATACGCTCAACACGTTGCGCCGCGCCGCCGGCACGCGGGTGTTCTGGTACCTGTTCGCCACCTTCTTCGTCTGCGGCTTCACCACCAACGGGCTGGTTGGCACGCATCTGATCGCGTTCTGCGGCGACATGGGTATTGGCGAGGTGCAGGCCGCCGGCCTGCTGTCGATGATGGGCATTTTCGACCTGATCGGCACCACGCTGTCAGGCTGGCTCACCGACCGTTTCGACCCGCGCAAGCTGCTCGGCGTCTACTATGGCATCCGTGGCCTGTCGCTGATTTACCTGCCCTATTCCGGGTTTTCGGCGACCAGCCTGATCATCTTCGCCGTGCTCTACGGCCTCGACTGGATCGCCACAGTGCCGCCGACGCTGCGGCTGGCCAACGAAGCCTTCGGCGACCGCAGCGGGCCGATCGTGTTCGGCTGGATCGTCGCCGGCCACCAGGTGGGTGCCGCCACCGCCGCCGCCTTCGGCGGCACCATGCGTGAACTGCAAGGCAATTACGAACTGGCGTTCCTGATTGCCGGCATGACGGCAATCGCGGCGGCCTGTATTTCGCTCCTGATCAACACCAGCCGACCGGCCTTCGATCCGGAACCGCAGGCGGCTTGAGGCGCGTCGATATTCAGGTGAGGCCGGCCTGCAAACGGCGGCTTCCTGCGCTTCCGGTGCTCACGTACAAAAGTACGCTCTGCTCCGGTTCTCGGAATCCACCGTTTTCGACTCGGCCTCACCTGAATATAGACACGCCTCAGCGTGTAAGAACTGGCGCGAGAGGCGTCTCAGTCGGGGTAGCAGACCATTGGAATGTTGGGCCAAACCGCCGCATCGCAGTTGGCGCTGGCCTGTCTCTGCTTGAAGGCGGCGCTGACCGGGCCGGTGACCACCGGGTCGACGCCGTCGGGCGCGTCGGCAAAGGCCTGCTGCGCGGAAGGCGTATTATCAGGCAGGACAGACCGCGCTTCCTTCAGCGTCGCGGCCGACTGCGCGGCGTTGGCCGCCAGCAGGACAGCAAACGCAGCGGACGCGATCAGCGGCCAAAATCGGTTGAGTTTATCGGTCATGACGTTCGAACTGCCCGGGGCCTTAAAAGGTTCCCGCCTTGGTTAACAAAATCATTTCACACGCAGATGCTTAAGATTTGATGAGTATTTGGTGTCGCGCGTCCCCTTTCGCAACTGCGAAAAACCCTGTATGAGCCGCGCAACCGAAAGAGGCAGCGCCCTTGGCCTGCTGCCTGCAACGCTTCCGAGACCAGAATCATGAACCTCCGTAATATCGCGATCATCGCGCACGTCGACCATGGAAAGACCACCCTGGTCGATCAGCTTTTGAAACAGTCCGGCTCCTTCCGCGACAACCAGCGCGTCGCCGAGCGCGCCATGGATTCCAACGATCTCGAAAAGGAACGCGGCATCACCATCCTGGCCAAGGCGACCTCGGTCGACTGGAAGGACACCCGCATCAACATCGTCGATACCCCCGGCCACGCCGATTTCGGCGGTGAGGTCGAGCGCATCCTGTCGATGGTGGATTCGGCCATCGTGCTGGTCGACGCCGCCGAAGGGCCGATGCCGCAGACCAAGTTCGTCGTCGGCAAGGCGCTCAAGGTCGGCTTGAAGCCGATCGTCGTCATCAACAAGATCGACCGTCCCGACGCGCGCCATGTCGAGGTGGTCAACGAGGTGTTCGACCTGTTCGCCGCGCTCGACGCCACCGACGAGCAGCTCGACTTCCCGATCCTCTATGGTTCGGGCCGCGACGGCTGGGTGTCGGAAAACCCGGAAGGGCCCAAGGACCAGCAGCTCGCGCCGTTGTTCGACCTCGTCATCAAGCATGTGCCGGCGCCGACCGTCCATCCCGGTCCGTTCCGCATGATCGGCACCATCCTGGAAGCCAATCCGTTCCTCGGACGCATCATCACCGGCCGCATCGAGAGCGGCACGCTGAAGTCCAACCAGGCCGTCAAGGTGCTGCACAATGACGGCACCCAGATCGAAACCGGCCGCATCTCCAAGATCCTCGCTTTCCGTGGCCTCGAGCGCCAGCCGATTGAAGAAGCGCAGGCGGGTGACATCGTCGCCATTGCCGGCCTGTCCAAGGGGACCGTCGCCGACACGTTCTGCGACCTGGCGGTGACCGAGGCGCTGCATGCACAGCCGATCGATCCACCGACCGTGACCATGTCCTTCCTCGTCAACGACAGCCCGCTGGCCGGCACCGAAGGCGACAAGGTGACCAGCCGCGTCATTCGCGACCGGTTGCTTCGGGAAGCCGAAGGCAATGTCGCGCTCAAGATCGAGGAATCGCCCGACAAGGATTCGTTCTTCGTCTCCGGACGTGGCGAATTGCAGCTCGCCGTGCTGATAGAGACGATGCGCCGCGAAGGCTTTGAAATCGCCGTCTCGCGTCCGCGCGTCGTCATGCAGAAGGGCGAGAATGGCGAATTGCTGGAGCCGGTCGAGGAAGTCGTGATCGACGTCGACGAGGAGCATGCCGGCGTCGTCGTGCAGAAGATGTCGGAACGCAAGGCCGAAATGGTCGAACTGCGCCCGTCGGGCGGCAACCGCCAGCGTATCGTCTTCCACGCGCCGACGCGCGGCCTGATCGGCTACCAGTCGGAACTTTTGACCGATACGCGTGGCACCGCCGTGATGAACCGGCTGTTCCATGCCTATGAACCCTACAAGGGCGAATTGCCCGGCCGCACCAACGGCGTGCTGATCTCCAACGAGCAGGGCGAGTCGGTCGCCTATGCCATGTGGAACCTGGAAGACCGTGGCCCGATGGTCATCGATCCGGGCGTCAAGGTCTATCAGGGCATGATCATCGGCATCCACAGCCGGGACAACGATCTCGAAGTGAACGTGCTGAAGGGCAAGAAACTGACCAACATCCGCGCCGCCGGCAAGGATGAAGCGGTCAAGCTCACCCCGCCGATCCGCATGACGCTGGAGCGCGCATTGGCCTGGATCCAGGACGACGAGCTGGTCGAGGTGACGCCGAAGACCATCCGCCTGCGCAAGCTCTATCTCGACCCGAACGAGCGTAAGCGTTTCGAGAAGTCGTCCAAGGCGGTCGGCGCGGCGTAAGGTTTTCCTTTTTCGAGAACTGAGAGGGCGGAGCACCTGTGCTCCGCCCTTTTTCGTTCACCCACCAGCAGCCGAGATGATGGTCCGACGGTCGGGCTCGCCGGCGAGATGGATGCGGATTGTCGCTCCCTCTCGGGCTGGTTTGCGCAGGGCCTTTGCTCCATCCGGCTCGACGGTCAGCAACTTCCGTTCGTCCAGCGCCTGAAGCCGCGACCGCGAGATGCGAAGTTCGTTGGCAAGCAGCCGGTCGAGCCTCAGCGATACCGGCGTTTCCAGACCGAGCCGGAGTTCCAGCGCCGTCGCGTCTTCCTTCATCTCGCCGATCACCTGCTTGCGCACGGCGGCGTCAGGGAACTCCTCGACGCGTCCCACCTGTTTGCGCAGGGCAACGATGTCGAAGGCATGGCTCCGGACCAGTGCCGGATCATTGCTTTCGAGTGCCGCGAGCAGCGCCGGCGCGATGTCGCGGCGGTTGCAGCGCTCGAAAATACCGAAATTCCAGGAATTGTCGCAATCGACGCAACGATAGATCAGCCACACGTCGATGCGCTTGCCGTTGGCGTTGACGCGGAATTTCCCGCTGCAGCGATAGGCTTTCACGCAGCCGCAGCGATTGCAGTTGATCAGGGGGCGTGGTGCGATTTCAGGCGCGATCGTCCAGTGGATGCGCAGGGCCGAAGACATGCCGGTAAGTCCTTCCCGTCGGGAAGTTCATCCGGTCGGCGATGTCGAGATGCCCATGCGGGCGCGGCGTGGCGGGTGGCTGCGGAGAATGTGAATACAGGTGTCGCTTGCAAAAAGCGTGCGACAGCGGTTCAGCAGTGCCAAACCGGTCTCGAACCGCCGCCCAGAAGAACACATGAAAACGAAACAGGCACTGCTGATGCGGCGCCATGCAGGTGTGTCGGGGGAGTTTGACGAGACCGGCGATTACTGAGGCAAAGTGAGGCTCGAAATTGTTTCGCGGCGGCCCTTCTAGCGGCGTGACGCCGGGTCTGCAAGGGCTCCGCGAGCACGCGGCAGGTCAGCGCCCACGGCCCATATTGTCTTGCCTTTGCCAGAGCCGCAGCTGTCGGGTTATTGTGGCTGATCGAGCCCCAACGCAGAGACCCTCGCCATGCATCTCGCCTCACTGCTGATCTTCGCCGCCGCCTTGTTCGTGGCCGCCGGTTCGCCCGGTCCGTCGATCGCGGCGCTCGTCGCGCGCGTCATCTCGAAAGGGTTTCGCGATGTGTTTCCGTTCCTGCTTGCCATGTGGATCGGCGAAGGCATCTGGCTGTCGCTGGCTGTGTTCGGGCTGGCGGTGGTGGCGCAGACCTTCCATCTCGCTTTCGTCATGGTGAAATGGGTTGGCGTCGCCTATCTCGCCTACCTCGCCTGGAAGATGTGGACGGCGCCCGTCGACGCCAAGGAAGGCGAGATGCCGCGCGAGGATTCGGCCGGCAAGCTGTTCTTGGCCGGCATGGCCGTCACGCTCGGCAATCCCAAGATCATGATGTTCTATCTGGCGCTGTTGCCGACCATCATAGACCTCGCTTCGGTCAGCCTCGTCGGCTGGGTCGAACTGACGGCGACCATGGCGGTGGTGCTGATCGCCATCGATTTCGCCTGGGTGCTTGCCGCCTCGCAGGCGCGCAAGCTGCTCAGGAGCAAGCGCGCCATGAAGATCGCCAACCGCGTCAGCGCCACGACAATGGCCGGTGCCGCGGCGGCCATTGCGGCGAGGTCCTAGGGCAGTTCGCCGTTTTATGGAAACGTCGAACCACTCTAGCTCTTTTTTAACGCAATTCCTTAGGGAAAGCGCTACGCGCTTCTCCGGGGAAAACCGCTTCGCACTTTTCCTGGAATTGCTCTAAGCAGGCGTCAGCCCATCATGTTGATGATCGGCGCGATCTCGACGTTGCAGTTCGGCTCCATCAGGATCGGACACTCCCTGGCCTTGCTGGCCGCATCATCGATGTCCTTCGCCTCGATGATCGAATAGCCGCCGGTCGGGTTGCTGCCGCCATTGTTCTCGACCTTGCCGCCGGGCAGCACCGTCTTCGACATGCCGACAGGATTGCCGCGCTCGACCACGGCCGAGCCGAGTTTTCCGAACCAGCCTGTCCAGGCGTCGGTCATTGCTTTGCGGTCCGCTTCGTTCGCCGGCATCTTGCCCGAGCCATGATAGATGTAGAGAAACTTTGCCATGCTCTCCTCCCTGATCAGCGGCATCGAACCGACATGCGGTCATGCCGCCTGCCGATCATCGGGCCAAAATGACCAGCAGGCAATGAAAATTCGCCAGCGCTAATATTCGTCTCCGCGAGGTGATCGCCATTGCTACTCGACCGTCCTGAAGGTGGGCATCGGTATCCTGGTACCCGCCTTGCGGCGGCCTTCATCACTTGGGCAGAACGCCGGCCGTCGGAAATGCGGCACTCTTCGGCGCCTGCGGTCCGCCGGGATAGAATTTCGAGGCCGGGTTCTCCTGCATGAAATCATAGGCGACCATGCCGAGCGGCCGCTTTTGCCGTTCCGATGCCGCCTGATGCCAGGGGATCACCTGGCGCAGCGCCTCGAGTGCCGCGGTTGGCGCCTCACCGAATTTCCGCTGCGGGTTCTGCGCCTTGCGGATTTCCATCCAATAGCTTGCCGTCAACAGGTCCTGAGCCAACAGGTGAAACGACAGATCGACCGCTTCGCGGGCGCGTTGCGTTTTGATGCGGGTCTGCGCTTCGAGGTCCTCGACGGTGGCGACGATGGCCTGGCCATTCGGTGTCACCGGCGTGCCGAGGTCGGCCAGTTCCTGCCAAAGATCGGTCGGAAGATAGCCGTCGAAGGTCGGGATATCCTTGCGCTCTTCGGGCTTCAGCACATCGGCCGGCTTGACCACGGTGAAGAAGGGATTGCGGAAGCGCTCGATGCGCTGCGCCACCGCGACGCCAAGATTGGTGAGAGAGATGGTGAAAGCCTCGACCTGATTGGCCATGGGATAGGGATCCCAGTTGGCGTTGGAGAAGATATAGCCGGACTTGCCGTTACTCAGCGGTCCGCCCTTGATGTAATATTTCAGGAATTGCGGTGTGCTCAGCTCGGGCGAGCTCTGCGGCGTCAGGCCCGGCAGCACGGCCGGATTGTGATCCGACGAGTTGATGGAGAGCAGCACGGATTGGCGCAGATCCGCCCAGGCCTGCCAGGCCGAGCCCTGGCGCTGGCTGGAGGCGCGCATGCTTTCCGGGTCCTGGATGATGCGGGCCGCATCCTCATCGAAGAGATAGCTGCCCTTGATCATGTCCATGATCCTCGCCGCATCCCATGTCAGCCACGGGTAAGGCCGCATGGATTGCACCGGCGCCGATATCGGCGTCACGCTGGAATTCATGCCGTTCAGCCCCATGGCGTAGCTGAGGTCGGTCCATTCCAGCAGTTTTCGCGCGTCCTCCAGCAAAAGCACCGCCTGTGCCTGCGCGTAGGCATTGCTGCTGATCAGCGCGGCCTGGTCGGCGGCGAACGGTTCGAGCGGCTTCAGGCCGGCCTGCGAGAGGGCCTGCGCGGCCGGCATGCGAACGCCGTTGAGGTAGGCCTCGCCTTCGCCGACCATGGCCGCGCCGATATTGCCGAGTGTCGCGAGGTCACCTTCGCCGAGCGTGCCGCGCGATTGCACGACCGGCGTCACCCGCTTGTTCAGCATGTCGAGGAGCATATGCGTCAGCTGCGGGCTGGCGGCTTCGTAGGACATGGTGTTGGCGCGGATCGCCATGATCGCGCGCACGAGCGCCTCCTCCTGCAGTTCCGGCCCGTAGCCTCTGTTGACCCCGCCCTTGAAGCGGGCGAGCTGCTGATCCTTGAGGAGCTTGCTGTTTTCCGGCGTCGTCGGGTCGCCGGAGAAGATCACCGTTTCGCGCTGGTCGCCGGCGCCGCGGTTGAACCAGTAGATCGTGATACCTTCGGCGGCACCCTCGAGCAGCAGGCCGTAGGCATCCGCCGAGCGCTGCAGCGCTTCCGGGCTGAGTTCGACCTTGGCGCCGTTGCGGGCGATGTCGATGACCTGATCGACGGTCAGGTCGTGGCCGGTCAACGTTACCGTCTTGGCCGCCGCCGTTTCGAAAATGGGCTGGTAGGCTGTCGCCGCCTCGAATGCATGGGCGGGTGCGGATGCGAGCGCCAGCGTCAGGGCGCAAAGAACAATCCTGGGTTTGGCAATTCGGTCAAGCATAAGGGCTCCCATTCTCGAAGCGTTAGCCTCGGGCACGAAGTTTCACCCCTCGGAAATTTTGTTTCCCGGAAACCTAGCCGGCAGTGTCTGCCTGTCAACGCTTGATGAGAACGAGGACCGATGGTGGAGCGCGCGTGGCCCTATCGGGCCATGGCGTGATATTCGTCGTTCGGCCGCATGTCGATCGCGGCCGCGACACGATTCGACATGTTGAAGAAGGCCGCGGTCGAGGCGATGTCCCAGATGTCGCGATCACTGAAGCCGGCCTGGCGCAATGCAGCGCGGTCGGCCTCGACGATCCTGGCCGGCTCTTGCGTCAACTTGACGGCGAATTCGAGCATCGCCGTTTGCTTCGGAGAAAGGTCGGCCGCGCGGAAATTCATCACCATCATCTCGCCGAGCAAGGGATCGCCCGAGAGCTGACGCACCGCAGCGCCATGGGCGGTCAGGCAATAGTAGCAGTGGTTGATGGAGGAGACGGCGACAGCGATCATCTCGCGTTCCAGCTTCGACAGGCCGGATTCGCCCAGCATCAGGTCGTTATACATGTCGGTGAAGGCGCGCAGCTTCTTGTCGTCGAAGGCATAGGCCCTGAGCACGTTGGGGACGAGCCCGAGCTTTTCCTCGCATTTGGCGAAATAGGCTTTTGTCGGCTCGCTTAGCTCTCCCAAGGCCAGGTCAAGCGCGGTGATTTTGCCGGTCATGGATCATTTCTCCTCGTCAGGCGATGCCTTGCCGCCGAATTCCGATAATTCTTAGCAAGCCGTCAAACCTTTGTCGCCAAACAGCGGTCATCTGCTACCATAGTCGCAAAAGCATGCGACGGGAGGGAAGAAGCGTCATGGCCAGTGTGAAGTCCGCAGCCAAGTCGAAGAAGAAGGCACCTGCGGCGAAGATCGAGGACAGACCGGCCAGGCTCACCGATTACCTGCTCGCCCGCGCGCCGGCGGAGGATATCGCCGCCTACGACGTGACGGACCTCGAACGTGCCGCCGATCTCGCCGGCCAGGCGGTCGCCGTTCACAAAAAGGGTGAGTGCGTCGTCGCCGTCGAAGCCGATTCGGGCGTCTTTCGCGAAGGCCGCCCGGTGACCGTCATCACGGTCGTCAACGACAACATGCCGTTCCTGTTCGATTCCATCCTCGGCGAGGTCACAGAGACATCAGGTGAACCGACCCTGGTCACCCATCCGGTGATCACGGTTCGCCATGGCAAGACGGGTGTGGACGAAATCCTCGGCGACGGCAATTTCGCCAAGGACGACGGCAGCCACGACCGGCTGAGCGTGATACATGTGCATATTCCCCGGCTGACGCCCGAACAGGCAAATGGCTTGACCGAGCGGCTGCGCAAGATGCTTGGACAGGTCCACGCCGCGGTCAACGACTGGCGGCCGATGCTGGCCCGGCTCGATCAGGCAATCTCCGAATTCCGCTATTCGGCGGTGCCGCTCGACAAGAAGAGCGTCGCCGAGGCCATCGCCTTCCTGGAGTGGCTGCGCGACGACAACTTCACCTTCCTCGGCATGCGTGAATTCAAATATACCGGCGGCGAGGAAAGCGGCAATCTGGAACGCGCCGAAAAGCCCGGCCTCGGCATCCTGACCGACCCGGACGTGCTGGTGCTGAGGCGCGGGACCGAGGCGGTGACGACGACGCCGGAAATCCGTGCTTTCCTGCACGGACCGGAGCCGCTGATCGTCACCAAGGCCAATGCAAAGTCGCTGGTGCACCGGCGCATCTATCTCGACTACATCGGCGTCAAGACCTACACCGCCAAGGGTGCGCTGGCGGGCGAACTGCGCATCGTCGGCCTGTTCACCTCGACCGCCTATACGCGGTCGGTGATGAAGATCCCGTATCTGAGGTCCAAGGCCGAAACCATCATCGCCAAGTCCGGGTTCGACCGCCATGACCACTCCGGCAAGGCGCTGATCAACGTGCTGGAAAGCTACCCGCGCGACGAGCTGTTCCAGGTGCCGGTTCCGATCCTGCGCAAGCATGCCGCTGCCATTCTCGGCCTGGTCGAACGGCCGCGCGTGCGAGCGCTGGTGCGCGCCGACCAGTTCGACCGTTTCGTCTCGATCCTCGTCTTCGTGCCGCGCGACCGCTACGACAGCGTCGTGCGCGAGAAGATCGGCGCCTATCTGAAAACCGTGTTCGAGGGCCGGCTGTCGGCCTACTACCCGGCCTTCCCC
The DNA here is from genome assembly GCF_006442215.1 of Mesorhizobium sp. B2-3-11. Classification (NCBI taxonomy): domain Bacteria; kingdom Pseudomonadati; phylum Pseudomonadota; class Alphaproteobacteria; order Hyphomicrobiales; family Phyllobacteriaceae; genus Mesorhizobium; species Mesorhizobium sp. B2-3-11. Next base: position 79,644 of record NZ_VFVS01000017.1, on the reverse strand, counting down.
GAAGGCGGGCTGGCGCGCGTTCACTTCATCATCGGCCGCTCCGGCGGCAAGACGCCGAAGGTCGAGCAGGCGACGATAGAGGCGGCGATCCGCGACATCGTGCGCACCTGGGAAGATGCGCTTGCCGACGCAGCGGAAGCCAGCGGCAGCGATCCGGCGTTGAAAGCGATCGCCGCGCGGCTGCCGGAGAGCTACCGGGATACGTTCAGCGCGGCGGTGGCGCTGGCCGACGCCGGGCGTATCGCCAAGATCAGCGCCGGCAATCCGATCGCCATCGACTATTACCGCCATGCCGAGCAGAAGCCACACCAGGCGGCGCTGAAGATCTATCACCATGGCAGCCCGGTGGCGTTGTCGCGGCGCGTTCCGGTGCTGGAGAACATCGGCTTCCGTGTCATCAGTGAGCGCACCTTCGAGGTCGGCGACGACCAGTCGGGCTTGGTCTTCATCCACGACATGGAGCTGGAGAACAGCTACGGCAAGCCGATCGACCTCGCCGACGGCGGCGCGCTGTTCGAGGACGCTTTCCTGTCGGTGTGGCGCGGCGATGTCGACAATGATGGCTATAATGGCCTTGCCCAGACCGCCGGCCTGTGGTCGGGCGAGATCACGATCCTGCGCGCCTATGGCCGCTATTTGCAGCAGGTCGGCATTCCGCAGAGCCAGGATTTCATTGCCGCGGCGCTCAACCGCTATCCCGAGATCGCGCGCGGCCTGCATGACCTGTTCATCGCGCGGCTCGGCCCGACGGCGGAAACGGAAGGCGTGGTGGCGGCCAAGCACCTCAAGGCCAAGATCAGGGATGCGCTGGAAGATGTGCCCAACATCGACGACGACACCATCATCCGCCGCTATTTAAATCTGATCGAAGCCTCGCTGCGCACCAATCATTTCGTTGCCGATACGAAAGAGAAAGGCCAGTCGCTGGCGATCAAGCTCGAATCGCAGGCGGTCGAGGGATTGCCGGCGCCGCGGCCATGGCGGGAAATCTTCGTCTACGGCTCCGAGGTCGAAGGCCTGCATCTGCGCTTCGGCCCGGTGGCGCGTGGCGGCTTGCGCTGGTCGGACCGCGCCCAGGACTACCGCACCGAAGTGCTCGGCCTGGTCAAGGCGCAACAGGTCAAGAATGCCGTCATCGTGCCTGTCGGCGCCAAAGGCGGCTTCTATCCCAAGAAGCTGCCGATGAGCGCCGGCCGCGACGCCATTTTCGAGGCCGGCACCTCGGCTTACAAGAACTTTGTCTCCAGCCTGCTGTCGATCACCGACAATATCGGCCTGGACGGCGTCATTCCGCCGGCCGGCGTAGTGCGCCGCGACCAGGACGATCCTTATTTCGTCGTCGCCGCCGACAAGGGCACGGCGACCTTCTCCGACACCGCCAACGCCATCTCGGAGAAGCACGGCTTCTGGCTCGACGATGCCTTCGCCAGCGGCGGTTCGGCCGGCTACGACCACAAGAAGATGGGCATCACCGCCAAGGGCGCCTGGGAAGCGGTCAAGCGGCATTTCCGCGAGATGAACCGCGATGTCCAAACCTCGCCGTTCTCTGTTGTCGGTGTCGGTGACATGTCGGGCGACGTGTTCGGCAACGGCATGCTGTTGTCGCCGAAAACGCGGCTGATCGCCGCCTTCGACCATCGCGACATCTTCATCGATCCGGATCCTGACATGGCGGCCTCGATGGCCGAGCGCGAGCGCATGTTCGCGTTGCCGCGTTCGAGCTGGCAGGACTATGACAAGACCAAGCTGTCGGAAGGCGGCGTCATCGTCTCGCGCAACCAGAAGTCGATCACCTTGCCGGCGGCCGCGGCGGTCGCGATCGGCCTCGCCAAGACGACCGCCACGCCGGTCGAGATCATGACCGCCATCCTCAAGGCGCCGGTCGACCTGTTGTGGTTCGGCGGCATCGGCACGTATCTCAGGGCGTCGACCGAAACGAATGCCGAGGTCGGCGACCGCGCCAACGATGCCGTCCGCATCACCGCGCTCGACGCGCGCGCCAAGGTGATCGGCGAGGGCGCCAATCTCGGTGTGACGCAGCGCGCACGCATCGAGTTCGGCATGAATGGCGGCCGCTGCAATTCCGACGCCATCGACAATTCGGGCGGCGTCAACTGCTCCGACGTCGAGGTCAACATCAAGATCGCGCTGGCGTCCGCCATGCGCAAGGGATCGCTGACACGTCCGGCGCGCAACAAGCTGCTGGCCGAGATGACCGACGAGGTCGGCGGCCTGGTGCTGTCCAACAACTACCAGCAGACGCTGGCGCTTTCGATCGCCCGCAAGCGCGGTCTCGCCGACATCGCGCATCAAAGCCGCTTCATGACGGCGCTGGAGGCGCGCGGCCTGCTCGATCGTGTGGTCGAGACGTTGCCGTCGCCGGTAGCCCTTGCCGAGCGCGAGGCACGCGGCGAGCCGCTGACCCGGGCCGAGCTTGGCGTTCTGCTCGCCTATGCCAAGATCGTGCTGTTTTCCGACATCGTCGCCAGCGACGTGCCGGACGATGCGCATTTCGACCGCGATCTGATGGGCTATTTCCCGGACCGGATGGCGAAGAAATACGCTTCCGAGATCCACGGTCATCGGCTGCGCCGCGAGATCATCGCCCGTGTCGTGGCCAACGACCTGGTCAATCGCGGAGGGCCGTCCTTCGTCAACCGGCTGCAGGAAGCGACGGGGCGCACTGCCGCCGATGTGGTGCGCACCTTCGCCGTGGTGCGCGATGGCTTTGCGCTGCCGGCGCTCTATCGCGAGATCGACGCGCTCGACAACCAGATCGACGGCCAGGTGCAGCTCGATCTCTACCAGATGGTGAGCCGGCTCATCTATATGAGCAGCGGCTGGTATCTGAAGAACGATGCCGGCACGGCACCGCTCGGCCAGCGCATCGCCGAACTGCAGGAGGCGCGCAAGGCGCTGGAGCCCAAACTGGTATCGCTGCTGCCGGCTTTTTCCCGCGAGCGGATCGAGGAGAAGCGGCACGGGCTGTTCAAGGCTGGCGCCCCGGAGAAGCTGGCCGAGCAGCTGGCGATGAGCGAGGCGGCGGAGCTCATCCCCGATATCGCGCTGACGGCGCGCACCGCCGTTGCCGATATTGTCGCGGCCGCCAGGGCGTTCTTCGCCGTCAGCGACGCCTTCCGCATCCCGCGCGTCGAGGATGCGGCGCGCTCGATCACGCCTTCGGACTATTATGATCAACTCGCTCTGTCCCGCGCCACCGACACGATCGGCGCGGCACGGCGCGGTATCGCGGTCGCCGCGCTCACCGGCCAGTCCAAGGCGGCCGATCCGGTGGCGGCCTGGCTCGAAGCCGGCGGCGAGCGGGTGGCGCGCATCCGCGATCGGCTACAGGCGCTGACGGAAGGCGGCGACATCACCGTGTCGCGGCTGTCGGTTGCGTCGGGCCTGATGAGCGATCTGACGGGAATGTGAGCCAGCGCTTGTCCATTTGCATGAACATTCGAAACATGCAGACATGGCGCCCGAAATGGGCGGAGCGGGTGCCGGGGGAATCACTATGGCGGTAGAGACAATCCAGCGGGCGTCCGGGCGCGGCATTTGGGGGTGGATGTTCTTCGACTGGGCGGCGCAGCCGTTCTTCACGGTCGTCACCACCTTCATTTTCGGCCCCTATTTCGTTTCGCGCATGGCGGGCGATCCCACCACCGGCCAAGCCGTCTGGGGCTATGGCATCGCCGCTGCCGGGCTGGTCATCGCGGTGCTGTCGCCGATCCTCGGTTCGATCGCCGACCAGACCGGACCGCGCAAGCCATGGATCGCCTTCTTCGCCGCGATCAAGGTCACCAGTCTCACCTTGCTCTGGTTCGCCGCGCCCGGCTCGAACCTGTTCCTGATCGTGGCGCTGTTCTCGCTGGCGTCGGTGGCGGCGGAGTTTTCCACCGTCTTCAACGATTCCATGATGCCGCGCCTGGTGCCGAAGAGCGAGATCGGCCGCATCTCCAACGTGGCCTGGGGTCTCGGTTATCTCGGTGGCATGATCGCACTGATCTTCGTCGTCACCTGCCTGGCCGGCTCGCCGGAAACCGGCAAGACGATCATCGGCATCACCCCATTGTTCGGTCTTGACCCGCAGCTGGGCGAGGATGCCCGCGCCACCGGGCCGCTGTCGGCCGGATGGTATTTCCTGTTCATCCTGCCGATGTTCTTCTTCACGCCCGACGCCATCAAGGGCATCCCGATCGGGCCGGCGGTGCGCGAAGGCCTGTCGGAGCTGAAATCGACGCTGGCCGAGGTGCGCAAGCGTGGCGGCATCTTCCGCTTCCTCGTCGCCCGCATGATCTACCAGGATGGCGTCAATGCGCTGCTGGCGCTGGGCGGCACGTTCGCGGCGGGCATGTTCCAATGGTCTATCACCGAGATCGGCATGTTCGGCATCATCCTCAACGTCGTCGCCATCTTCGGTTGCTGGATCGCGGCGCGGCTCGACACCGGCCTGGGTTCCAAGGCGGTGGTGATGATTTCGTTGGTCATGCTGTCCATCGCCACCATCGGCGTCGTCTCGACCGGCCCGGGCTTCACGCTGCTTGGCCTGATCCAGCTTTCGACCACCGACTCGGGAGGCCTGTTCGGCACGGCGGCCGAAAAGGCCTACATCATGTACGGCCTGCTGATCGGCCTGGCTTTCGGGCCGGTGCAGGCGTCGTCGCGCTCCTACATGGCGCGCAGCGTGACCGCAGCCGAATCCGGCCGCTATTTCGGCATCTATGCGCTAGCCGGCCGGGCAACCAGTTTCCTGGCGCCGTTCATGGTGGCGACGATTACCGCAACCAGCGGCTCGGCGCGGCTCGGCATGGCGGCGATTATCCTGTTCCTGGCCATCGGCATGGCGATCCTGGTTCGCACGCCGTATCCGGCGGATCGGCCGGTTGAATAGCAGCGCCTCTTCCTTCTCCCACAACAAGGGGAGAAGGGAAGAAGCTCCTCAATGCCGGAAATGCCGCACGCCTGTGAACACCATGGCGATGCCGTGTTCGTCGGCGGCGGCGATGACGTCGTCGTCGCGCATCGAACCGCCCGGCTGGATCACGGCGGTGGCACCGGCCTCGATGGCCGACAGCAGGCCGTCGGCGAAGGGAAAGAAGGCGTCCGAAGCGACCACCGAGCCCTTGGTCAACGGCTCCGCCATGCCTGTCGTCTCCGCCGCGTCGACCGCCTTGCGCGCGGCGATGCGTGAGGAATCGACCCGGCTCATCTGGCCGGCGCCGATGCCGACGGTGGCACCGTCCTTGGCATAGACGATGGCGTTCGACTTGACGTGCTTGGCGACGCGGAAGGCGAATTTCAGATCGGCCATTTCGCTGGGCGTCGGCGCGCGCTTCGTCACCACTTTCAATTCGAGGTCGTCGACCACGGCATTGTCGCGGCCCTGGACGAGCAGGCCACCGGAAACCGACTTGACCGTCGTGCCTGCCGTGCGCGGGTCGGGCAGGCCGCTGGTGACCAGCAGGCGCAAATTCTTCTTGGCAGCTATGATTGCCGCGGCCTCGTCGGTGGCGTCGGGGGCGATGATCACCTCGGTGAAGGTTTTCACGATTTCCTCGGCCGCCTCGGCGTCAAGGGCGCGGTTCAAGGCGACGATGCCGCCGAAGGCCGAGACCGGGTCGCAGGCGAGCGCCTTGGCGTAGGCCGCTTTCAGCGACGTACCTTCGGCCACGCCGCACGGATTGGCGTGCTTGATGATGGCGACGGCGGCCGAGCGGTTCGGATCGAACTCGCCGGCCAGTTCGAAGGCGGCATCGGTGTCGTTGATGTTGTTGTAGGATAGCTGCTTGCCCTGCAGCTGCCGCGCCGTGGCGACGCCCGGCCGTTTGTCGCCATTGACGTAGAAGCCGGCATCCTGATGCGGGTTTTCGCCGTAGCGCATGACCTCGGCAAGCCTGCCGCCGAAGGCGCGCCAGGTCGGATGCTCGATCTCCAGCGCCTCGGCGAACCAGCCCGAGATCGCCGCGTCATAAGTGGCGGTGCGGGCGAAGGCCTTGGCCGCCAGCTTCTTGCGGAAATCCAGCGACAGCGAGCCGATGTTCATCTCCAGCGCGTTGAGCACCGCGGCGTAGTCGCCGGGATCGGTGACAATGGCGACATAGGCATGGTTCTTGGCCGAGGCACGGATCATCGCCGGGCCGCCAATGTCGATATTCTCGACGATCGCCGCGTAGTCGGCGCCGGAGCGGCGGACCTCCTCGAACGGATAAAGATTGGAGACGACAAGATCGATCGGCTCGATGCCGTATTTGCGCATCGCCAATGTATGCTCGGGATCGTCGCGCACGCCAAGCAGCGCGCCGTGCACGGACGGGTGCAACGTCTTGACGCGGCCGTCCATGATCTCGGGAAAACCGGTGAGCTCGGAGACATCGCGCACCGCCATGCCGGCTTCGGCGATCGCTTTTGCCGTGCCGCCGGTGGAGACGAGCTCGACGCCGGCCGCGGCCAGTGCCCTGGCGAAATCGATCAGCCCGGTCTTGTCGAAGACGGAGAGCAAGGCACGGCGGACGGGAACGAGGTCCGGGGCGGGAATGTTCTTGGCGGCGACGGCCATTGGCTGGCGGCCTTTCACGGCTGGTGTGATGGATGCCCCGCGCCGTAGCATATGAGGCCCGGAAATCAAGCGTGGCGCGTCATTCGACGGTTTCATATGAAATTGAGGGCATCCAGTATAGGCTCATGTGCTCGCGATGGAGGAAAACCTATGGCATTCGTGCGTATTGGCCAGTTCAGGGCGTTGCCGGACACGACGGAGCGGGTGCGGGACGTCTACGAGGCCGAGGCGATCCCCGCCATCCGCGCTGCCAAGGGCAATATCAGCGCCGTTCTGCTGCAGCAGCACCAGGCGCGCGACACGTTCATGGCAATCACCGTTTGGAGCACGGCAGAGGATGCCGAGCGCTATGAGCGGCGAGGCGGCGGCGATGGTCGACAAGATCCGCTTCGCCTTCGCCGGCCCGCCATCGCTCAGCACCTATGACGCCCTCGGTATCCCGCAGCAGGCTTGAGCCGACTGGTTTGGCGGCGGTTCAGTTGTTTTCGGGATAACCGGCGATCTTTGTCCGCGTCAGCTGCCAATGGACTTCGGCAATGTCGGACGCCTTGAAGGCGAGCACGATCTGGCGGCTGCGGCGCGGCCCGCCCAGACCGGCGAAATAGATCGATTCCTCAACTTCGGGCACCACCTCGTCCGAGGTGAACACCCAGGTGTCGGCCAGATCGGCGGTCAGCACCAGCCGCTCCTGTTCGTCCTGCAGCAGATTGATGTCCGGATGGACGTGAAAGCGCACCGTGATGAAATCGCGGCCGCTGTTGCGGATCGCGGCGTTGCCGGGCCGCTGGAACCGGTCCCGGCCCGCCAGCACATTGCCGTCCGAAGACAGTTTCAGCTCACGTTCGTGCAGGAAGCCGAAACGCTGCAGATATCCGTCATGACGGGCGATGAAGCCGTGGACGCCCTTCTGGTCGATGCGCTTGCACTGCACTTGCTGCGGGCCGCCGATCAATGGTGATCCCAACTGGTCGTTGACCCGCAGCGCGTGGGTGAAACGCGCCGAAGACGTGTCGTTGATGGTGGCTGTCGAATGCGCTGCGGTGGCGCGGGCCAGTGGCCGGAACTCCGCGGCGCCGTAGGTGTCGATGCCGGCATTGACGATATAGTGCTGGCGGCCCGACGACAGTTCGAAGGCGAGGCAGCCGGCATGGGCTGCATTGGACACGTCGACCGGCGGCGGCAGGCCGGTATCGGCGATCACGGTGGCGCCGCCGATCGCCAGCCGTTCATAGCCCGAATGCGGTGCATGCAGCAGCGGGGAGCCGGCGGTGTCGTCATGGCGCAGGATGGTGGCGATGCGGTCATGGATTGTGGCGCCCATACCGTTGAAGCGGGCGAGGCTGCCATCCTGATGACGGAAGAAGCGCAGCGCCGGCAGCATGCGGTCGATGGCGCCGATCAGCGCCTGCGGCGGCGCTTCGGCCTGGTTGGCGTAGGTCTGGCGTAGCGGCAGGAGGTCGGCGAGGATTTCCAGCACAGCCATTGGATTGCGCGAGATATGGCCGCCATCGGCAAGGATCTGGCGATTGAGTTCCCCGGCAAGGTTGCGGGTGGCGCCGCGCAGCGCGGAAGCCGGCGCCGGCAGGGACAGTGCCGCGAAGGCCAGCGCGATGCGGGCGCGCAGCCGGTCCTTGCCGTCGGGCATTTCGCGCGCCATCGACCTGAGATAGCGGATCTGCATGGCCAGCGATTTCAGGAACGCGCGGTAAAAGGGGAACTCGGCGCCCTGCAGCACGACGGAGGAATGCTGCAGCCAGGCGATGATGCGTTTGGCCGTCGTGCCTGGCTCCCAGGCGATGCCTGAAATATGGTTGCCATGCATGGCGATCCAGTCGGAGACGAGCGCGCGGGCGTTTGCCGCGGCGAGCTCCGTGCCGGCGGCACGCATGTGGCGCAGCCAGCGGAAGCCATGCAGCGTCTTCTGCCACCCGTGATTGGGGACATTGATCTGGAAAGGGGATTTGCCGCCGGTCTCAACCAGATGGCCAGACAGGGGATAGCGGCCGTAATAGATCTCGAGTGCGATCTGCGGGTCGGCGAGGCGCAGGTCCGGCGGCGCGATCAGGACACGTTCGGGCGTGCGGCCGGAATAGCGCCAGCGATAGACCGGGCTGGCACGCAGGCGCCGGCGCGTCTTGCGCCAGAACTCCTTCGCGACCAGCGTCCATAGACGCGTCGTGTTGCTGGCAGCCAGTGCCAAAACCCCTCCTGATCGTCCTCTACCCCAAGCACAAGCTTATATGATTCAAGAACTTATGCGAAGGCGAATTCCATAGAACGGCGCCGGGTCCCCCGCTTTTGGACCGGTTCCTTCCTAAAAAAATCTGCAAATCCCAGTGCTTAGGCCGAGGTTCGACGCATGCGCGCGGCGAAGAAGCCGTCCAGACCGGAGCGCTCCGGCGCGCCGAGGTCAAGATCGGCGGGCGTGGTGCGCAGTGTGCCTTGCGGCGTCAGGAACGAATCGATGCCGGCGATCTCGCCTTGCCGCAGCGGATCGTCAATGACCGCAGCCGTGTCCTTGAGAAAGGAACGATGCAGTTCTTCGCCCTCGATCGGATCGAGGGAACAATTCGAAAAGACGATCCTACCGCCGGGCCTGACCAGTGTAACGGCGCGCGCGAGCAGCCTGCGTTGCAAGTCGGCGAGTTTTTCGACGTCCGCCGCCGTCTTGGTCCACGGCACGTCCGGATGCCGCCGCACCGTGCCCGTCGAGGAACATGGCGCATCGAGCAGCACGGCGTCGAACAATTCGCTGGGCTCGTATTTGAGCAGATCGGCCTGGACGATGTCGGCGGAGAGGCCGAGGCGGCCGAGATTCTGCGCCAGCCGCGCCAGGCGGTTCTTCGAGGTGTCTACCGCTGTGACCCTGGCGCCAGCGAGAATGAGCTGCGCGGTCTTGCCGCCGGGCGCTGCGCAAAGGTCGGCGACGCGCAGGCCGGCGACATCGCCGAACAGCCGGGCGGGAAGGCTGGCCGCCGCATCCTGGACCCACCATGCCCCCTCCGCGAAGCCCGGCAATTCCGTGACGGCGCAGGCTAGCTTCTCCACCCGAACCGTTCCGGTGGGCAGGACAATGCCGCCGAGCTTTTCGGCCCAGAGTTCGGCATCGGCCTTGACCGAGAAATCGACCGGCGCCTCGTGGCGATGGGCAGCCAGGATCTGCCGGGCCTTCTCGGTGCCATAGGCGGCCTTCAGCCGGTCGGAAAACCATTTTGGCGCTTCGTCTGTGGCGGCAAGCGCGGCCGGAAGCTCGGCTTCCTTGGCTCGCGCCAGCGTGCGCAGCACGCCGTTGACCAGGCCGGAAAAACGCTGCGTGCGGGGGTCGGACTTGGCGTGGGTCACGGCTAGGTCGACGGCGGCGCTGTCGGGAATGTCGAGGAACAGGATCTGCGCTGCCGCCACATGCAATATGTGCGACAAGGCGGTCGCGTTGGGCGGCAGCGGCTTTTCCAGGCGCCGCGCCAGCAGTCCCGAGATGGTCATGCGGTAGCGCAGCGCGGTTACCAGTACGGCGCGCACCAGGCCACGGTCGCGCAAATCGAGGACCCTGTATTGCGGATGGCCGTTCTCGTGGTCGGTCAGGCCATCAAGCGGCGTGCGGGCATCGATGACTGCGGCCAGCAGCCGCGCCGCAGCCTTCCGCGCGGCGAGGCCGGCAACGAACTCGCCGCCGGCATTGTGTTCCTGATCGCCTGCAACCGTGCGTCGAGGTGCTCTGCCCGCCACGCTCACGACCACCGGCCCTTGGGCCCGGTCGGGTTGCGACCCCACGGATTGGATTTCGGGCTGGCCGGTTCGGCCGGCTTGCCCCACGGTCCAGCTGCTTGCGGCTCGTCCATTAGCGGTGGCGTCGGTGCCTGGCGCTGCGCGGTTCGCGGAGCGCCATCGCCCATCTGCCGCGCCATTGCCTGCAGGGCGGCGATGCGGTTGTCGGTGCTCGGATGGGTGGAGAACAGACTGTCCATGCGCTCGCCATGCAGGGGGTTGATGATGAAGAGATGCGCCATCGCGGGATTGCGCTCGGCATCGGGGTTGGGAATGCGTTCGGCCCCGCGGGCGATCTTGTCAAGCGCGGAGGCCAGCCATAGCGGGTGTCCACAGATTTCGGCGCCGCGCCGGTCGGCCTCGTATTCGCGGGTGCGGCTGACCGCCATCTGCACGATCATGGCCGCGAAGGGCGCGACGATCATCGCCGCCAGCACGCCGACAAAGCCGAACGGGTTGTTGTCGCGGTTGCCGCCAAGGAAAAAGGCGAAATTCCCGAGCATCGAGATGGCACCGGCAAAGGTGGCGACGATGGTCATGGTCAGCGTGTCGCGGTGCTGGACGTGGGCGAGCTCATGCGCCATCACGGCGGCGACCTCTTCATGGGTCAGCCGCTGCAGCAGGCCGGTGGAGGCGGCGACGGCCGCGTTCTGCGGATTGCGGCCGGTGGCAAAGGCATTCGGCTGCGGATTGTCGATCAGATAGGTTTTCGGCATCGGCAGCCCGGCCTGTTTGGCCAGTGCCTGGACGATGGCGTAATATTCCGGCGCGTTCTTCTCGTCGACCTCGACGGCGCGGTTCATCGACAGCACCATCTTGTCGGCGTTCCAGTAGCTGAACAAATTGGTGCCGGCAGCGACCAGCAGGGCGATCATCATGCCGCCCGAACCGCCGATCAGGAAGCCGACGCCCATGAACAGCGCAGTCATGGCGGCGAGAAGCATGGCGGTGCGAATGGTGTTCATCGTCTGCTCCTGTCCGGATGGTGGTGAAAAAGGGTCGATCCTCGTGACGTCATCGCTATATGATGGGAAACGCCTGTTCCTGTTTCAATCCACTCGAGATATCGCATGAACGATGAAACCAGTAAAACGCCAGCCGGCACGGATGACGGCGAGCCGCCAAAAGAGCTGACGCCCGCCGCCCGCCGCGCGCTGCAGGAAGCCGAGGCAAGGCGGCAAGACTACCGCCGCAAGGAAGCAGCACTGCCCCGGGAAATCGGCGGCCGCGGCGGCAAGGAACCCGGCCGCTATGGCGACTGGGAGGTCAAAGGCCTGACCAGCGACTTCTAGAGTGTGTTGATATTGAGGTGAGACCGGCCTGCAAACGGAAGCTGCCTGCGCTTCCGTTGCTCACATATACCTCAGTACGCTCCGTTCCGGTTCTCGGCAGCTTCCGTTTTCGACTCGGCCTGACCTGAATCTCGGCACACTCCAGACCGCGCTGCACTCTAAGCTGCGTTGCGCTGGGGCTCGAGCGCAACCCAGCCGCGTTCGTCGACGGTGATGTCGATGTCATCGTAACCGGCGATCGTGGCATGCTGTGTTGCCAGGGGATGCTGGTGCGTGGCGTTGATCACCATGACCGACGCTCCCGCCGCCTCCGCCGCCGCGATACCAGCCGGGGCATCCTCGAACACCAGGCAGTCACGCGCGTCGAAGCCAAGCCGTCTTGCGCCGAGTTGGAAACAGTCGGGCGCCGGCTTGCCACGGGAAACATCCTCCGCCGCGACGAGGACCCCAGGGACAGGAATGCCGGCGACCTTCATGCGTGCAAGCGCCAACGAGCGTGGCGCCGAGGTTACGATCGCCCAGCGCTCCGGCGGCAGCGCGTTGAGAAACGCCACGGCACCGGAGATCTGGAGGATGCCCTCGAGATCGTCGGCCTCGGCCTTCAGCAGTAAATCGGCTTCGTGTGTCGGGTCGACGCCCGGGAGTGCAAGGGCGGTGATGGTCTCGATCGCCCGCACGCCATGAATTGTCGGCAGGAAGGCCGCGACGTCGAGGCCGTGGCGCAGCGCCCAGTCGCCCCAGACCCGCTCCGCCGAGGCGATGGAATTGATGAGCGTGCCGTCCATATCGAAGAGGAAGGCGGCGAATTTTTTGCCAGCAAACATGATTTTCCTTGAAGTCCGGGGGAGGGTGTCGAGGGAGGACGCAACCGTAACGCCAAGGTGCCGACATGAAAAGGCGCGAGAGCGCTTTTGGGTCGCGATCCAGGGAACCACCGTCACCTTGCAACGTTTGAAATCGTACAATTCCCATCACGCGAACCAGGGACGACGCCCATGCTGATACGCCTCGGCTACGAGATCGCGATTGAATGCGCCGAGGCAACCCCGGTGATTTCTCTGCTCGAAATCCACAAGGACAGGCGGGCCGACATCAAGCGGCAGACACGTGTGCTCATCTCGCCATCGGTGCCGACCAGGCTCTATCACGACCTGCATGGCAATGCCTGCCGCCGTTTCACCGCGCCCGCCGGCGGCTTTCGCATCCTCTACGACGCGGTTGTCGAGGACAGTGGCGAGACGGACGAGGTCAACACGCTGGCCCGGGAAATGCCGGTCGCCGAGTTACCCGACGAGGTGCTCTTCTATCTCCTGGGCAGCCGCTATTGCGAGACAGATCATCTGAGCAATCTCGCCTGGCAGCTTTTCGGCCATCTTCCGTCCGGTTGGGCGCGGGTGCAGGCGATTGTCGACTATGTCCACAACCGCCTGTCCTTCGGCTATGGCTATGCGCGTTCGACCCGCACTGCCGCGCAGGCGCACGAGGAACGCGTCGGGGTGTGCCGCGACTTCGCCCATCTGGCCATCACGCTTTGCCGTTGCATGAACATTCCGGCGCGCTACGTGAACGGCTATCTCGGCGACATCGGCGTGCCGGCCGATCTGGCGCCGATGGATTTCTCGGCCTGGATGGAAGCGTTCCTCGACGGCAAGTGGTACACGTTCGATCCGCGCCATAACCGGCCCAGGGTTGGTCGCGTCGTCATCGCGCGCGGCCGCGACGCCACCGACGTTCCCTTGCTGCACAGTTTCGGCCCGCACCGGCTCACCTTGTTCAAGGTATGGACCTACGAACAGCAAGGCAGGCTGTTCAATCCACCCCACCGCGGTATCGACAGGACGGCCAGCGCGCAGATGCTGGCCTAGCTCTCGGCGTCAGCCATTTTCGACTCGGCCTGACCTGAATCTCAACGCGTTGGCTAATGCATGTCGCCCGGAAGTGTCCTCGGTTCTGGGACAACGACATGCATTAAATCAGAAGCCTACAGCAGGTCGGGCGAATCCCATTCGCCGCGACATGCTGTAGGTTTGTGCCATGCCTCGCAACCCTGGGACAGTTGGTCGCTTCGGCACAGAAGGCCTGTGCCGCAACAAGACGTCGCCAAGACTTCGGCGATTGCCTCGCTTCGAGCATGGTAAGCGTCTGGTAAACGCGGCGAGGATCGTGGTTTTTCGTTTACCAGCCGTTCACTTTCACGAAGGTCTAAAGCAAGCAAAAACAACAGCTTGATATCTGGCCGAAGGTGTCCCGGCGTGAGGCGGAGTCATCCGGCTGGAATCCTGCATTGCCCTGTCCGCGGCGACGAGGCCGAGGCAAGCGGAGGCTGTTGGATGCGGAATTACGGGGGGCTTGTTCACGCGGTCGGCAGGTTCGCCAGAGATCGCGGTGGAAATTTCGCGGTCCTGTTCGGCTTTGCTGCCTCGGTCTTGGCGCTGGTCGCGGGCTTCTCGGTCAATGTCACGCAGCTCTACAATGCCAAATCGAGCCTGCAGGGCGTCGTCGACGCGGCGGTGACATCGACGGCACGTGACCTGACCACGGGTGCCATCAAGGAGGCCGACGCAAACAAATCCGTGCAGGCCTTTCTCGACGCCAACGCTACCGCCGGAATTCTGCAGGCCGGCCAAGTCGTTCTTGACCGGCTGATCGTCGACAAGATCGCAAAAACGGTCCAGGTGGACGCCCACGTCGATGTTGCCCTGTTCTTCCCGATTTTCGGCACGGACGATGCGAGGCAGGTCACTGCTTCGACAACATCGCTTTATTCGGACAAGACCATCGAAGTGGCGATGATGCTCGATGTAACCGGATCGATGGCCGGTCAGAAAATCAAGGACCTGAGGACCGCCGCCGCCAATGCGGTGGACAGCTTCCTGGGTACTCAGGACCCGAACAAGCCGCGCGTTCGCCTCTCCATCGTGCCCTACGCCAATTCGGTCAATACCGGCCAACTTGCGGCCAGCAGCGTCTATGTGGAAGCCAATGCCAGTCAGCGCAAGCAGGCACCCGGCAATGCGAGCGCTCAACCTGCTTCGGCATCCCCGCGCCCGGACAATTGCGCCACCGAACGCAAGGGGACCGATCAATATTCGGAGGCGGGTCCTGGCTCCAGCATGGTCAACCGCGACTATCTGTTGTCTAGCTTTGCCGCTAACACAAACACTGCGGCTTGCCCGGCCGCCGCACTCGTCCCTTTGACGGCTGACGTCGCCACGCTCAAGAATGTCATCAAGAATCTTGGCGCCTCGGGGGGTACTGCCGGCCACATCGGCGTTCAATGGACCTGGTATATGCTGTCGGAAAGCTGGGGCGGCGTGCTCAATGCCTCTCAGCGGCCAGCCAAATTCGATCCCAAGAAAGTTGGCAAGTACGCGATCCTTATGACAGACGGCGAATTCAACCTGTCCTATTTCGACGCGACCAGCGTTGGCGGAGTCTATAACGATGCCGGCAAGGAAACGATCCGCACGGCCGCGACAAAACTCTGCGCCGCCATGCGCGACAAAGGCATAGAGATATTCACGATCGGCTTCAAACTCGATGAGACGAATGCCGCTTCGACGCTCCAGAACTGTGCCAGCCCCGATACCGGTTCAGTCAAGCACTTCTATCAGGCCGCCGACGGCGCCGAATTGGATTCGGCCTTTCAGACAATCGCCCGCAACATCGAAACCCTTGCTTTGACCAAGTAGGACCCAGCCCAAACGGAAAAGGCCGCCGCTTCTTTCGAAGCCGGCGGCCTTCCGTGTTTCCGTCCATGGCGCGGCTCAATGGCGGTGACGTTCACGTCACCCGCCGCGCATCTCGCGCCTTAACGGGAAGACTGCTTCCCGAAAGTGCAATCCGCTGAGGCCACGTTCTGGAAAACGAAATCACTCGACATCGGATCACCTCCTTTCGATTTGTTGAACACACCCTCATGATGGGGTGCGTTGCAGCAAATGACAAGTGCCATGCTGAAAAAGGCATCCTTGCCGGAAGATGGCGCCGTATGCTTTGGCTTGCGATCCAGGTCCCGAACGGACAAGATTGAGCCATCGACAGTGGGGAAGGGTATGGACGCCACCGAAAGAGCTGCGCGCATCGTTCGAACGGTAGTCGAGGCGGTGAAGCCCGCCTTCGCGGTCAGGCTGTGGACCGGCGAGCGGATCGGCCCCGCCACCGGCCCCGTGCTCGTCATCAACGACCACGACATTGTCTGGCAGATCGTTCGCCGACCGTCCCTGTCGACCCTTATCGAGATGTGGATTTCCAAGGCAGTCGACATCGAGGATGGATCGCTGTTCGATTTCTACGCCCTGCCTTCGACGGGCAAGCTGCGGTCGAAGCTGAAGACATTGCCGAAACGGGCGCTTCTGCGTGACTTGCCGGCGGTGCTGTTTTCGAGAAAGCAGATGACGTCGCGGGTTGATCTCGCTGGTCGCAACCCGTTCGTCAGCGGCTCCAGCAAGGAGGCGATCCAGCATCACTATGATATCTCGAATGCCTTCTACGGGCTCTTTCTCGACGAGCGCATGGTCTATAGCTGCGGGTATTTCCAGGATTTCGCAAACGGCATCGACGAGGCGCAGGTCGACAAGCTCGACCATATCTGCCGCAAGCTTCGGCTGAAACCGGGTGAAAGATTGCTCGACATCGGCTGCGGCTGGGGCGCGATGCTGATCCACGCCGCGAAAAATTATGGTGTCGTCGGACACGGCGTATCGCTGTCGCAAGCCCAGACCTCACTAGCCCGCGAGCGCATTCGCGCCGAGGGTCTGGAGGACAAGATCACCATCGAGATAAAGTCCTATGCAGAGCTCACCGGCACCTTCGACAAGATATCGTCCATCGGTATGTTCGAGCATCTGGGCCTGGCAAACCATGCGGCCTACTTCTCCGCTGTCCACCGGCTGCTGAAACCGGGCGGAATCTATCTGCATCACGCCATCACAAGGCGCAGCAAGGGCGACATCAAGAAGACCCTGCGCAAGGGGCCGGAATACCGGGCGCTGATCAAATACATCTTCCCGGGTGGCGAGCTCGATACGGTCGGCATGACGCTAGGCAATCTCGAAGCGCACGGCTTCCTCGTCTACGATGTCGAGAATTTGCGCGAGCACTATGCCCGCACCTGCAGGCTGTGGGCCGAGCGTCTGCAGGCGCGGTTCGGCGAGGCAATCGCCGAGGTCGGCGAAGCCAAGGCGCGGCTGTGGCTGCTTTACCTGAGCGGCTGCTCCATCACCTTCGAACGCGCCTCGGCGCAGATATTCCAGACCGTCGCCACCAAACGCGCGCGAGGCCCGAGCGGCCTGCCACCGACCCGGGCGGACCTTTATCGATAGGCTTGGGTCGGCAGGTCAGACAAACCGCATCGGCGCACCGATCTCGACACGGCCAGGCTGGTCGACGGTGCAATAGACGCCGAGATTGTGGCCGTTGTGGCGGACCAGATTGCGCAGGATCCCTGGATCATTGTCGAAACCGTCCTGGGCGATGATGG
Source organism: Mesorhizobium sp. B2-3-11 (assembly GCF_006442215.1). Classification (NCBI taxonomy): domain Bacteria; kingdom Pseudomonadati; phylum Pseudomonadota; class Alphaproteobacteria; order Hyphomicrobiales; family Phyllobacteriaceae; genus Mesorhizobium; species Mesorhizobium sp. B2-3-11. The sequence goes on along the minus strand of NZ_VFVS01000017.1, from coordinate 62,546 downwards.
TGAAGCCGCAGCGGCGGCACGGCTCGGAGATGGTCAAGACCAGGTCGCCGATGGCGAGCTTTCGACCGATCCATTCGGTTTCGGGAAACGAGCCCTCGACCGGAGCGATGTCGACGACGATGTTGGGGCGGAAGCGGCGCGGATCGGCGGCCCCTTCCGGATGCAGTGCCTTCAGCCGCGCCAGCGATGCCGTGGTCAGGAGATGGATCGGCGCCTTGCGGTAGCGTTCCGCGGTCAGCGGACCGGCATAGCCTGCCGCATTCTCCCTGCGGAACGGCCGGATCGAGGCGCCGAAGCCGAGATAGGCCGACACGGCGCGGTCGCATTCGGCGCTGGGTGCGGCGAGCCAGTCGCCATCGGGGATGGCGATTTCCAATTCGCCGCCGTGGCTCAGCCGGGTGCGGATGCTCGGCACCTTGTGCCATTTGGCGTCACGATCGGGCCGGGCGATCTCGTTGTCCGAGATATCGACGAGGCCGAACATACGGTCGCCCTCGATGCTGTGGGTGCCGACCAGGATGGCGTCCTGGCGCTCGCCGGCGAGCGAACTCGCCGGATAGCGCCACAACTGGGTGACGGTGCCCAATGCCGCGTCTTCCCGCATCAGCCCTTCTTGTTCTGCCGGTTGGCGATGAGATCGTCGACCACGGCCGGATCGGCAAGCGTCGAGGTGTCGCCGAGTGCGGAAAAATCGTCCTCGGCGATCTTGCGCAGGATGCGGCGCATGATCTTGCCCGAACGCGTCTTGGGCAGGCCGGGCGCGAACTGGATCTTGTCGGGCGTGGCGATGGCGCCGATCTCCTTGCGGACATGGGCGACGAGTTCCTTGCGCAACTCTTCGCTCGGCTGCTCGCCGGCCATCAGCGTGACATAGCAATAGATGCCCTGGCCCTTGATGTCATGGGGATAGCCGACCACGGCGGCCTCGGAAACCTTGTCATGGCTGACCAGAGCCGATTCGACCTCGGCCGTGCCCATGCGGTGGCCGGAGACATTGATGACGTCGTCCACGCGGCCGGTGATCCAGTAGTAGCCGTCCGCATCGCGGCGGCAGCCGTCACCCGTGAAATATTTTCCCTTGTAGGCGGAAAAATAGGTCTGCACGAAACGGTCGTGATCGCCATAGACGGTGCGCATCTGGCCCGGCCAGGAATCGGTGATGCAGAGGTTGCCATCGGCCGCACCGTCCACCACCTTGCCCTCGCTGTCGACCAGTTGCGGCTGGACGCCGAAGAAGGGCCGTGTCGCCGAACCTGCCTTGAGGTCGGTAGCGCCCGGCAGCGGCGTAATCAGGATGCCGCCGGTCTCTGTCTGCCACCATGTGTCGACGATCGGCACCTTGCCGTCGCCGACGACGTTGAAATACCACTCCCAGGCTTCCGGGTTGATCGGCTCGCCGACCGAGCCCAGCACGCGCAGCGATTTTCGCGATGTCTTGGTGACATGCGCGTCGCCGGCGCCCATCAGCGCGCGCAGCGCTGTCGGGGCGGTGTAGAAGATGTTGACCTTGTGCTTGTCGATGACTTCCCAGAAGCGCGACTGCGAGGGGTAGTTCGGCACCCCCTCGAACATCAGCGTGGTGGCGCCGTTGGCGAGCGGTCCATAGACGATGTAGCTGTGGCCGGTCACCCAGCCGACATCGGCGGTGCACCAGTAGATGTCGCCGTCATGATAGTCGAAAACATATTGGTGCGTCATCGACACATAGACGAGATAGCCGGCGGTGGTGTGCAGCACGCCTTTGGGCCTGCCGGTCGAGCCCGACGTGTAGAGGATGAACAGCGGATCCTCGGCCTTCATCTTCTCCGGCTTGCACTCAGGCTTCACCGTCGCGACTTCGTCGTGATACCAGACATCGCGCCCCGGCGCCCAGCCGATCTTGCCGGCCGTGCGGCGCACGACCACGACGGTCTTGACCTTGACATGGTGCTTGGCGGCAACGTCGATCGCCTTGTCGGTGTTCTCCTTCAGAGGAATGGGTTTTCCTCCACGCAGACCCTCGTCGGCAGTGATGACGAAGGTCGATTCGCAGTCGACGATGCGGCCGGCCAAGGCATCCGGCGAAAAGCCGCCGAAGACGACCGAATGAATGGCGCCGATACGCGTGCAGGCCAGCATCGCGTAAGCCGCCTCCGGGATCATCGGCATGTAGATGGTGACGCGGTCCCCTTTCTTGACGCCGTGCTTCTTCATCACATTGGCAAGCCGGCAGACATGCTGGTAGAGCTCGTTGTAGGTGACCTTCCTGTCGTCGTAGGGGTTGTCGCCTTCCCAGATGATGGCGGTCTGGTCGCCGCGCTTCTTCAGGTGGCGGTCGATGCAATTATACGAGACGTTGGTCTGGCCATCCTCGAACCACTTGATCGAGACCTTGCCGTCGAAGGAGGTGTTCTTGACCTTGGAGAAGGGCTTGAACCAGTCGATCCGCTTGCCGTGCTTGCCCCAGAACTTGTCCGGGTTCTTCACGCTGTCGGCATACCATTTGAGGTAAGTGTCATTGTCGATCAGCGCGTTCTTCTTCCACGCCGGCTGGACGCGATGGACATGAACCTCGGACATTTCTTGGCTTTCCTCCCGAACCAATCCGCGGGCTTGAAACGCCCGCGGGATCGCGGCCACGCAGCCGCGAATTCGGCGGCATTATTACCAGTTCCGCCGCGACGGCAACATTAGACGTTGGATTCGCGTGGCGGGATGCCGCAGGAGCGCTTTCCGAGGCTGTCAGCACTCGACGCGGTTCGCTGCTAACTGCATGTTTTTGTGGGGAAAGTTCGTTCTGCGATCAAGAAAAATCAATAGACAGTTAAGTAACGGCGCGCACAATTGGTGCTTGGGAGGACAGGAGAATCAACCTTGGGAACCGCAATGCGCGACCATCTGGAAATGGACCTGATGCTCAAAGGCTACGGCCTGACCACGGCCAAGATTCTTTATCATTTTCCCGACCACCCGCATCTCCTGCAGAGCTTCGTCTGGCAGGACTACGACATCGCTCCGACATTTCCGGTGCTGATCAGGTTCATCGAATTCTGGAAGGCCAAGCTCGACGGGCCCCTGCATTCGGTCAGCTACACGCACCAGAAGCTGATCGCGCCGAACGAATGGCGCAAGGTGGATGGCGAGTTCGTGCTGCACTGAGGGTCCGGCGCAGAAGCTTTGAGGCTCGCTTGCGTTGACGGGCCGATATGCATGGCGATTGACGGAACGCCTATCGCTTCGTCATCCTAGGGCGCAGCGAGGAGCGGAGCGACGAGAGCAGACCCTAGGATCCATGCCGCGACCTCTCGACGTTGCAGCGGTCCAGAATTCTGATCCGCCGCATTGCTCAACAGCCGTCACGGCATGGATCCTCGGGTCTCCGCGACGGAGCTTCGCTCCTGCTTCGCCCGTGGATGACGAAACTGAGAGGCGTCGGCCAATCCCGAACGTTGCCGCCCAAATGAACGATCGCGAGTTTAAACCGCCGGCGGGTTCAGCCGGGCGAAGCCTTCCTGACGCCGATAGGGGAAATAGGGGTAGGGCGCGGTGACCTCGCTTGCGGCGTCGAGCTTTTTCATCTGCTCCGGCGTCAGCGTCCAGCCGACGGCGCCGAGGTTCTGTCGCAGTTGCTCCTCGTTGCGGGCGCCGATAATGACGGAGGAAACGGTCGGGCGCCGCAGCAGCCAGTTGATCGCGATCTGCGGAACCGTCTTGCCGGCTTCCTCAGCCACGGCGTCGAGCGCATCCATGACCCGATAGAGATGCTCATCCTCGACCGGCGGGCCGAAGCTCGCGGTCTCGTGCAGCCGGCTCTTTTCCGGCAAGGGCTGGCCGCGGCGGATCTTGCCGGTCAGGCGGCCCCAGCCGAGCGGGCTCCACACCAGTGCGCCGAGGCCCTGGTCGAGGCCGAGCGGCATCAGCTCCCATTCATAGTCGCGGCCGAGCAGCGAATAGTAGACCTGATGCGCGACATAGCGAGGGTAGCCGTGCATCTCCGCCAGGCCGAGCGACTTCATCACTTGCCAGCCGGAGAAGTTGGAGACGCCGACATAGCGCAGCTTGCCGGAGCGAACGAGGCCGTCCAGCGTCGACAGAACTTCCTCGATCGGCGTGCCGGCATCGAAAGCGTGCAGCTGCAGCAGGTCGATGTAGTCGGTGCCGAGGCGCTTCAGCGCGGCGTCGACCGACTTGATCAGCCGCGAGCGCGACGAGCCAAAGTCGGCCGGCCCGTCGCCCATGGGCAGCGCGGTCTTGGTCGAGATCAGCACCGCGTCGCGCCGGCCCTTGATCGCTTCGCCGAGCACCTCCTCCGAGGCGCCGTTCGAATAGACGTCGGCGGTGTCGAACAAATAGACGCCGGCCTCGAGGCAGATGTCGATGAGGCGCCGCGCTTCGCTGGCGTCACTGTTGCCCCAGGCACCGAACAGCGGGCCGGAACCGCCAAAAGTTCCGGCGCCGAATGAGAGCGCCGGCACATTCAGGCCCGATGCGCCGAGACGTCGATAGTCCATTTTCTTGCTCCTGGTGGTTTGTGAAGTGGAGAGGCGATTCGGGTGTCGGCTGATGTCACGACCGGACGGTGGCAGGCGCGCCTGATGTGGTGCCACGATCGAGGCGAAGCGCCAGTCCGGCCACGGCGAGTGCCGCCAGCGGCAGCAGGGCGGCGACCCAGGTGAGCGAACCCAGCCCAAGGCCATGGGCGATGACCGTGCCGCCAAGCCAGGCGCCGGCCGCATTGCCGAGATTGAAGGCGGCGATGTTGAACGATGAGGCCAGGCTTTGGGCGGCGCCTTGCGCCTTCTCCAGCACCCACATCTGCAGCGGCGCCACGGTGGCGAAGGCGGCCGCGCCGAGCAGGCCGACATAGATCACGGCCATGACCTGGCTGTGGATGGCGAAGCTCATCGTGGCAAGCACCAGCGCCAGCACCACGAGGCTGCCGAGCACCGCCGGCACCAGCCAGCGATCGGCGACCTTGCCGCCGGCGAGATTGCCGGCGATGAGACCGCCGCCGAAGACGAGCAGGATCGGCGACACGGCCGCTTCCCTGAAGCCGCTGATCTCGGAGAGCAACGGGGCGATGTAGGTAAAGACGGCGAAGACGCCGGCATAGCCGAGCACCGTCGTGGCGAGGCCGAGCAGGACGGGCGTGCGGCGCAGCACGGCGAGATCGGTGCGCAAATCGCTCTTCTCGAGCGCTGCGTGGCCGCGCGGCACCAGGGCCAGGATGACGGCGAAGGCGGCGAGGCCGACGGCGGTCACCGCCCAAAAGGTCGCGCGCCAGCCAAAGGCCTGGCCGAGCCAGGTGCCGAAGGGTACGCCGAGGATGTTGGCGATGGTGAGCCCAGTGAACATCAGCGCGATCGCCGAAGCTTTCCTGTTGGGCGCGACCAGGCCAGTGGCGACCACCGAGCCGACGCCGAAGAAAGTGCCATGGGCAAAGGCGGTGATGATACGGGCACCCATCAGGGTCCAGTAATCTGGCGCCAGCGCACAGGCGAGGTTGCCAATCGTGAAGATTGCCATCAACGCCAGCAGCACGGTTTTGCGCGGCCAGTTGCCGGTGGCGATGGTCAACAGGGGCGCACCGATGACAACACCGAGCGCGTAACCCGAGATCAGTTGGCCAGCGGCCGAGATCGACACACCAAGATCCTTACTGACATCCATGAGCAGGCCCATGATGACGAATTCGGTGACACCGATGCCAAAGGCACCGGCAGCGAGGGCATAGAGAGCAAGAGGCATGGCGGTCCCATCTGTCAGCAAAGGACGCCCAGTCCGCGCCCCGGCCCGGAAGATCGTGATCCGCCATGTTGTGAACCAGACTTGCCCAAGGCATATTTCCTGTGAAATAGATTCACAGATGGCCAGGCCCGATATCAACCGCTCCGGCGAGATCGAAGTCTTCGTATGCGTCGTCGAAGCGGGGAGCTTCTCGGCCGCGGCGCGGCGGCTGCGCATGACGCCGTCGGCGGTGAGCAAGCTGATCGCGCGGCTCGAAACACGGCTTGGCGCGCGGCTTGTCAGCCGCTCGACGCGCAAGCTCCAGCTCACGCCGGAAGGGACGTCCTTCTACGACAGCGGCGTGCGCGTCCTGGCTGACCTCGATGCCGCCGAGCGGGAAGCGGCGGCGGGTGCGGCGCCGCGCGGGCGGCTGAGGGTCAATGCCTATGTGCCGTTTGGCCAACACCGGCTAATGGCACTGCTGCCGCGCTTTCTGGCACGGTATCCGGAGATTTTCGTCGAGGCTGTGCTGACCGACAGCGTGATCGATCTGTTGGAAGAGCGCGCCGATGTCGCGATCCGCGCCGGGCCGCTTCGCGAGTCACGGCTGGTGGCGCGCAAGCTCGGCCAGAGCCGGATGGTGGTGGTTGCCGCGCCTGCCTATCTCGAAGCGCGCGGCACGCCGCTGACGCCCGGCGATCTCGGCCGTCACAACATGCTTGCCTTCGGTTTCGTCCGATACATCGATGGCTGGCCGTTCATCGACGCGGCCGGCGCACCGGTCATGGTCCCGATCGCAGGCTCTGCCACGGTGAGCGACGGCGAGGCGATGCGGCTGTCCGCCCTATCAGGGGCGGGCATTGCGCGGCTGGCGCGCTGGCATGTCGAGCCCGACATCGCCGCCGGCCGGCTGGTGCCGCTGCTGGAAGACTTCAACCCCGGCGACGAAGAGCCGACGCATGCCGTCTATGTCGGTCAGGGCAAACACCTGCCTGCACGTGTGCGGGCCTTTCTCGACTTTCTCGCAGAGACCGTCCGGCTGTAGTCGAAGCCGCGCGTCCATGGGACACGCGGCGTCGAAAAGACTGGCTTGCCAGCGGTAGGGCTATGCCTTCGGGACGAAAGGCGCCGGACGACGGCCGGCGCCCTGGCGTTCGACCATCCAGCCGGGATATTCGGCCGGCAAGGCGCTCACTTCGTCCAGCCTGGCGAGGTCGTCGGCATCGAGCTTGAGGCTGGTGGCGGCGAGGTTCTGCTCGAGTTGCTCCATGCGGCTGGCGCCGATGATCACACTCATGACGAAAGGCTTGGCCAGGACATAGCCGAGCGCCACGGTGGCGACGCTGACATCATGTTTCTTGGCGACCTCGCGCATGACGGCGACCGCTGCCCAGGCGCGGTCCTCGTTGACCGGCGGGAAGTTGAAGGACGCGCGGCGGCCCTCGCCGTTGCCCGGCGCGCCGGGGCCATATTTGCCGGACAGCAGCCCGCCGGCCATCGGCGACCATACCATCAGGCCGAGCTTCTCCTCGTTGATCAGCGGCACGATCTCGCGCTCGAGGTCGCGGCCGGCGATCGAATAATAGGACTGGATGGTCTCGAAACGGGCAAAACCCTTGCGGTCGGCGATGCCGAGCGCCTTGGCGATGCGCCAGGCCTGCCAGTTGGACACGCCGACATAGCGGACCTTGCCACTAGTGACGAGATCATCGAGTGCCCGCAGCGTCTCGTCGATCGGCGTCACCGCGTCGGTGCCGTGCAACTGATAGAGATCGATGTGGTCGAGCTGCAGCCGTTCGAGGCTGGCATCGATCGAATCCATGATGTGGCCGCGCGACGAGCCGCGCTGGTTCGGCCCGTCGCCCATGGCGGCATGGACCTTGGTGGCGATGACCACGTTCGACCTGGCAACACCGAGATCCCTAAGCGACTGGCCGAGAAGGCGTTCGGACTCGCCGACGGAATAGACGTCGGCCGTGTCGAAGAAGTTGACGCCGGCGGCGATCGAGCGGCCGACGATTTCGTTGACGCCCTTCTGGTCGAGGCTGGCGATCAGGCCCCATTGGGCGTTCTGGCCGGCGGCGCCGAAGGTCATGGTGCCGAGGCAAAGTTCGGAGACGAAAAGCCCGGTATTTCCAAGCTGATTATAACGCATCGTGAGGCTCCAGGAGGATGTGTGGTGACATCGGGACAAATAGGAACGGTACGTTTCGTTTCAAGCGCTGGGGCAATGAATTAGCCGGGCTGGCCTAAGCGACTACCGGTTGCCGAAGATCGCCGAACCCACGCGGACGCTGGTGGCACCGAAGGCGATCGCGGTCTCGTAGTCGCCGGACATGCCCATCGACAGTTTGGCGGCGCCGGCCTCTCTCGCCATTTTTTTTAGCAGTGCGAAATGCGGGCCGGGATTCTCGTCCGCCGGCGGAATACACATAAGGCCTTCGATGGCGAGGCCATGAACTTCCCGGCAGCGCCTGACGAAGGCGACCGCCTCGCGCGGTTCGATGCCGGCTTTCTGCGGTTCGGAACCGGTATTCACCTGGACATAGAGCTTTGGCGCACGGCCTTGCCTGGCAATTTCCTTGGCGAGCTCGGCGGCGATCTTGTCGCGGTCGATGGTCTCGATGACGTCGAACAGCGCCACCGCCTCCCTCGCCTTGTTCGACTGCAGCGGGCCGATCAGGTGTAGTTCGATATCGGGGAAAGCCTTCTTCAGCGCTGGCCATTTGCCTTGTGCTTCCTGGACGCGGTTCTCGCCGAAGACGCGTTGGCCGGCCTCGATCACCGGCTGGATATCGAGCGCGTCGAAGGTCTTGGAGACCGCCACCAGCGTCACCGCGCCGGCTTCACGGCCGGCCTCCTGCTCGGCGGCGGCGATCTTCGCCTTGACCGCGAAAAACTGCTGAACGGTGTCGCCCATATGCAAATCCCGCTGTTTGACTCGCGTTTTTGTCAGCCGCGACGCCCATATGGTTGACGGGTTTGCCAAACCATGGTGAACACCCGGACCACATTTCGTGAACTGCCGGGCTCTTGCCCGCAGTTCGCATGCTTTTAAGTGAAAAACGTCCCATGGCAACCGAACGATACAATCCGCGCGCGTCAGAACCCAAATGGCAGAAGGTCTGGGCCGAAAAGAAGCTTTTCGAAGCGCACAATGACGATCCGCGCCCGAAATACTACGTGCTGGAGATGTTCCCCTATCCGTCGGGGCGCATCCATATCGGCCATACCCGCAATTATACGATGGGCGACGTGGTGGCGCGCTACAAGCGGGCCAAGGGCTTCAACGTGCTGCATCCGATGGGCTGGGACGCCTTCGGCATGCCGGCCGAGAACGCGGCCATGCAGAACAAGGTCCATCCCAAGGAGTGGACCTACCAGAACATCGCCACCATGCGCGAGCAGCTCAAGGTGATGGGCCTGTCGCTGGACTGGGCGCGCGAATTCGCCACCTGCGACGTCGATTATTACCACCGCCAGCAGATGCTGTTCCTCGACTTCGTCGCGAAGGGGCTGGTGACGCGCAAATCTTCCAAGGTCAACTGGGACCCGGAGGACATGACGGTGCTCGCCAACGAGCAGGTCATCGACGGGCGCGGCTGGCGCTCCGGCGCGCTGGTCGAACAGCGCGAGCTGACGCAATGGTTCTTCAAGATCACCGACTTCGCGCAGGACCTGCTGGATTCATTGGACGGCCTCGACGAATGGCCCGAAAAAGTGAAGCTGATGCAGCAGAACTGGATCGGCCGTTCGGAAGGCTTGCTGATCCGCTGGCCGCTGGCCTCGGAAATTGCCGGCGAGCATGAGTTGGAGGTCTACACGACGCGGCCCGACACCATTTTCGGCGCCTCGTTCATGGCGATCGCCGCTGATCACCCGCTGGCCAAGAAGGCCGCGGCGACCAATCCGGCGCTGGCGAAGTTCATCGATGAAGTGCGCCATATGGGCACTTCGGTGGCGGCTCTCGAGACGGCCGAGAAGAAGGGCTTCGACACCGGTATCCGCGTCGTCCATCCCTTCGACGATACCTGGACGCTGCCGGTCTATGTCGCCAATTTCGTGCTGATGGAATACGGCACCGGCGCCATCTTCGGCTGCCCGGCGCATGACCAGCGCGACCTCGACTTCGCCAACAAATACGGCCTGCCGGTGGTGCCGGTGGTGATGCCGGACGGCGAGAACCCGTCGGCTTTCCAGATCATCGACGAGGCCTATGTCGACGATGGCGCGATGATCAATTCGCGTTTCCTCGACGGCATGAAGCCGGACCGGGCTTTCGACGAGGTCGCGAACCTGCTGGAACAGAAGACGATCGGCAACCGGCCGATGGCCGAGCGCAAGGTGAATTTCCGCCTGCGCGACTGGGGCATTTCGCGCCAGCGCTACTGGGGCTGCCCGATCCCGATGATCCATTGCGAGGATTGCGGCGTGGTGCCGGTGCCGAAGGCCGACCTACCGGTCAAGCTGCCGGACGACGTCGATTTCGACCGGCCAGGCAATCCGCTCGACCGTCACCCGACGTGGCGGCATGTGAAGTGCCCGCAATGCGGCAAGGACGCGCGGCGCGAAACCGACACGATGGACACGTTCGTCGATTCGTCCTGGTACTTCGCCCGCTTCACGGCGCCCTGGGCCCATGAGCCGACCGATCCCAGAGCAGCGAACGAGTGGCTGGCCGTCGATCAGTATATTGGCGGTATCGAGCATGCGATCCTGCATCTGCTCTATTCGCGCTTCTTCACCCGCGCCATGCGCGAGACCGGCCATGTCGACCTGGCCGAGCCGTTCAAGGGCCTGTTCACGCAAGGCATGGTGGTGCACGAAACCTACCGTGTCGGCTCGGCATCGAATGGCCGCTGGCTGGCGCCGACCGAAGTGCGTCTGGAGGAAGTCGACGGCAAGCGCCGCGCCATCGACATCGCCACGGGCGAGGCGGTCACCATCGGCCCGCTCGAGAAGATGTCGAAGTCGAAAAAGAACACGGTGAGCCCGGAAGACATCACCGATGGCTACGGCGCTGACACGGCGCGCTGGTTCATGCTGTCGGATTCACCGCCCGAACGCGATGTCGAGTGGACCGACGAAGGTGCCGCCGGCGCACATCGTTTCATGCAGCGCATCTGGCGCCTGGTGTCGACGGCGGCCGAGACGCTGGCAGGGGTCACACCCAAGGCGGTCAATGACGGCGAGGCCGGAGCGGTTTCCAAGGCCGCGCACAAGATCCTGAAGGCGGTCGGCGAAGACATCGAGAAGCTCGCCTTCAACCGTGCCATCGCCCGCATCTATGAACTGGCCAACGCGCTGACCACCCCGCTCAACGAGGTGGCGGAAGCCAAGGCCGATCCGGCGCTGAAAAACGCCTGCCGCGAGGCCGTCGAGATCATGGTGCACCTGATCGCGCCTGTCATGCCGCACCTTGCCGAAGAGTGCTGGGAGACGCTGGGCGGCAGCGATCTGGTGGCCGAACGGCCGTGGCCGGTCTTCGATCCGGCGCTGGTCGTCGACAATGAAGTCACCTATCCGGTACAGGTCAACGGTAAGAAGCGGGGGGATTTGACAATTGCCCGCGACGCGGACCAAGGTGCGGTCGAAAAAGCGGTCTTGGCTCTCGACTTCGTGCAGAAGGCACTTGAAGGCAAGACTCCGCGCAAGGTGATCATCGTGCCGCAGAGGATCGTCAATGTCGTTGCCTGATCGGGAAAAGACAGAGTTGAGCCGTTTGCTGCGCCGCATCGCGCTTGCCGGTCTTGTCGGCTCGCTTGCGCTCGTCTCGGCCTGTCAGGTGCGGCCGCTCTATTCGAGCGCGCCGCTGTCGACCGGCTCCACAGCCAATGCCGAGCTGGCGTCGATCGCCGTCAAGCCGGTCCGGACGCGTTACGCCCAGCAGGTGCGCAACAATCTGATCTTTGGGTTCGGGCGCGGTGCCGGCGAACCGGCTTCGGCACTTTATTCGCTCGATCTCGGTGTGACCGAAGCCGTTGAATCCTCGGCACTCGTCCAGGTTGGAACCGATCAAGACGAGCCGACCGCCGGTTCGGTGACGCTGACCGCCGGCTACACGCTGACCGATGCGAAAACCGGCGCGGTGATCGCGGTCGGCAGGCGGGCGATCACCTCGTCCTTCGACAGGCCGCGTCAGGAATTTGCCTCCTACCGGGCGCAGATCGACGCCGAGAACCGTGCCGCGCGCGAACTGGCCGAGGCCCTGCAACTGTCAATCGCGCAGGATCTGGCCCGACACGGCAAGGCAGCCAGCTAGCGCCACTCTTCGTTCACGAAAGACGTCCTCTCGATCCTGGTGCCCCCGGCTGTTTCCCGATGGCCAAGGGCCGGCGCTTGCACATGCTCGGCCCGCATATGTGGATGATCGTCGAATACGATCCAGCGCTCGAATCCGTATCGTTCGGCATCGCCGCGAAAGATATTTTTCGCTCGCTCCAACGGCACTGACGGAAGCAACTGTTAACCACTCGCTCCCTATTGCTCAGCAGACGTTCCACAGTGAGTCTTGAGCATGGAAGCCAGGCGTTTTTCTCGGGTCAATTCATTGCACACAGCTTCGCCCGATGACCCCGAAAGGGAGCGCTCCGGCGGCCCGCGCGGCAAGGTGGATGTCAGCCAATCCGGTGCTTCCCATGCGGGCCAGTCCGGACGGGTAGCCGATCCCGGCGACGACCGCAGACCCTCCGTCGGGCCGAATGGGAAACCCGCGGCGGACAATGCTTTCCCGCAGGGCGACACCGAAAGCCCCGCCTGGCAAGAGTATTTTTTCCTTGCGCCCAATGTGCGTTTTACACGCACGCCGGACTATGAACCCAAGCATCGCCAACCTCATGACGTGGTTGCCGCGCAGGGCGGTCCGCAGGCGCCCCCGACGCAGCAGGTCGGGCCTGGCGCCGTCATGCATCGCGGACCATCACCGGCCGCGTCCGCTCAGCCGGCGCGCGGCGGCGAGACGTCGCAAGGTGTTCAGCCGACGGCTCCGAAGATGCCCGCAACGGCACGAGCGGCCACGCGCCCGGCGCCCGTTGTCGTGAATGGCGCGCCGGTCAGAACAGCCACCGCTGAAAAAGCCCGGCGGCCCTATCTTTCGGATCACGCCTTCTTCGAGGGCTTGGCTCCGCTTCTGGTTGACGTGACGTCGCCGCCCCGCTCAGTCAGCCCGGTTTCGCGTGTACCGGTCGCGGCAGCGCCGGTCGCCGCGGCGCGGGCCGACATCTCCGCGTCCGCCGTGGCCGATGTCACCACCTTGTTCCGTGTCATCGAATGCCTTCCGGGCCAGGCCTCGTCCGCACTGCCGGACGTCTTTCCGGCCAACTCCAACAAGGCCCTGGTCGAGCCGCCCGTTCCGGCGGGCAGGGCTGTCCGGCAGGGCCGGACGACGGCAGTGGTCGCATCTGCCGCAAGCAGCGCCGCCCCACTTGTGCAGCGCGTGGAGGAAACCGTTGCCACCGTGCGCGGGCCGTCGCTGCCCATGGCTGGCAAGGTTGCGCGGCCGGTGACGGGCGAAAGCTACGAGCTTCCCTCGGAGGAACTGCTGCAGCAGCCGCCGGAAGGGCAGGGCTTCTACATGTCGCAGGAGCGGCTCGAGCAGAATGCCGATCTCCTGGAAAGCGTGCTGGAGGATTTCGGCGTTCGCGGCGAGATCATCCACGTTCGCCCTGGCCCGGTCGTTACCCTCTACGAGTTCGAGCCGGCGCCAGGTGTCAAGTCGTCGCGCGTCATTGGCCTCGCCGACGATATCGCCCGCTCCATGTCGGCGGTCTCGGCGCGCGTCGCCGTCGTGCCCGGCCGCAATGTCATCGGTATCGAGCTGCCGAACGAGACCCGCGAAACCGTCTATTTCCGCGAACTGATCGAATCGCAGGGCTTCCGCAAGACCAGCTGCAAGCTGGCGCTTTGCCTTGGCAAGACGATCGGCGGCGAACCTGTCATTGCCGAGCTGGCGAAAATGCCGCACCTGCTCGTCGCCGGCACCACCGGCTCCGGCAAGTCGGTCGCCATCAACACCATGATCCTGTCGCTGCTCTACCGGCTGAAGCCGGAAGAATGCCGGCTGATCATGGTCGACCCGAAAATGCTTGAGCTCTCCGTCTATGACGGTATCCCGCACCTTCTGACCCCCGTCGTCACGGATCCCAAGAAGGCCGTTACCGCGCTCAAATGGGCGGTGCGCGAGATGGAGGATCGCTATCGCAAGATGGCGCGGCTCGGCGTGCGCAACATCGACGGCTACAATGAGCGCGCCGCCCAAGTCCGCGACAAGGGCGAGACGGTCGTCATGACCGTGCAGGCCGGCTTCGAGAAGGGCACCGGCGAGCCGCTGTTCGAACAGCAGGAAATCGATCTCGCGCCGATGCCCTACATCGTCGTCATCGTCGACGAGATGGCCGACCTCATGATGGTTGCCGGCAAGGAGATCGAAGGCGCCATCCAGCGCCTGGCGCAGATGGCGCGCGCCGCCGGCATCCACCTGATCATGGCAACGCAGCGGCCTTCGGTCGATGTCATCACCGGCACGATCAAGGCCAATTTCCCGACCCGCATCTCCTTTCAGGTCACCTCCAAGATCGACAGCCGCACCATCCTGGGCGAGCAGGGCGCCGAGCAACTGCTCGGCCAGGGCGACATGCTGCACATGATGGGCGGCGGGCGCATCGCCCGTGTGCACGGCCCCTTTGTTTCCGACGCCGAGGTCGAGCATGTCGTGGCGCATCTGAAGGCGCAGGGCCGTCCCGAATATCTGGAGACCGTGACGGCCGACGAGGATGAAGAGGAAGAGGAGGGCGACCAGGGTCCGGTCTTCGACAAGGGAGCCGTTGCCGCCGAGGATGGCGATCCCAGCTATGACGAAGCGGTCAAGGTGGTGTTGCGCGACAAGAAATGTTCGACGTCCTACATCCAGCGCCGCCTCGGCATCGGCTACAACCGCGCGGCTTCACTGGTCGAACGCATGGAGAAGGAGGGTCTGGTCGGCGCACCCAACCATGTCGGCAAGCGCGAGATCATGGCGGGCAAGCGCCCGTCGCCTATCGCGCCACCCGACGACGGCACGGACTGATCGGGCGGTCAGCTCTTGATCCGCAGCGTATGAAAAAGGCCGGTTGCCCGGCCTTTCTTCGTATCTGGTGTGGGACCGCTCAGCCGATCTTCTGGCCGGTCTTGGCCCAATCGGCGAGGAAGGCGGCCAGGCCCTTGTCGGTCAGCGGATGGTTGACCAGCGCCTTCAGCGTCGCCGGCGGCGCGGTGATGACGTCGGCGCCGATGAGAGCCGCCTGCTTGACGTGGTTCACCGTGCGCACGGAAGCGGTCAGGATCTCGGTCTGGAAATCGTAATTGTCGTAGATCTGACGGATCTCCTGGATCAGCTCCATGCCGTCCGAGCCGGTGTCGTCGATGCGGCCGACGAAGGGCGAGATGAAGGACGCGCCGGCCTTGGCCGCGAGCAGCGCCTGGGTGGCCGAGAAGCACAGCGTGACGTTGACCATGCGGTTCATCTCGGTGCGGATCGTCTTGCAGGCCTTCAGGCCGTCCAGCGTCAGCGGCACCTTGATGGCAATATTGGGCGCGATCTTGGCCAGCACCTCGGCCTCGGCCATCATCTGCTTGAACTCGGTCGCCACGACCTCGGCCGAGACCGGGCCTTCGACGATGTCGCAGATCTGCTTGGTGACCTCGATGATCTTGCCGCCCGATTTCAGGATCAGGGAGGGATTGGTGGTGACGCCATCGAGCAGTCCCAGATCGTTCAGTTCCTTGATCTCTTTGATATCGGCGGTGTCGGCAAAAAATTTCATGGCGGGTCTCCTGACGATTTCGTCGTGCTTGGGAAGGCACGTTCAGCGTTGCTCTTTGATCTAGACCAAAGTCAGGGCAAGGTCACGCCTCATGATCGAAGATTCGCCCTTTGTCGTGGCCGCGCCGGTGCTGGTGCCGATGCCGGCCGAACGCCCCTACACCTATGCCGTGCCGGCCGGCATGCGCGTGGTGCCGGGTTCGATCGTGCGCGTGCCGCTCGGGCCGCGCCAGGTCGCCGGCATTGTCTGGGACGGCGTTGTCGAGCAGGTCGATGCCAGGAAATTGCGCCCGATCGAGCAGGTTTTCGACTGTCCGCCAATCGACCGCGCCATGCGCCGCTTCGTTGACTGGGTGGCGCAGTACACGCTGTCGCCGCCGGGCATGGTGGCGCGCATGCTGCTCAGGGCGCCGGAGGCCTTTGATCCCGAACCCTGGATCGAAGGGCTTCAGCGCACCCTGCTCGTGCCCGATCGGATGACCGATGCCAGGGCCCGCGTGCTGGAGACGGCCGAAGGCGGGCTGGCCTGGACGCGCTCCGGGCTCGCGCACGCCGCGGGCGTATCGTCGACGGTGATCGAGGGGCTGAAAGCGCAAGGCGTGTTCGAGACGGTGATGATCCTGCCGCGCCCGGTGGTGGCCGCGCCTGATCCCAGCTATGCCGTTCCCGAACTGATGCCGGACCAGAACGAGGCCGCGTCGATGCTGCGCGCCAATGTCGCGGCCGGCGAGTTCAATGTCACGTTGCTCGACGGCGTCACCGGTTCGGGCAAGACGGAGGTTTATTTCGAGGCGGTGGCGGCCGCGCTCGAGCAGGGCAAGCAGGTGCTTATCCTGCTGCCGGAAATCGCCTTGACGCACGCCTTTCTCGAACGCTTCCAGCAACGTTTCGGCGCCAAGCCGGGCGAATGGCATTCGGATTTGCCACCGCGAATGCGTGAAAAAGTCTGGCGGCAAGTGGCGGAAGGCGGCGTGCGCGTCGTTGCCGGCGCGCGCTCGGCGCTGTTCCTGCCGTTCCGCGAGCTTGGCCTGATCGTGGTCGACGAGGAGCACGACCCCGCCTACAAGCAGGAAGACCGCGTCTTCTACAATGCGCGAGACATGGCTGTCGTGCGCGGCCATATAGGCGGCTTCCCCGTGGTCCTGGCATCGGCGACGCCGTCGGTCGAGAGCCGGGTCAATGCCAGCCAGGGCCGTTATGCCAGGGCTGTGCTTTCCGCCCGCTTCGCCGAGGCGGCACTTCCCGATCTCAAGTCGATCGACATGCGCCGCGTCCCGCCCGCCCGTGGCGGCTTCCTGTCGCCGGTGCTGATCGACCATATGCGCCGGACGCTGGAGAAGAAGGAGCAGTCGCTGCTGTTTCTCAACCGGCGTGGCTATGCGCCGCTGACGCTGTGCCGGGTCTGCGGCCATCGCTTCGGCTGTCCGGTGTGCTCGGCCTGGCTGGTCGAACACCGCTTTCGCGGCCAGTTGGTGTGTCATCACTGCGGTCACAATGAGCGCCGTCCCGAAGCCTGCCCGGAATGCGGCACGCTCGACCATCTGGTGGCTTGCGGGCCGGGGGTCGAACGCATCGCCGAGGAGGTCGTGACGCATTTCCCGGACGCGCGCACCATCGTGCTGTCCTCGGACATAATGGGCGGTGTACGACGATTGCGGCTGGAGCTGGAGGCAATCGCCAATGGCGAGGCCGATATCGTCATCGGCACGCAACTGGTCGCCAAGGGCCACAATTTCCCGAACATGACGCTGGTCGGTGTCGTCGACGCCGATCTCGGCCTTGCCAATGGCGATCCGCGGGCCGCCGAGCGCACGTTTCAGCTGCTCAGCCAGGTGACCGGCCGTGCCGGCCGCACCGGCAAGAAGAGCCTTGGCCTGCTGCAGACCTTCCAGCCCGACCATCCGGTGATGCGGGCGATCGTCTCAGGCGATGCCGAGTCTTTCTACCAGCGCGAGATTTCGGAGCGCGAACGCGCTGCCTTGCCGCCCTTCGGCCGGTTGGCCGGCGTCATCGTCAGCGCGGTGACGCGGGCGGAAGCGGAAGGCCATGCACGCGGCCTGCGCCGCGCGGCACCGGAAGCGTCGGACCTGTTCGTGCTCGGGCCGGCGGAAGCTCCGCTGTCGCTGCTGGGCGGCCGCCACCGCTTCCGCCTGCTGATCCAGGGCGAACGGCGCGCCGACATGCAAGGTTTTATCAGAGCCATGCTCGCCAACGGACCGAAGCAGCGCGGCTCGGTCCGGGTGCAGGTTGACATCGACCCCCAGAGTTTTTTGTAGGACGCAATTTCAGCTACAGTTGTCTCGGCGAGAGAACGGAAAGACCACATGAAAACCCTTGGCTTGCTCGGTGGCATGAGCTGGGAATCGACCGCGATCTACTACCGCCTGCTCAACGAGATCGTGCGCGAGCGCCTTGGCGGCTTGCATTCGGCGAAGCTGCTGCTCTGGTCGTTCGATTTTTCCGAGATTGCCGAGCGGCAGCATCATGGCGACTGGGACGGCGCCGGCGCGCTGCTGACCGATGCCGCGCGCAAGCTCGAGGCCGGCGGTGCGGAAGGTCTGCTCTTGTGCACCAACACCATGCATAAGCTGGCCGACCAGGTGCAGACGTCAGTGTCGATCCCGCTGATCCATATCGCTGATGCCACGGCGGCCGCGATCAGGCAGGCCGGTTTGCAGCGCCCGGCGCTGCTGGCGACGCGGTTCACCATGGAACAGGACTTCTACAAGGGCCGGCTTGCCGACAAATATGGCCTCTCGCCAGTGGTGCCCGATGACGCCGGGCGCGACATGGTCCATCGCGTCATCTACGAGGAACTCTGCCAGGGCGTTGTCTCCGAAGCTTCGAAGGCCGCCTATGTCGCCGAGGCAAACCGCCTTCGCCGCGAAGAGGCCGCCGACAGCCTGATTATGGGCTGCACCGAGATCACCATGCTGATCGGCCAGGGCGATTTCGACATTCCGGTTTTCGACACGACGCGCATCCATGCCGAGGCGGCGGTGGAATTCGCGCTCGGTTGATGCGCGTCTCCTAAAGTGCCTGGAGCCATCTGGCGCGGCATTTTTCCTTCGCTAGAATGCCCGCGATTTCAAAGCAGACTTTTCGAGGGGACACGATGGACTTTGCGCTTCCATGGCCGACGAGCCAGGGCGAATGGCTGGCCTGGTCGAGCGCGGTCTTCACCGTGCTGCTCGGCCTTCTGTTCTTCCTGGCGCCGGGCCTGGCGTTCCGCATCCTGCGCCTGCAGGCCAAACCCGAGAAGGCGGCGGCGATCGCCGAAGGCCGAGGCCGCATGTCGGGCTTCTATCTAGGGGTCGGCTTGTGCTGCATCCTGCTCGCGCAGCCGCTGGTCTACATGGCGCTCGGCTTCTCCTGGCTGTTCACCGCCTTCGGCCGGCTGCTGTCGATGATGTCGGATGGCGCCAATACACCTTTCAATTGGGTTTCCATCGTGGTGGAACTGGCGCTCGCGGCCTTGCCGCTCGCCTTTGCCTTCGGCTTTGTGCCCTGAATCCAAGGGTATTCCGGTGCGCAGGACCCGAGTCTTTCGCCGGATGCGACAATAGTGCCTGAAAACCATGCGGAACGACGCATTGCGGTCTTAAAATGCCTGTGCTAGACGGCAATCGACTTTCGGCCGGGGATAGCGGAAGCCGCGCCTCCGTGCTTGGAAAAATGCAGTAAGGTCAAAGATTTAGCCAGAGTTTTTGCTCGCGCCAACAATCTGCGGCCTGTCAGACAAGAGAAAAGACGGTCCGTGGCCCAATCGTCATCGCCAATCTCAGGTGTCGCAGAGCGCTATGCCGGTTCGCTGTTCGAACTGGCATCGCAGTCAAACTCCGTGGCCAAGGTCGAGGCCGACCTGAACGGTTTCGAGGCCATGCTGGCGGGCAGCGCGGACCTCACCCGGCTGATCAACAGCCCGGTATTCTCCAGCGAGGACCAGGCCAAGGCCATCGCGGCGATCGCCGACAAGGCCGGCATCACCGGCCTGACTGGCAATTTCCTGCGCGTCGTCGCCAAGAACCGCCGCCTGTTCGCGGTGCCCGGCATGATCAAGGCATTTCGCCAGATCGCCGCTGAGCACCGTGGCGAGGCTGCTGCTGAAGTGACGTCGGCGCATGATCTGACCGCGGCCCAGCAGACCGAACTCAAGGCGGCGCTGAAGAGCGTTGCCGGCAAGGACGTGGCCATTTCCGTCACCGTCGACCCGTCGCTGCTCGGCGGACTGGTGGTCAAGATGGGCTCGCGCCAGATCGATACGTCGCTCAAAACCAAACTCAATTCGCTCAAGCTTGCACTGAAAGAGGTCGGCTGATGGACATCCGCGCCGCGGAAATTTCCGCAATTCTGAAAGACCAGATTAAGAATTTCGGCAAGGAGGCCGAGGTCTCCGAAGTCGGACAGGTGCTGTCCGTCGGTGACGGTATCGCCCGCGTTTACGGTCTCGACAATGTCCAGGCCGGCGAAATGGTCGAATTCCCCGGCGGCATCCGCGGCATGGCGCTCAATCTCGAAGCCGACAATGTCGGCGTCGTCATCTTCGGCGCCGACCGCGACATCAAGGAAGGCGACACCGTCAAGCGCACCGGCGCCATCGTCGACGCGCCTGTCGGCCCCGGCCTGCTCGGCCGCGTCGTCGACGCGCTCGGCAACCCGATCGACGGCAAAGGCCCGATCAAGGCGATCGAGCGCAAGCGCGTCGACGTCAAGGCGCCCGGCATCATCCCGCGCAAGTCGGTGAACGAGCCGATGTCGACCGGCCTCAAGGCCATCGATGCGCTGATCCCGGTCGGCCGCGGTCAGCGCGAGCTGGTCATCGGCGATCGCCAGACCGGCAAGACCGCCATCATCCTCGACACGATGCTCAACCAGAAGTCGGTGCACGACAACGGTCCTGAGAAGGAAAAGCTCTACTGCGTCTACGTCGCCGTCGGCCAGAAGCGCTCGACCGTCGCGCAGTTCGTCAAGGTGCTGGAAGAGCGCGGCGCGCTCGAATATTCGATCATCGTCGCCGCCACCGCGTCCGATCCGGCGCCGATGCAGTTCCTGGCGCCGTTCACGGCCTGCACCATGGGCGAATATTTCCGCGACAACGGCATGCATGCGCTGATCAGCTATGACGATCTGTCGAAGCAGGCCGTGGCCTATCGCCAGATGTCGCTGTTGCTGCGCCGTCCGCCGGGCCGCGAAGCCTATCCGGGCGACGTCTTCTACCTGCACTCGCGCCTGCTCGAGCGCGCTGCCAAGCTCAACGACGACCTGGGTGGCGGCTCGCTGACCGCGCTGCCGGTCATCGAAACGCAGGCCAACGACGTGTCGGCCTACATTCCGACCAACGTGATCTCGATCACCGACGGCCAGATCTTCCTCGAAACCAACCTGTTCTTCCAAGGCATCCGTCCGGCCGTCAACGTCGGCCTGTCGGTGTCGCGCGTCGGTTCCTCGGCGCAGATCAAGGCGATGAAGCAGGTTGCCGGCTCGATCAAGGGCGAGCTCGCGCAGTACCGCGAAATGGCGGCTTTCGCGCAGTTCGGCTCGGATCTCGATGCCGCCACGCAGCGCCTGCTCAACCGCGGCTCGCGCCTGACCGAACTGTTGAAGCAGCCGCAGTTCTCGCCGCTGAAGACGGAAGAGCAGGTCGCGGTGATCTTCGCCGGCGTCAACGGCTATCTCGACAAGCTGCCGGTCAACCAGGTCGGCAAGTTCGAGCACGGCCTGCTCAGCCACATGCGTTCGGCCGGCAAGGACGTCCTCGAGGCCATCCGCAAGGAAAAGGCGCTGTCGGACGATCTGCGCGCCAAGCTGAAGGCCGAGATCGACGCCTTCGCCAAGACCTTCGCCTGAGCGAAGTGCAAGTCGGGATCAGGTTTGAAGCATGCCTTCATTAAAAGACCTTCGTAACCGTATCGCCTCGGTCAAGGCGACGCAGAAGATCACCAAGGCGATGCAGATGGTCGCCGCGGCAAAGCTGCGCCGTGCGCAAGAGGCGGCGGAAGCGGCGCGTCCCTATTCGGAGCGCATGGGTTCCGTCCTGGCCAACATCACCCAGGCTGTCGGTGGCGGTGGCGATGCCCCGGCGCTGATGGCGGGAACCGGCAAGGATGACGTGCATCTGCTCGTCGTCTGCACAGCCGAGCGCGGCCTGTGCGGCGGCTTCAATTCGCAGATCGCCCGTCATGCCCGCGACCATATCCGCCGACTTCTGGCCGATGGCAAGCAGGTCAAGATCATCTGCGTCGGCAAGAAGGGTTTCGACATACTGCGCCGCGACTACGCCGCGATGATCATCGAGCGCGTCGATCTGCGCGAGGTAAAGACGCTCGGCTTCGTCAATGCCGATGCGATCGCCCGCAAGGTTATCCACCTGTTCAACGAGGGCGCCTTCGACGTCTGCACGCTGTTCTATTCGCAGTTCAAGTCGGTGATCAGCCAGGTTCCGACCGCGCAGCAGATCATTCCGGCAGCGTCCGCCTCTTCGGCTCGGCCCGAGTCGACGGATGGCGCCAGCGCCGTCTACGAGTATGAGCCGGAGCCGGGCGAAATCCTGTCCGACCTCATCCCGCGCAACATCGCGGTGCAGGTTTTCCGCGCGCTGCTCGAAAACGCGGCGGGCGAAATGGGCGCCAAGATGAGCGCCATGGACAATGCGACGCGCAACGCCGGTGAGATGATCAACAAACTTTCGATCACCTACAACCGCCAGCGGCAGGCACAGATCACCAAGGAACTGATCGAAATCATTTCGGGCGCCGAGGCGCTCTAGGCGCGGTCCGCGGGTCATGGCCCGCGAACCGGACCGCGTGAGAAACAAAGGACGAAAAGGGTAAAGACGATGGCGAAAGCAGCGACCCCGCAGAAGGCAATCCCGAAGGCAGCAGCCCCGGCGAAGGCGGCCAAGGCTCCGGCAGCGGCGGCAAAGGCGGCCCCGGCCAAGGCAGCAGCAGCGCCGGCCAAGGCCGCCGCTGCCAGGACCCAGGCCGTGGCCACCAGGGCCACCGGCGTTGTAGGCAAGGTCCGCCAGGTCATCGGCGCGGTCGTCGACGTGCAGTTCGGCGAGCATCTGCCGCCGATCCTGAACGCGCTCGAGACCGACAATGTCGGCAATCGCCTGGTGCTCGAAGTTGCCCAGCATCTCGGTGAAAACACCGTGCGCTGCATCGCCATGGACTCCACCGAAGGTCTGGTGCGCGGCCAGGAAGTGCGCGACACCGGCGGCCCGATCGCCGTGCCGGTCGGCCCGGGCATGCTCGGCCGCATCATCAACGTCATCGGCGAGCCGGTCGACGAAGCAGGCCCGGTCGACGCGGTCGAATTGCGCTCGATCCATCAGCCGGCTCCGGCCTATATCGAACAATCGACGGAAGCGCAGATCCTGATCACCGGCATCAAGGTGCTCGACCTGTTGGCTCCCTACGCCAAGGGCGGCAAGATCGGCCTGTTCGGCGGCGCCGGCGTCGGCAAGACCGTGCTGATCCAGGAATTGATCAACAACATTGCCAAGGCGCATGGTGGTTACTCGGTGTTCGCCGGCGTCGGCGAGCGCACCCGCGAAGGCAACGACCTCTATCACGAGTTCATCGAATCCGGCGTCAACAAGAAGGGCGGCGGCGAAGGCTCGAAGGCGGCGCTGGTGTACGGCCAGATGAACGAGCCGCCGGGCGCGCGCGCCCGCGTCGGCCTGACCGGCCTGACGGTTGCCGAATATTTCCGCGACCAGGGCCAGGACGTGCTGTTCTTCGTCGACAACATCTTCCGCTTCACGCAGGCGGGTTCTGAAGTGTCGGCGCTGCTCGGCCGTATCCCGTCGGCCGTGGGCTATCAGCCGACGCTCGCCACCGACATGGGCGCGCTGCAGGAACGCATCACCACCACCACCAAGGGCTCGATCACCTCGGTGCAGGCGATCTACGTGCCGGCCGATGACTTGACCGACCCGGCGCCGGCGACCTCATTCGCTCACCTTGACGCGACGACGACGCTGAACCGTTCGATCGCCGAAAAGGGCATTTATCCGGCCGTCGATCCGCTGGACTCG
The DNA here is from genome assembly GCF_006442215.1 of Mesorhizobium sp. B2-3-11. Taxonomy (NCBI): domain Bacteria; kingdom Pseudomonadati; phylum Pseudomonadota; class Alphaproteobacteria; order Hyphomicrobiales; family Phyllobacteriaceae; genus Mesorhizobium; species Mesorhizobium sp. B2-3-11. The sequence continues at coordinate 39,003 of NZ_VFVS01000017.1, read as the reverse complement.
ACCTCGCGCATGCTCGACCCGCTGGTCGTCGGCGACGAGCACTATGGCGTCGCCCGCCAGGTGCAGTCGATCCTCCAGCGCTACAAGTCGCTGCAGGACATCATCGCCATCCTGGGCATGGACGAGCTCTCGGAAGAGGACAAGCAGACGGTGGCCCGCGCCCGCAAGATCGAGCGCTTCCTGTCGCAGCCCTTCTTCGTCGCCGAAGTGTTCACCGGCGCGCCGGGCAAGCTGGTCGACCTCGCCGACACCATCAAGGGCTTCAAGGGCCTCTGCAACGGCGATTATGACCACCTGCCGGAAGCCGCCTTCTACATGGTCGGCGGCATCGACGAAGCGGTCGAGAAGGCACAGCGCCTCGCGGCTGAAGCGGCGTAATTCAAGCGAATAGGGAGTAGTGAGTAGTGAGTAGAGAATAGCAGATGTGACCAAGGGGCCTTTGCACCCCTTCACTACTGACTACTCACTATTCCCTACCTGCTAAGTTGATATGGCTGAAGCTTTCAAGTTCGAACTGGTCTCTCCGGAGCGCCTGCTGGTTTCCGCCGAGGTCGAATCCGTCGTTATTCCAGGCGCCGAAGGCGAGATGACCGTCATGGCCCATCATGCGCCGGTCATGACCACGATCAAGCCGGGCGTCGTCACGGTGAAGAACGCCTCGGGCGGCGAAGAACGCTATGTCGTGTTCGGTGGCTTCGCCGACATCGTTCCGGCCGGCTGCACGCTGCTGGCGGAATCGGCCGTCGCGGTGAAGGATGTCGACCGCGCCGATCTCGCCCGCCGCATCCAGGAAGCCAGGGAAGACGCCGTGGACGCCAAGGACGACCAGGCGCGCAGCAAGGCGGAGCAGTTCCTTGGCCAGCTCACCACGCTGGAAGGCGCCATCCTGCCGGCCTGAACTTCAATTCAGAAGCGAAGTGAAAAGCGGGGCACTTGCCTCGCTTTTTTGTTTTGTTCGAGCGGAGAGAATTCAGCTATGGCGGCGATGCTGTAGCGTGCCAGCTTCGCCTTACGGCCCTTCGCCCTCTATGCCGAGCGCAGCAAAGGCCAAAGTCGTGCCGTCCCGCCGCAGGTGGACGAGGTGGACGGCCACGAGTTCGATCAGCGTCTGGCGTTCGGCGTGATCGCTGGCGAAGCCGGTCAGATCGAACACCGCCGTCACGGTTTCGTTCGCCGGCAGCTGCTGGTCCAAAAGCGCCGTCAGCGGAGCATCGAGCGGATCGGTGAAATGGCCCTCCGGCAAGCTCTTTCCGCGCGCCGCGCAGGCCGCGATCCAGGCTGCCACCACCAGCGTGAGATGGACCAGCTCGGTGCCGGCTTCGAGGCACTCGATAGCTGAAGCGATGATGCGCTGCGGCAGTTTCTGGCTGCCGTCATTGGCGATCTGCGCCGTGCGGTGGGCAAGTGCCGTGTTCGAAAAACGCTCGGCGAGCTCGGTCGTATAGGCTGATGTGTCGAGGCCGGCGTCATCCGGCAATGTCGATACCGCCTCCTCCCACAGCGCATCGACGAACTGCCTTATCGCCGGATCGGCGAAGGCGCGATCGACCGTGGCGTGGCCGCTGAGCAGGCCGAGATAGGCGATGCCCGAATGCGCGCCGTTGAGCAGCCTCAGCTTCATGTCCTCGAAAGGGGCGACATCGCCGACCATGGTGACGCCGAATTTTTCCCAGGCCGGACGGCCGGCCGGGAAATCGTCCTTGATCACCCATTGGCTGAAGGGTTCCGTCATCACGGGCCAGGCGTCCTCGATACCAAGTTCGCCCGATATCCGCGACCTGTCGGCATCGGTCGTGGCCGGCACGATGCGGTCGACCATGCTCGAGGGAAATGCGACACGACCTGCGATGTGGCCGGCGACCCCAGCATCGCCCGCCGAACCAGGACTGGCATCGCGCAATTTGGCGAATTCGATCAGCAGCCTGTGCAAGGTGGCGCCGTTGGCCGGCAGGTTGTCGCAACAAAGCACGGTAAAAGGCGGGGTGCCGGCGGCCAGCCTGCGGGCCAGCGCTTCGGTCAGAAAACCATGCGCCGTCTTCGGCTTTTGCGGATTGGCCAAGTCGTGGACGATGTCGGGATGCGTCGCGTCCAGCCCACCGCCCGCCGCCCGCAGATAGGCTTTCTCGGTGATCGTCAGCGTCACGATGCGGGTGCGCGCATCGGTCAGCACCGCCAGCACCGCGCCCGGATCTTCCGGCGCCACCAGCATCGAACCGATCGAGCCGATGACATGCAGCTTCTCGCCGCCGCTGCCGCGGACCGCCAGTGTGTAAAGCCCATCCTGCGGCGCCAGCGCGTCGCGCGTGTCGGCGCTGCGCAATGACACGCCTGTTATGCCCCAGCCCGTCTCACCGGCCGCCAGGCATTCATCGATATAGGCGGCCTGGTGGGCGCGGTGAAAGGCGCCGACGCCCAGATGCACGATGCCCGGTGTAACCGCACCGCGATCATATCGAGGCGCGGCGACCTTGGCCGGTAATGCGGGCGCCGTGCGGTTGGAAAGGCGGCGGTCTGTCATCGGTTCGCGCACTCATCTCGTGAAACGGGGTCATGGAACGGCTGGTATCCGGAGGCGGATCGCAAGCCGCAGAACACTGGCGGCGTAACACCGGCGGCGTTCGCCGACAATGCTCAGCTTTGCTCAAAAGTCATCATACAACAATCCAATTTTTGTATGTTGACATTATTTCTGGTCAACCCTACCGATAGGGCTGGGAGGATGGCCGTGGCACTGATCAATGCGGATTTGCTGTTTCCAGCCGAGGCGCGTCCGCTCTCGATCGCCCGCGATCTCTATGCCGGCATCAAGGACCTGCCCATCATCAGCCCGCATGGGCATACCGATCCGCGCTGGTATGCGCTGAACGAGCCGTTCCCCGATCCCGCGCAGCTGCTCATCGTGCCGGACCACTATATTTTTCGCATGCTGTTCAGCCAGGGCGTGCGGCTGGAGGCTCTCGGCGTGCCGACCCTCGATGGTGCGCCCGTCGAGACCGACGGCCGGGCGATCTGGCGGCTGTTCGCGGAACATTATTACCTCTTCCGTGGCACGCCGACCCGGCTGTGGTTCGACCATGTGCTTGCGCATCTGTTCGCCATCGAAGAGCCGTTGAGCGCCGCAACCGCCGATCGCCATTACGACACGATCGCGACGGTACTGCAGTGGGAGAACTTCCGCCCTCGCGCCCTGTTCGAGCGCTTCAACATCGAGGTCATCGCGACGACCGAAGGCGCGCTCGACGACCTCAGATGGCACCAGATGATCCGCGACAGCGGCTGGGAGGGCCGCGTCGTCACCGCCTATCGGCCGGACGCCGTCGTCGATCCCGATTTCGAAGGCTTCTTGGCCAATCTCGACCGGCTCGGCGAGATCACTGGCTGCGACACCGGGACCTGGGCCGGCTATCTCGACGCGCACCGCCAGCGGCGCGCTTTCTTCAAGAGCTTCGGCGCGACTTCGTCGGACCACGGCCATCCGACGGCGGAAACCGCCAATCTTTCCGACGCGGCGGCGCAGGAGCTGTTCAACCGGGTCCGCGCCGGCTCGCAGGATGAGCGCGAACGAAAGCTGTTTCGCGCCCAGATGCTGACCGAGATGGCCAAGATGAGCCGGGATGACGGGCTGGTGCTGCAGATCCATCCGGGCTCCTGGCGCAACCATTCGCCTGGCATTTTCCAGAAATTCGGCAGGGACAAGGGCTTCGACATCCCGACGCGTACCGACTATGTGACTGCGCTGAAGCCGCTGCTCGACTGTGTCGGGCTGGAGCGTGATCTCACCGTCATCCTGTTCACGCTGGATGAGGCCGGCTATACGCGCGAACTGGCGCCGCTGGCCGGCGTCTATCCGGCGCTGAAGCTCGGGCCGGCCTGGTGGTTCCACGACAGCCCGGAAGGCATGCGCCGCTTCCGCGAGATGACCACCGAGACCGCCGGCTTCTACAACACGGTCGGCTTCAACGACGACACCCGCGCCTTTCCGTCGATCCCGGCCCGCCACGACGTGGCGCGCCGCGTCGACTGCGCGTTCCTGGCGCGCCTCGTCGCCGAGCACCGGCTGCGCGAGGACGAGGCGCATGAACTCGCGAAGGAGCTCGCCTACACGCTTGCCAAGACGGCGTACCGGCTTTGAGCCGGACGTTTCGATTTTCAAAGGGAGGAAGTCATGGTGCATTTTTCGAAATTGACGGCGGCGACATTCGCCATCGGTTCGCTGCTGATCGGCGCTGCCAACGCCGAAACCGTGCTGCGATCCTCGGATACCCATCCGGACGGTTACCCGACCGTCGAGGCGGTCAAGTACATGGGCGACCTGATCAAGCAGCGCACCGCCGGCCGCTATTCGATCGAGGTCTATCACTCGGCGCAGCTCGGCGAGGAAAAGGACACGATCGAGCAGACGCAGGCAGGCGTCATCGACCTCGATCGTGTCTCGATGGGACCGTTCAACGGTATCGTGCCGGAGACCGCGGTGCCGTCGCTGCCCTACATATTCCGCTCCGTCGAGCACATGCGCCACGTCATGGACGGCGCTGTCGGCGACCAAATCCTGAAGGCGTTCGAGGCGCATGACCTCGTCGGCCTCGCCTTCTACGATTCCGGTGCTCGGTCTTTCTACAACACCAAGAAGGACATTACCTCGATGGCGGACATGAAAGGCATGAAGTTCCGCGTCATCCAGTCCGATGTGTTCGTCGACATGGTCAACGCGCTTGGCGCCAACGCCACGCCGATGGCCTATGGGGAAGTCTATTCGGCGCTGCAGACCGGCGTCATCGACGGCGCTGAAAACAACTGGCCGAGCTTCGAATCCGCCAAGCACTACGAAGTGGCCAAGCATTACACGATGGACGAACACCAGATCGTGCCGGAAGTGCTGGTCATGTCGAAGGCAAGCTGGGACAAGCTCTCGCCGGAAGACCAGGCGATCGTGCGCCAGGCGGCCAAGGACAGCGTCGTCAAGATGCGCGAACTGTGGGACGCGCAGGAGAAGAAGTCGCGCGGCATCGTCGAGGCCGCGGGCGTCAAGGTCAGCGATATCGACAAGCAGCCGCTGATCGACGCGATGAAGCCCGTCTACGACAAGTACCTGTCGACGCCCGAACTGAAGGACCTGGCCGCCCGCATACAGGCCGAGAAATGAACGGCAGGCTCAATGGATCGAGCAGCGCGGAGACCTCCGCGCTGCGTTCGGACGCGTCGGCCATGCGAGGATTCTGGCTGGGTGCGGAGCGGGTCCTGTCAGGACTTGCCAGGCTGGCGCTTTGGATCAGCGGCGCCGGCCTGACGCTGATGACAATCATCATCTTCTGGCAGGTCTTCTCGCGCTACGTGCTGAACCGTTCGCCGAGCTGGACGGAATCCTTCTCGGTTCTGCTGATGGGCTGGTTCATTTTTCTTGGCGCCGCCGTCGGCGTGCGGGAACGCACGCATCTGGGCTTCGACGTGCTGCTCTATGTCTTGCCTGCCTCGGCCAAGGCGGTGCTGCGCAGCATTTCCGATCTTGTCGTGCTGGCCTTCGGCGCCGGCATGATCGTCTATGGCGTACAACTGGCGAGGCTGACCTGGAACACGGTGATGCCTTCGCTCGCTTTGCCGGGCGGCGTCAGCTTCCTGCCGGTCATCCTGGGTGGCGCGCTGGTCTGCCTGTTTTCCTTGGAACGGCTGGCCGGGCGTTTTGCCGGCCTGCCCGTCGACGCCGACATCCATGCAACCGGCGAGGAGCCCTGAACCATGGCACTTATGGTCCTCTTCGGCACCTTCGTGTTCCTGCTGGTCATCGGCACGCCGATCGCGTTCTGCCTCGGCGTCGCCAGCTTCGCGACGATCCTCACGCTCGGGCTGCCGCCGGTCGTGGTGTTCCAGCGGCTCAATTCCGGCGTCAGCGTCTTTTCGCTGATGGCCATCCCCTTCTTCATCTTCGCCGGCGACCTGATGGTGCGCGGCGGCATCGCCGCGCGGCTGGTCGCACTGGCAGGCTCCCTGGTCGGCCATTTGCGGGGCGGTCTGGGGCAGGTCAACATCGCTGCGTCGACCATGTTCGGCGGCATTTCCGGCTCGGCGGTGGCGGATGCGTCGGCGGTCGGCGGGCTGATGATCCCGCAGATGAAGGCGCGCGGCTATGGCATCGACTACGCCGTCAACATCACGTCGGTCGGCGCCATCATCGCGCTTCTCATTCCACCGTCCCACAACATGATCATCTATTCGATTTCGGCCGGCGGCCGTATCTCGATCGCCGACCTGTTCACGGCCGGCGTGCTGCCGGGTCTGCTGCTGGCGTTGTCGCTGATGATAACGGCCTATTGGGTTGCCAGCCGCCGCGGCTATCCGACGGAGCCCTTCGCCGGCTTCGGCCGGGCCATGCAGCTGCTTGTCGCCGCCATTCCCGGCCTCATCCTGATCGCCATCATCTTCGGCGGCGTCAGGTCCGGCATCTTCACCGCGACCGAGAGCTCCTGCATCGCCATCGTCTATGCTTTCCTGGTGACGCTGATCATCTACCGCTCGATGAGCTGGGGCGACTTCGTCGCGGCGACGACGGCGTCGGTGCGCACCACCGCCATGGTGCTGATGATCATAGGCTGCGCGGCGGCCTTCGGCTGGCTGCTCGCCTATCTCAGGGTGCCGGCGGCGCTGGTCGCCTTTCTGCAGTCGGTATCCGACAACAAGCTGGTCATCCTGCTGTTGATCAACATCGTGCTGCTCATCCTCGGCACCTTCATGGACATGTCGCCGCTGATCATCATCACGACGCCGATCTTCCTACCGGTGGTCATGGCCTATGGCGTCGATCCCGTGCATTTCGGCGTGATCCTCATCCTCAATCTCGGCATCGGGCTTTGCACGCCACCGGTCGGCGCGGTCCTGTTTGTCAGCTGCGCCATCGGCCGCATTCCGATCTGGACCGCGATGCGCTCGATCTGGCCATTCTACGGCGCCGCCTTCGCCGTGCTGATGCTTGTCACCTACGTACCGGAAATCTCATTGTGGCTGCCGGGCCTGTTCCATTAGGAGATCGCCACGTGTCCGTCAGTCCCGATCTCAAGGTCGAACGAAAACCCAAGCTTTCTGAAGGCGTGATCACGGCGATCCGCAAGCAATTGCTGGCGGGCGAGATTCTGCCCGGCCAAAAATTGCCGACCGAGGGCCAGCTGACCGAAACCTTCGGCGTCAGCCGCACCGTCATCCGCGAGGCGCTGGCCAAGCTTGCCGCCGACGGCCTTGTCGAGCCGCGGCAGGGCGCCGGCGTCTTCGTCACCGAGCACATTTCGACCATGTTCGGCGCGCTTGCAGCCGACATGGGAGCCAAGGATTCCATCGCGCTCAACGTGCTCGAGGTGCGCCTGGCGATCGAAATCGAATCGGCCGGCCTCGCCGCCATCCGTCGCAACGCAGCGCAGGAAGCGGCGATCCAGGAAGCCTTCTTCGAGTTCGAGCGGATGCTGCTCGACAGCCAGCCGACCGGACCCGCCGACCTTGCCTTCCATCGCGCCATCGCCAGCGCCACCAACAATCCGTTCTATGTCGAAATGCTCGACGTGCTCGGCCGGCGCGCCATTCCGTGCGACGTGACCTCGCCCTGGTCGACCGAACTTGTGCAGTCCGACAGCTACCAGCGCGGGCTGCAGCGCGAGCATCTGGTGATCCTGAACGCGATCACGGCGGGCCATGCCGAAGCCGCGCGCGAGGCGATGCGCACCCATCTCGGCGCCAGCCAGCAGCGCTACCGCGAGCGCCTGCAGGCGCGGCAGGCCTTTTACGCCAGTTCGGTCAAGGCGGCCGCCGGGGAATGATCCACCAGAAGTCAGGACAGAGATGAGCCAGAACCACACCGACTACACATCGCGCTTCGCCATCGACCCGGCTGCCGCCGCCGCCATGGGAACGGACGAACTGCGCCATAATTTCCACATCGAAGACCTCTTCGAGCCCGGCCGCGTCAGCCTGACCTATACCCACTACGACCGCATGATCGTCGGCGGCGCCATGCCGGTGGCGACGGCATTGCCATTGGAAGCGATCAAGCCGACCGGCACCAAAGGTTTTCTCGTCCGGCGCGAAATGATCGCCGTCAACATCGGCGGCGCCGGCTCGATCGAAGCCGGCGGCCAGTCCTTCGACCTGCGGGCGCGCGACATGCTCTATCTCGGCATGGGCTCCAGCGATGTGTCATTCGCTTCGTCCGACAAAGCCGCGCCGGCTAAATTCTACCTGCTCAGCGCGCCGGCGCATCAGGCTCATCCCAGCCGGCTGATCCGCCTCGGCGACGCCAAGCGCCTCGATCTCGGCAGCAAGGAGGCCTGCAACGAGCGCTCGATCTTCCAGTTCATCCATGACGGAGGGACAAAAACCTGCCAGCTCGTGGTCGGCATGACGCAGCTGGCGCCAGGCTCGATCTGGAACACCATGCCGTGCCATGTGCATGACCGGCGCATGGAGGCCTATCTCTATTTCGATCTGCCCGAGGCGGCGCGCGTCTTCCATTTCATGGGCGAGCCGGACGAGACACGCCACATCGTCATGCGCAACGAAGAGGCGGTGCTGTCGCCGGGCTGGTCGATCCACTCTGGCGCCGGTACGTCCAATTACGCCTTCATCTGGGCGATGGCCGGCGACAATGTCGACTACACCGATGTCGACGCGGTGGCGATGGACGTGCTGCGGTGAGCGATCTCACAGCCTTCAGCCTGGCCGGCAAGCGCATCCTGGTCACCGGCGCCAACACCGGCATCGGCCGGGGCATCGCGGTCTCGATCGCGCGCGCCGGCGGCGCGGTGATCGGCGTCGGCCGCTCGTCGATGGAGGAGACGGCGAGCAAGGTCGCGGCTCTGGGCAGCGAATTCGAGACGGTTGCCGCCGACCTTGCCGACACGGGCGCGGCTGGACCGATGCTCGATCGTGTCTGGGACGAAAGCGGGCCGCTCGACGGGTTGGTCAACAATGCCGGCATCATCCGCCGCGCAGATGCCGTCGACCTGACGGAGACCGATTGGGACGATGTCATCGACGTCAATTTGAAGACCGCCTTCCTGCTCTGCCAGGCCTTTGCGCGGCGCGTCCTTGCCGAGGGACGCCAGGGCAAGATCGTCAATATCGCCTCGGTGCTGAGTTTCCAGGGCGGCATCCGCGTTGCGTCCTACACGGCGTCAAAGCATGGCCTGCTCGGCATCACCCGTCTGCTCGCGTGCGAGTGGGCGGCGAAAGGCATCAACGTCAACGGCATAGCGCCGGGCTATATCGAGACCAACAACACGCAGGCGTTGCGCGCCGATCCCGACCGCAGTGCGGCCATCCTCGGGCGCATTCCCGCCGGCCGCTGGGGGGAGCCCGGAGACATTGGTGATGCCGCCGTCTTCCTGCTGGCGCCGGCCTCGAACTACATGCATGGCGCGGTGGTGCCTGTGGACGGCGGCTGGCTGGCGCGGTGAGGAGGTGACGATGACCGAGCTGAAAGTTTTCGCGCAAGCCGGCGAGGCTGCCTGGACTCCGACCCCGGACGGCAATCGCCGGCGCGTGCTCCTATCCACCGACGAGCTGATGATGGTCGAATTCGGCTTCGACAAGGGCGGCGTCGGTGCGCTGCATTCGCACCCGCATGTCCAGGCAAGCTATGTCGCCGAAGGCCGTTTCGAGGTGACCATCGACGGACGGACCGAAATCCTGGAGACCGGCGGCAGCTTCATCGTTCCCTCCGGGCTGGTGCACGGCGTCAGGGCGCTTGAGGCCGGGCGTCTGGTCGACAGTTTTGCGCCGCACCGCGCCGATTTTCTCGCCTGACCGGGCCGCCAACGGTTCCTCGGCCAATGAAAAACCCGCGCCTCCAGGGAAGCGCGGGTTTGTTGCCTGGGCGCCAGAGCGTGTCACCGTTTCACAGAAACGGCGAAACGTTCTGCCTCTGTCTGACGCAATTCCGGACGGAAAACCGTTTCACACTTTTCCTGGAATTGCTCCAATGCGCCGCGGTACTCAAAACATCACCGCAGGACCGGAAACCTGCCGGATCATGGTGAATATAAACTTAATGCGCGCGACCTTGGTCAGGTGATGCGCTTGAGCAGCCCGAAAAGCCGTTCGAACGTCTTGCCATAGGGCGGCCGCAGAAGGGCTCCCGCGCTCAAGCGCGACTGCAGGAAGACCGGCTTCTCCTTGCTGAAAGTGCGGAACCCCCATTCGCCGTGATAGGCACCCATGCCGCTCGCGCCGACGCCGCCGAAGGGCTGGTTCTCCTGCACCAGATGAAGCATGCAGTCGTTGATGGTGACGCCGCCGGCGACGGTCTCGCGCAGGATGCGTTGGCGGTTGGTGCTGTCGTTGCCGAACCAGTAGAGCGCCAGCGGCCGGTCGGCCCGGTTCACATAGTCGATCGCGTCGTCGACCGTGGCGTATTCGACGATCGGCAGCACCGGGCCGAAAATCTCCTCGCGCATCAGCCGCAGGTCGGGGCCAGCGTTGCTGACCAGGGTCGGCAAAAGCTTCCGGCCCGCGGTGCCGAGGTCTTCGCCGGCCGGGTTGATCTCGGCGACATCTGCGCCGGCCTCGCGGGCCTCCGCGATTATGGCGCGCAGGCGCTGGTAATGCCGGTCGCTGACGATGGCGGTGTAGTCTGGGTTGTCGCGCAGAGTGGGGTAGAGCCGCGCCACGGCGACTGCGAGCTTCGCGGCGACCGTGCCTGCCTGTCCCTTGGGCACCAGCAGGTAGTCCGGCGCGATGCAGGTCTGCCCGGCATTCAACAGCTTGCCATAGGCGACGCTGGCTGTTGCCGTGTCGAGATCGCAGGAGGCGTCGAGGATCGCCGGCGACTTGCCGCCGAGTTCGAGCGTGACCGGGGTCAGGTTGGCGGCGGCGGCGATCGCGACCTGGCGACCGACCGCGGTCGAACCGGTGAACAGAAGGTGGTCGAACGGCATCGAGACGAAGGCCTTGCCCATCTCGGCATCGCCGGTGATGACGCTGAGTTCGTCCGGGGCGAAGTGGTCGCCGGCCAGTCTGGCCAGCAGTTCCGAGAAAGCAGGCGTCAGTTCGGAGGGCTTTACCAGGACGCGGTTGCCGGCGGCGAGCGCTGCCGTGACCGGCGCGACGGCAAGCTGAAAGGGGTAGTTCCAGGGCGATACGATGCCGACCACTCCGAGCGGCTGCGGCAGGAGGCGGTTTTTGCCCGGCAGGAAGGGCAAGGTGGTGGCGACACGACGCTCCCGCATCCAGCCGCCAACATGCGCAAGGGCATGGCGAATGCCGGCGCGCACGACAAACAGTTCCGCAAGCCGCGTCTCGTGCGCCGAGCGACCGCCGAAGTCGGCGCCGATCGCGGCGCAGATTTCAGTCTCGTGCCGCTCGGTCAGCGCCAGCAGGCGCTTGAGGCGGTCTTTACGAAGGCCAAGGTCGGCAAAGGGCTGCTTCTCGAAGGCGGCACGCTGCAACCGGAACCGTTCGCCGAGGACATCCTGTCTGGTCTGCAGCATCGCACCCTCCCTGGCATGTCGGGTCGAGCTTACATCGTGGCGCCGAGGAATCCAGCAGGGCGCAGATACCGCAGGGGAAGCGCGATCTCTCACAGGGGCAGAGAACGAGCCGGCCCTGTTGCGGCCCGGTGACGGCTGCGCTACTCCAGGGGATCACGCGGAGAGTCTCTTGGTCGGTTTCCACATCCTCTCCAATCCCCGAAAAATTGCTCCCAGCCAGGCGGCAGCCTGATGCAGGCACAGACGGCGAGTGTTCGGGCCGAGGATCCCAAGCGGCGCGTCCTGAAGGACGTGTTCGGCTTCGATGATTTTCGCCCCGGCCAGGCCGACGTCATGGACGCACTGCTCGGCGGGCGCCATGTGCTGGCCGTCATGCCGACGGGGGCCGGAAAATCGCTCTGCTACCAGGTTCCTGCGCTGGTCCTGGGCGGGCTAACTCTCGTCGTCTCGCCGTTGGTGGCGCTGATGCAGGACCAGGTCGCGGCGCTGCGGCTTGCCGGCGTCGCCGCCGATACGATCAATTCCTCGCTCGGCCGCGAGGCCAATGTCGCGGCGTGGCGCCGCGTGGCATCGGGCCAGACGCGGCTGCTTTATCTGGCGCCGGAGCGGCTGATGACCGAGCGCATGCTCGAGGCGCTTTCCAGGCTCGACATCAGCCTGATCGCCATCGACGAGGCGCATTGCATCTCGCAATGGGGGCCGGCATTCCGGCCCGAATATGAAGACCTGTCGCGGTTGCGCGGCATCTTCGCCAACGTGCCGATCATCGCGGTGACGGCGACGGCCGACGAGAGCACGCGCAGCGACATCGCCGCCCGGCTGTTCGCTGAGCGGGTCGAAACGCTGGTGCTGGGTTTCGACCGGCCCAACATCAAGCTGGCCATCGCGCCCAAGCAGGACAGCAAGCGCCAGCTGCTCGGCTTCATAGAGCGCCATGCGGGCAAGAGCGGTATCATCTATTGCCTGTCGCGCAAGAAGACCGAGGAGATGGCAGCCTTCCTCGAGAAGAACGGCGTCAGAGCGCTTGCCTATCACGCCGGCATGAGCAAGGAGGCGCGTGAGGCCAATCAAAACGCCTTCATGACCTTGTCCGGCGTCGTCATGGTGGCGACCATCGCCTTCGGCATGGGCATCGACAAACCCGACGTCGCCTATGTCTTCCACACCGATATGCCGGGCAGCCTGGAGGCTTATTACCAGGAAATCGGGCGCGCCGGCCGCGACGGACGCGAGGCCGAGGCGCATATGCTTTACGGTCTTGGCGACATCCGCATGCGACGGCTGTTCATCGACGACGAGGACGCCTCACCCGAGCACAAGAGACGGTCGCACCGCCGGCTCGACACGCTGATCGGCTATTGCGAAACGGCGCAGTGCCGGCGCCAGGTGCTGCTCGGCTATTTCGGCGAAGAGGCTCAAGCCTGCGGCAATTGCGACAACTGCCTCGATCAGGCGCCGCGCGCCGATGGCAGTGCCGAGGCGCGGAAAATCCTTGCGGCGGTCGCGCAGAGTGGCGAGCGCTTCGGCGCGGCCCATGTCATCGACATCCTGCTTGGCCACGAGACCGAGAAGGTGCTGGCGAGAGGCCATCAGACGCTAAGCGGCTTTGGCACCGGTGCCGCGCACAGGAAGACAGTGTGGCTGTCGCTGATCCGGCAACTGGTTGCGGGCGGGTTCCTGATGTCAGATCCCGAGGGTCATGGCGGTCTCGCCATCTCCGAAAGCGGCCGCGCGCTCGGCCGCGGCGAGACTGCATTCCAGTATCGCGTCGAGACGCAGGATCCTCTCGCGCGCGGCAGGAAGCGTTCCGGGGAAGGCTCCGCCGCCGGCGCCGAGGGCGTGGACGCCTCGCTGCTGGCAGCGCTCAAGGCGTTGCGGCTGCGGCTGGCCAAGGAGCGCCAGGTGCCGGCCTATGTGGTGTTTTCCGACCGCACGCTGATCGACATGGCCGACCGCCGCCCGCGCGACCTCGACGCCTTCGCCGAGGTGAACGGCGTGGGAGGGGCGAAGCTCAAGGAGTTCGGCGAGATTTTTCTCGCCGAGATTGCGGGGCATCAGGCTGGCTGAAGACCGCGAGGGCCCGACTCCAGACTGTAGTGCTGATCCGGCTGCTCCCAATGAGCAATGACAGCCGCGGCCTCAAAGTTGGGAGCGCAGCCTGCTGGCCAGCCATCCGAAGTTGTTTCGCGCAGGGACGCGCTCCCATTCGGCCCGGCCGATCTGCCGGGATGGCCCAAGATCCTGGTTGAACAAGTCAATCTGCGTTCTTGCGAAATCCCCGCCGTGCGCTGTCAGTCGCCCTGCTGCTTGCGATTGCAATGTTTTTCACGCCGCTCAAGCCCGCCGCTCCTCGGCGATGGCCCTTGCCCGCAGCTCAGATGCCTCCAAATCTCAGCCGGAAAGACCTTCGCCGAAATATTGTGTGTGAGATATCCGGGTTAGTCCTTTAGGGGATCTGTGCCGACAGTTTTGAGAAGATTCGGAAGTCCCCTACCCTGATTCGGTAACTGACGACCCCTACCTGCCTTTGGTAGGTTGATGATCTGCCTAAGGGTTTGCCTGGCGTGTTAGCGCGGGGCGCTCGGGTTTCGCCGACTGACGCCACAGCGTTTCACCAGCGCGGTCGACGCATGGAGGATCCGCAATGAATTACGAGCGGAGATCCAACTCGGCTTCCGCGCCCCTCGGCGACTGTCCTGACCGAGTATACACGATCGCTGCCTTGTTTCATGACGGCCTTAAACAGTATGACGACCACAAACGGTCGAGAGCCGCCCCGCTGCGCCTCATTCCGTTTTGCCTCATGATGTTGCTTGGATTTGCAGCAGTCGGGCTCGCTCCGCCAGTAACGAAACCTCCTGTCGCTCCCACCCAAATCGTGCCGCCGGATGGCGGATCGTCGGAATCTGCTGCGGCGGAACAGAGGCAAGCCCTGGGGTGGGAGCGGTCTTGGGTCGACGCGTTGAGGCGTGGTCTGACCGCCGCTCGGAGGGAAAGCGAGGCAACTCGCGCCGAAGCGCTTGCCTCGCAAGTCCGGGTTAAGGGGGAGCATGACCAGGCTGAACGCGAACGCGCAGCCAGTGAACAGAGCTTCCTCACGCTGCACAAGGATATCGATGATATCGATGCACTCAAGACCGGCAGTGCGCATGGGGAAAATCTGCCCCGCGAACCGGCGGCGACTCGCCAAGAACTGGCTGCCACGCGGCGCGTCATAGAAAACGCAAGCGCGCCGTCGCGCGCGGTCGCCGACCCGATGAACCAGCCGCAACCTGCCCTTGAAGCGCAGCGGCAAAAAGCCGACGGGCTTCCGCGCGACCTGGCGCAGCCGCGCCTGAGTGCCGAGGCCGTTGCACGCGATACCGCGGAAAGGTCTCTGGCCGAGGCCAGGCAGACGCTTGAAGAGGAGCGGCGGAAAGTCGGGCTCCTGGAGCGTGATATCGCCGGGGCCCGTCAGTCCATCGAAGCGCTGGAGGCGAGCGCGAAGCTGGCAGCAACAACGCGGGCCGGCGCCATCCAGGGCAGGCAGCTTGCTGAAGTTGCTGCAAGGCAGGCTGGCGAGGCGCTCGCACAGGAACGCGAGAGAGCAAACGCGCTGGCGAGTGATCTTGAAACTGCTCGGCGGGAAGGCGACGCCGCAACGGAGGAATTGACCCGGATATCGACGGCGTTCAACGAGGCGGCGGAGCAGGAGCGCAAAAAAGCCATTGACCTGGCACGCGACCTCGCGTCGGCCCGCAAGGACATCGAGGCCCTCAAGCGCTCGGCTGAGCGCTGCACCTCGCATATTGAAAACGCGGCAAAGGCACTCCCCACCGATCGCGCAAGCGCACATGCGCCCCGGCGCAGATCGCTCAACCGAGGGCAGCAGGAGGTCGGCAACGCGGGAGTGCCCAAGTCGCGGGTCGTTCGCCTGACGACGATCACGCTGCCAGACGCGCTGCTTCCCACGCGACCCCCGGCTGAGGGGTTCAGTCAATGACAGCCGGGGATGGAGGATTGCGATGAGCAGATACATCGCGGCCGTTTTCTCGATTGTAATCGCGACTCAACCTGCCATGGCTATTGAGGCAGGAGTTGGTGCCAAGGCCGACAATGTCGGGGTTGGCACCAGTGTGGGCGTCGACCAGAACGGGGCGTCAATCGGTATTGGCGCGAGCGTCGGTAGCGTAGGAGCCGACGCCGGAGTTTCGGTCGGGACAGGCGACGGCTCAGTAGGCGCAAGTGTTGGAGCCAGCGGCCAACTCAGTGGGCAAGGCGCCTCGTCCGAAAGTACCCCAGCAGGCGCTCCGCCAGGCAATACCCCTGGTCATCCCGCCGCCACGACCGCCCCGGCCGCAGGCGTGCCACACATCTCCCTGCCACGCATCCTGCGGCCTTACGGCGAGGGTGGTCGCTCATCGGCCGTGACGGCAATCGAAGCAATACCGGGCACGCCGGGTGCAACTGTTCGCGCCTGCCGTGACGCGATTGCGTCGGCCGCCTCCCCGTTTGGCGTCGTGAGTATACATGCGACGAGCGCAGGTTCCTTACGCCGTCTAAGCCGAGGCGCGGTCTCGGCCCCGATAGCAGTTCGCATCCATTATAAAAGGCAAGGTGGCGCCGAGATCCGGCAGGCGCGGATCAGATGCCACCTCGACGCGACGGGCAAAGTGATCAGGCTGACATAGGTGCACCCTAGGTGTTTGATCCCAGGCTTTGATGGGGCACTCTTGTCTCCCGAATCAAAGGAGGCACTATGGGCCAGGTTCTCCATGGGAGCGCCACGACGACAGAGGCGGTCCGTCGAGCGATACAACATAGTCAAGAGAGCTTGAGGGCGCTGGCCAAGCGCTAGGGATCAACCAGAAGACCGTCGCCAAGGGGGGAGCGGACCTCAACAACCGACCTGCCAACCGGACCGAAGGAGCCGCGGTCGACGGTGCTCTCCGTCGAAGAAGAAGCGGTCATCGTCGCCTTCCGGCACTACACGCTGCTGCCGCTCGGCCATGCCGATCAGCGTGCGGTCGGAGAACACCACATAGGCCGGCCACCTGGCGTTCCTTGGCGAGCCGCAGCGCAGCGTCTTGAGCGTGGCCAGCAAGGAAGCGTCCACGCCCTCGCCGCCCGCGGCGGAGCCCTGCGGCACGCGCGGTAAGTTGCAGCGAGCTAGCCCGGATATCTCACACGCATTTATATGGCGGAGAGGGAGGGACTCTAACCCGCAATCGGGCAAAACATCAATTTCCCGCCTGTCTCCCGGCGGCCCTTCCTTCCAGCGATACAACCAACGCTACATAGCACGATACATTACCCTGAGAGCCCCTCGCCGCGGACATTCTCACAGGCACAGCGGAGACCTGTCGACCCATGCTGGCACAGCTGCCGCGAACTCCCGCGAGTGCATGAGCAATGACGGGGAAACGGCAACAGTCTGATTGTAGGAAAAGTTTTCCCGGCCTTCGCGTTGCAGGCATCAACGAACCTGCAGCGCCTCGCCCTTGACGTCGCTTGAGACTTATCGCCTGCCCGGGTCATTGGCATCGGAGCGACGACAACTCCGACCAAGGCGAGGCGCCGTCTCAAGTATTAGCTATCAAGCCGACGTAACAAGAGCCCGATCTGACGTCGGAAGATTGCCATGAAAATATGATGGTCCTCAAAGGGCCATCTCGATCGCATCCCCAGCACTGGGACGAACTGCCTCCCAAAGAGTGCGCGTTCGCCATGTAGCCGGAGACCGGGGGCACATCTCATCGCGGATTCAGCCCGCATCAAATTCTCTACTTGAGATTCAGGGGCAGTGCACGTCAGCTGGCTACGGAACCTGGACCCCCAGCCAGCACAAATTCACGCTTTCACAAGCCGTAGAAGCCGTGCTGGATTTCAGGCCTCGCCCGCGTCTGGGCATCATCACTGGTGCCCGGATCTGGGGTCCGGCGTCAACCACATTTGCGTCGGTACTTTACTCTGTTGGGGCGGGGGGTATTGGCGGGCAATGTTTGCCTAGGTCGTAAGATTGCCGAGGCCGGCCCCTGTCAGAGGATCGATTGCGGATGTTTGGTTCGGAGTTAGGCGAACGTCGAACCCTTGATCCACAACCGGTTCGCCGGGGTTCGAGTCCCTCCGGGTTCACAGTTGAATGTTATATCAATGAGTTACGTTTAATTAGTCGAAATTGAATTGAGCGTTATCCAATGAGTCACCGAGGTTTGAAGGAAATGATCGCGGGCCTGTTCGCCAATTTTCTCCTTCTCGGTGATAGCACCTGCCACACGTAACTCAGGCTGCCGGTCTCGAAAGACCTTGCAACGATGCGTGCGGCAATCGGCGGCAACGACGTGCGAAAGGGATGGTTTTTCGGCTAGTCAGGCGCGTTCAAGCCCCGCACCCAACATCTAAAAAGGCTCGCGATTCGGCATTCAGTCAGCCGACCATCCGACCTTCTGTCCTTGTGAGAACAGACGGAACGTGCGTCCCGAGATCAGCGCTCGGCTAACCTGCCAAGGTTGCGCCAAGCCGCTTGGAAATTGAAACAATCCAAGTTCGCAGCTCTGGCGCAAAAGGTTTTTCCAGCATCGCCCGGTCCCAGGCCAGGAAATAGGGCTCTGGCAGCCTGACGCGCTTGTCGAACGGCGCCACCAGCCTGCCCGAGGCAATGTCGTCGGCGGCCATCGACAGTTGTGCCAGCACGAAGCCCCTGCCGTTGGCTGCAGCATCGATCGCGGCGCTCGACAGCGAAAAGGCGACTTCACCCGATGTCTTGCGGTGCACCGCGCCGATGCTTGCCGCCCATTCCGCCCATGTGGGCGGCGAACGATGGTCGCGTGCCCATTCGATACTGAGAAGCGGCAGATCGAGGATATCGGCGGGCTTGCGGACCGGATGTTTCGCCAGCAGCGCGGGCGAGCAGGCCGGCACCACCCAGTCGGTGAACAACTCGGTGTAGTGCTCGAAATCACGGTATTTGGTGCCGTAGGAAATGCGGAAGTCGACCTGTTCAGCGCTCAGCCTTGGCTCTGTCTCGGCGCCGACCAGTCGCACGGTGGCGCCGGGATGGCCGATCTGCCAATCCAGAAGCTGCGGACCGATCCATTTGCTGGCGAGCGACGGCAGGCAGGAGATGGTCAAAGTGTCGGCGAAACGGGCCCGTTCGATGACATCCTGGGCCTCGCGTATCTTTTCGAAGCCGATGGAAACCGCCGCGTGGTAGACGCGGCCCAGTGCTGTAAGGGCGACGCTCCTGCCGCGACGTTCCAGAAGCCGTGCGTCCAACGCATCCTCGGCCTTGCGTATCTGCTGGCTGACAGCGCCGACGGATACACCGAGCTCGTTTGCCGCGGCCGTCACGCTGCCACGCCTGCCAAACGCCTCAAAGGCCTGTATCGCACGCAGAGGGGGCGTCTTGTTCACCTGGGCATCGATCCTGGGGTCAGCTTGATTTAGTTTTTCTAAAATAGAACGCAGATGCAAGTCCTATGTCGTCCCGAACTCGCAAGATATTCATTTGGGCTCACAAGCTGGGGAGGACGCCATGTTTCTTCGAAACTGCTGGTACGTTGCCGCATGGGATCATGAGATTGCCGGCCAGCTGGTGCCGATCCGGATCCTTGGCGAGGACATTGTTCTTTACCGCCGTACCGACGGCGTGGTGGCGGCGCTCGAAGACGCCTGTCCGCATCGCAAGCTGCCGCTGTCCATGGGCCGCATCAAGGGCGATACGGTCGAATGCGGTTACCACGGCCTGACCTTCGACAGCACGGGAACCTGCACGCGGGTACCGGGCGCGGAAAAGATACCGCATGTCGCGTGCGTCCGCTCCTATCCGATCGCCGAACGCTACGGACTGCTCTGGATATGGATGGGCGAAGCGGCAAAGGCCGACCCCGCGCTGATTTTCGCCGTCGACCATTGGGGCGATCCGGCATGGGGCGTCAATCGCGGCGAGTCCATGGCGCTCGATTGCAATTACCTCTACATGACCGACAACCTGCTCGACCCCTCGCATGTCTCCTGGGTCCACCAGTCGTCCTTCGGCGGCGTCCAGGCCATGGAGGATGCGCCGCTCGAAACCACCGTCGGCGAGGACGGCGTGACGGTGTGGCGCTGGGTGATCGATGCCGCGCCAGCGCCGTTCTATGCGCCCTTCCTCAAATTCTCCGGCAATTGCGACCGCAAGCAGCACTACGAAGTGCGTTACCCCTCCAACGCGATCATCAAGGCGATTTTCGTGCCGGCCCGCACCGGGGGCGAGGGGAAGCCGCTGCACGAGGACGTGTTCCTCATGGACAGCTACAACTTCATGACGCCGGTCGATGAGAACCAGACGAAATATTACTGGTTCCAGATGCGCAATTTCGCTCCCGCCGATCTGGAGGTGTCGCGCCAGTTCGCCACCTCCGTGCGCGGCGCTTTCGACGAGGACCGCACCGTGCTCAATGCCGTGCACAAAGGCATGGCCAACAAGCGCACACCTAATCTCGATCTCAAGATCGATGTCGGGCCGCTGCGTTTTCGCCGCAACCTGGCCAAGCTGATCGCCAGCGAAAGCCAGCAATTGGTGGCCGCCGAATGAACGCATTCACCGCTCGCGACACCATCGCAAGAAGCGGATTTCGCGACCTGAGGGTGGTTGCGAAGGTGCGCGAAAGCGCCATCATCACGTCGTTCCACATGGAGCCGGTCAATCCAGGGGATTGGCGCGATTTCGAACCGGGCCAGTTCCTAGTATTTAAGATACCCGTGCCGCAGGCGGCCGGCGAAAAGGGATATGTGCTGCGCAACTACAGCGTCTCCTGTTCCCCGGCCGCCAAGGGTCGCTACCGGATCAGCGTAAAGCGTGAAGCGGCACCCGCGCCCGGTCTGCCTGACGGGATAAGCTCATGCTTCCTGCATGACCGGATCGAAGTCGGCGACATACTTCAGGCCGAAGGGCCGCGCGGCGATTTCGTGCTCGACAATGCGAGCAGCCGTCCAGTCGTGCTGCTCAGCGGCGGCGTCGGGCTGACGCCGATGGTGTCGATGCTGCATGCGCTGGCTTCGACGCCGTGCCGCCGTGCCGTCTTCATTCACGCCTGCGAGAACGGCGACGTGCATGCCTTGCGCGACGAGGTCGCGGGCCTTCTCGCGACACGGCCAGGCCTGACCGCGCACTACTGCTACCGATCCCCGTCCGAACGCGACAATGCCGAGCAACACTTCCACAGCGAAGGCATGATTTCAAAGGATGTGCTGCAGCGTCTGCTGCCGATCGACGACTATGATTTCTACCTTTGCGGCCCGCCGCCTTTCATGCAGGCGATCTACGCCATGTTGCGCGAGCTTGGCGTGCCGAAGCACCGCATCGCCTACGAATTCTTCGGCCCGGCGACGGTGCTTGAGCCTGATGCCGTACGAACCCCAGCGGTTGTTGCGCAGACGGCAAGAATCGCGCCGGCAGCCGAGGAGACAACCGTGGAGTTCCGAAAATCTGGCCTCAAGGCTGTCTGGGACGGGTCCGCCGCATCGCTGCTCGACTTTGCCGAGGATCAGGGTCTGGAACCGGAGTTCAGCTGCCGGTCCGGCATCTGTGGCACATGCAAGTCGCGGCTGGTCTCGGGCGACGTCGTCTATTTCGAAGAACCGCTGGACGAGCTTGGGGCAGGCGAAGTGCTGCTGTGCTGCTCGAAGCCGAGCGGATCAATCGTCCTGGATATTTGACAAGATCGCGATGCCGCGTATGCGCGCGGGGAAACGGAAGTCGGAATTTGGAACAGTCGGTCAAACCAGTGTCGAGCCTGCCGCTCAATCCGCATATCGCGGCGTTGCCGCCCTACAATGCCGGCATGAACATTGCGATGGCGCGGGCGCTGAGTGGCCGCCACGACATTGCCCGGCTGGCCAGCAATGAGAACCCCGACGGCTGTTCACCCGCCGTCATGGCCGCATTGGCCTCCTCATCGTTCGAACCTTGGCGCTATGCCGATCCGGCCTGCATGGCGCTGCGGGCAGCGCTTGGCGAGTGGCTGGCGATCGATCTCGGCCTGATCGTTGCCGGCAACGGTTCCGAGGAGATGATCGCCGCCATCTCGCGCGCCGTTCTGGTGCCGGGCGCCTCTGTCGTTACCACAGTGCCGAGCTTCGGCCTGCATGAGATAGAGCCGCTGGCGGCGGGTGCCGCTGTCATCAAGATCGCGATGACACCCGAAATGGGGTTCGATCTTGCTGCGCTCGAAACGGCAATCGCTGCCGGGCCGCGGATCGTTTTCATATCCTCGCCATGGAACCCGGTCGGGCCGGGCCTCGACCATTCCAGCCTGCAACGGCTGATCGGCGCCGTGCAGCCAGGCACGCTTCTTGTCCTCGACGAAGCCTATTTCGAATTTGCCGATCCCGGCGCACCCGACGGCATCAAGGTTCTGCGCGACAGCGGCATCGACCATGTGGTGCTGCGGACATTTTCGAAGGCCTATGGCCTGGCGGGGTTGCGCGTGGGCTATGCCGTCTGTTCGAGCCTCGAACTGGCGCGAGTGATCGCCGCTGCCAAGACGCCGTTCAACGTCAATGCGGCGGCGCAGACCGCAGCCATCGCCGCACTCGCCGACGAAAGCTGGATGAAGGCGTCGGCAGGCCGCGTCAGGGCCGAGCGCGCGCGCACCGCCGCCGCGCTTGCCGGCCTTGGTTTCCGGGTTGCACCGTCGCAGACTAACTTCCTGTTCTTTGACTGCAAGGGCGACAGTTCGAACCTCGCCGCCGGTCTTCTGAAGCAAGGGATCATTGTCAAGGCGTGGCGCGAAGCCGGCTACGAGCACTATCTGCGCGCCACTATCGGGCTGCCGGCTGACAACGACCGGCTGATTGCGGCCGTCCAGGAATTGGTAACGCGATGACCGGCCTCGCGTCTCCAAGGCAAATGAACTCGACCGACCAGGCGGTGCCGCCGTCGGTTATCAACGCGATCCGCGATGTCGTCGGTGCGGCGAATGTGCGTACCGGAGAGGATGCCGGGGCGATCGACCTTGGCTCGAATGGCGCGGATTGTGGCGCCGGCATCGTCGTTGCGCCTTTATCGACCGCCGAAGTCGCGGCGGTGGTGCGCATCTGCCGCCAGAACGAGATCCCGATCGTGCCGCAAGGTGGGCGGACCGGCCTGGTCGGCGGCAGCGTTTCGCGGCCAGGCGAGATCGTCCTTTCGATGATGCGCATGAACCGCATCGAGCGGCTTGATCCCGTCGAACGCGTGGCCGTCGTCGGCGCCGGGGTCACTCTTGAAGCGCTGCAAGAGGCCTCGCGCGAACACCGGCTGGAGCCGGGCGTCGATCTTGCCGCACGCGGCTCGGCGACGATCGGCGGCATGGTGTCCACCAATGCCGGCGGCGTGATGGCTTTTCGCAACGGCGTCATGCGCCACCGCGTGCTTGGCCTCGAGGCCGTTCTGGCCGACGGATCGGTCTATTCCGATCTTACCCGGGTGGTGAAGAATTCCGCCGGCTATGATCTGAAACATCTCTTCATCGGTGCCGAGGGCACGCTCGGCATCGTCACCCGAGTGGCCGTCAAGCTCGATCCTTCACCGCGCGCCACAGCGACCGCGCTTTTCGGGCTGCCATCGGTCGAGGCGGCCCTGCGGACAATTCGGCTGGCGCTTGAATCCGACGCCGGGCATCTGCGCGCGGCCGAGGCAATGTGGACCTCGTATTTCGGCCTGGCCGCCGCCGCGCATGAATGGTCTGAACCCAGCGTGCCGCTCGATCAGCCGCTGTTCCTGCTGCTGTCGCTTGGCGGCGCGCACGAAAATGCACTGCGCGAGGGCTTCGAGCGTATCTATTTGGAGACGGTGCAGCAGTATCCCGAAGCGACCGGCATCATCGCCGACTCGCGGCGGCAGGAAGACGAGCTGTGGCGGCTGCGCGAGGACACCAGCGTGCTCTACCGCGCTCATCCCCAGGCGCCTTCGTTCGACGTGTCTGTGCCATTGTCGGAAATTCCGGCCTATCTCGATAGAATCCTGCCTGGGCTCGCCGCCGTCGAACCGGGTCTTGCACCCTATGTCTTCGGACATCTCGCCGATGGGAACCTGCACATCATCCTCAACCGGAAGGGCCCGCTGGCGCCTGACGTCGCGGAGGCTGTCGAGCGGGTCCTTTATCAACAGCTCCGGGAGATTGGCGGTTCCTTTTCAGCCGAGCACGGTGTTGGGTCAAAACGCATCCATTCCTTGCTGACGACAGCTGACCCGACAAAGCTCGACGCGATGGAGCGGGTGAAACGAGCGCTGGACGAGCAGTCGATCATGAACCCCGACAAGGTGCTTCCCCGCGATGCCTGGTTTGTCCGATCCTCCAGGCCGCCCCTTTCGGGCAATGGGCACCGATTGTCCCTCAACAACGCGAGCGACCTCAACGATGAGTAGCCCCATGCCGCAACCGCAGGGAATGAACGGATTGACCGCAACCACCCGACGTCCCGTGGGATCAACGACGCGCCATGATGAGCCGGCACTAGCCTATCCCGGCGACTTTGCCGCCTTGCGCCAGGGCTTTCGCGAGGCGGCGGAGCGGGCGGGCGCGGAACTGTCTGAGTATGTCCATCCGCTGAACGGACCGGATGGCGAGGCGCTGGCGACAGATGTGGCGCTGCTGGGTCGACGCGATGCGCGCAAGCTGATCGTGATCATCTCGGGCACGCATGGTGTCGAGGGGCCGTTCGGCTCGACCTGCCAGACCGCCTGGCTCGGCCAGAAGAACCTGCGGCGCTTGCCTGACGACACCGCATTCCTAGCCATTCACCTCATCAATCCGTGGGGCACGGCGTGGTCGCGGCGCGTCAACGAAGACAATGTCGACCTCAACCGCAACTTCATCGACTGGTCTTCGAGTCCTCCGGTCAACAACGGCTATGCCGGTCTGCATGACGCCCTGGCATACCGCGAATGGGAAGGGCCGGACCGCATAGCGGCCGACGAGAAGCTGGCCATGGCGCGCAGGAGGCTTGGACATGCCGGGCTGGCGGCGATCGTCGAGGCCGGCCAGTATGAGTTCGCCGACGGGATGTTCTATGGTGGCGGCGGCCCGGTCTGGTCGAACAGGACGCTGAACGAAATCCTGAAGACCTTTGCCCGCGAGGCGCGTCAAGTCATTGTTTTTGATCTGCATACGGGGGCAGGGCCCTACGGCTATCCGGCGCTGCTTTCGGTGGCGAGTTCCGAGCATGCTGGCCTTGCCTGGGGCAAATCCATTTTCGGGCCGGCGCTGTCGACCGTGCTGACCGGCCCGGGCGCCAAGACAGGCACCGGCATCGCTGCGACGGCGACCGGCTATGTCTCCGACGCCGTCCGCAAGGCAATGCCGAACGCGCGCGTGCTGCCGCTTGTGGTCGAATGCGGCACGCTGAACGGCCCGGCCGTCATGGAAGCGGTGCAGGCCGACAACTGGCTGCATCTGTTCGGCAAGCCCGACTCGCCGCTGGGCAAACGGATCCGGGACACGCTGCGCTCTGCCTTCATTCCGGATGATCCGGATTGGCAGCGCGCCTGCCTGTCCAGCAGCCTGCGCCATTTCGACCGCGCGCTGGCGGACCTGAAGGCTGTCGATCTGGATCAGGACGAAGCCATCAAAGGCGAACCGCCGCCGCCCACCATTCGCGCTGGGATTGCCGATCCGGCGCCCGCCGACGAAGCGAAGATCACGACGCCGGCCGTACAGATCGACGAGCTTCACAAGAGCTTCGGCTCGCTTCTGGTGTTGAAGGGCGTCAATCTTACCGCGCATGCCGGCGAAGTCATTTCCATGATCGGCTCGTCAGGCTCGGGCAAGAGCACATTCCTGCGCTGCATCAATCTTCTGGAACAGCCGGACGGCGGCAAGGTCGCCATCGACGGCGAACTCATCAAGATGAAGCCGCTGTCCAACGGCCGTCTTGGCCCGGCCGACATGGCGCAGGTCGAGCGTATCCGCGCGCGCGTCGGCATGGTGTTTCAGAACTTCAATCTATGGCCGCACATGACGGTGGTGGAGAACATCGTCGAAGCGCCCCGGCATGTGCTGAAGGAGCCGCGCGATAAAGCCATCGAACACGCGCACGCCTTGCTGAAGAAGGTCGGGCTCGCCGACAAACATGCCCATTATCCCGGTCAGTTGTCCGGCGGCCAGCAGCAACGGGCGGCGATCGCGCGCACACTGGCGATGCGGCCCAAGGTCATCCTCTTCGATGAGCCGACATCGGCGCTCGATCCCGAGCTGGTCGGCGAGGTGCTGCGGGTGATCCGTCAACTGGCGGAGGAAGGCAACACCATGATCCTCGTGACGCATGAGATGCAGTTCGCGCGCGAGGTCTCCCACAAGGTTCTGTTTCTCCACCAGGGAAAGGTGGAGGAAGAGGGTGCACCAGCGGAGCTGTTCGGCAGCCCGCGCTCGGAGCGTCTGCGCCAATTCCTGGCACGGACACTGTGAGGCAAGCCCGCATCCTCGAAGCGTCCGGTTCGCACCGGACAACGGCAATGAAGATCAACAACAAGGGGAACTGATATGAAACTGAAAGTCTTCACGCTGCTCGCATGTCTGGCGGGAAGTATGGGCAGCGCATTGGCGGCCGAGGGCGAGCTGTCGATTGGTACGGAAGGCGCCTACCCGCCATGGAGCATGTCCGACGCCAATGGCAACGTGACCGGTTTCGACGCCGATGTCGGCGCATTGCTGTGCACCAAACTCGCGGTGACCTGCCATTTCGTCGTACAGGCGTTCGACGGTTTGATCCCGGCGCTGAAGGCCAAGCGCTTCGATGTCATCATCTCGGGCATGTCGATCACTGCCGACCGCAAGAAGGAGATCAATTTCAGCGTCGGCTATGCCGAACTGGCCAACATGTTCGTCGCGGCCAAGGGTTCTGATCTGGCCGCCATCACCGATGTCGACACCCTGCTGAAATCGCTCGATGGCAAGAAGGTCGGCGTGCAGGCCGGCACCACGCACGCGCACTTTCTTGAGAAGCGTGCGCCGAATGCCGACCTGAAAACCTACGACACACTCGACCAGATGCAGATCGACCTTGCGAGCGGCCGGATCGATACGGCTTTCGCCGATCAATCCGCCTTGCAGGATTTTCTGGACAAGCCGGATGGCAAGAACTTCCAACTCATAGGTGTTGAGATCAAGAGCACGTTCGACCCGACGCTTGGCGAAGGCATCGGCGTCGGCATCGCGCAGGATAACACCGAACTCAAGGCCAAGATCGACAAGGCGCTTTGCGAGTTGATCGCGGACGGCTCGGTCGGCAAGGCCAGCCAGAAATGGTTCAAGACGGACATTTCCCGGCCCTGCAAATAACGCCTTGGAATTCTGGCATGCGCCCGGACAGCCGGGCGCATGCGTCTCATTGGCACGACAGACTTAGGGCAACTCAGATGGAATTCGGTCTTTGGCAGGTTTGGGAAGCGGGTTGGGTGACCGCCATCCTGCGTGGCGCGTCGATCACAATCCTTGTGGGTTTCGTCAGTATGGCGGCCGGTCTGGTGATCGGCATCGTCTGCGGGCTGATCAAATGGGCCCGAATATTCCCGCTTTCGCTGCTCGTTGATGCCTATACCTCGCTGGTGCGCGGGGTGCCCGAACTTCTCATCATCTACCTCCTGTTTTTCAGCTCGGTTGAATTCGTAACCAAGGTCATGACCGCGTTCGGCTATGCCGGTGTCGCGGAGAGCGGCTATGCGTTCGTCATCGCGGTTATCGCCATCGGCGCGATCTCCGGCGCCTATTCGACCGAGGTCGTGCGCGGGGCTCTGGGCGCGATCCCCGATGGGCATATCGAGGCCGCTCGCGCGCTGGGACTATCGGGCGCTCGGATCTTTCGCCGCATCATCGCCCCGCAGATGCTGCGCATCGCGGTTCCCGGCATCAACAATGTCTGGCAGACGACGATCAAGGACACCGCCTTGGTTTCTGTGGTCGGCCTTCAGGAGTTGATGCGCATTTCCTTCATCGGCGCGAACTCCACCCGCCACCCGTTCATCTTCTACCTGATTGCGGCGGTGGTTTATCTCGCCATCACGCTTGTAAGCCAGGCCGGCTTCGACAGGATCGAACGCCTGCTCAGGCTACGGACGAGAAAAGCAGTATGATAGACCTCATCCAGCTTGCAGTTCCCGTTCTGCTCAAGGGCCTATGGGTCACAGCCGCGCTGACCTTCGTTTCGGTGCTGATCGGCTTCAATCTCGGTCTCGGACTGGCGCTTATGCGGCTGTCGTCGAACTGGCTCCTGTCGGGCTTCGCCAAATATTACAGCAATGTCTTTCGCGGGACTCCGCTGCTGGTGCAGATCTTCCTGTTTTACTACGGGCTCGGCCAGCTTTCCCTGATCAAGGACAACGCGACTTTGTGGTGGGTGATCAGCGACGGATCGCATTGCGCCGTCCTGGCGCTCGCCCTGAATACGGCTGCCTACACATCCGAGATCCTGCGCGGCGGATTGATGTCGGTTCCGGTTGGTCTCGTCGAGGCGGCTCAGGCGTGCGGCATGTCGCGCATGCTGCGGTTCCGCCGCATCGAGTTCCCGCTCGCCATCCGCCAGGCACTGCCGGCCTATGGCAATGAGCTTATCCTTGTCGTAAAGGGAACCAGCCTTGCCTCGACGATCACGGTGCTCGAAATCACTGGCTACGCCAAGCGGCTGATGAGCCAGACTTTCGCGATCTTCGAGATATTCGCCATTGCCGGGGTGCTCTACCTAGTGATCAACCTGCTGCTGATCGCGATTATCCGTTCCATAGAGCGTTTTCTAATGAGGCATGAGTCCTCCTCTAGCCAGAAATCGACCGCACTCAAATCGATCTGACGTGGTTTCATGACGCGTCTGGTGCTCGTTCTTCGCGATCAGGCCGCCTTCGTCAACCTTGGCGGGCAAGCATGGCGGAGAAGCCACCATAGCTGTGGCGCTGACAGCTATATTAGGCGCTTCTTCTTTCGCACTGCCGACGATTGGGCGAGCGTGGCGAGTCAAAGACCCACGCAAGAACTATGAGAGCCTCAGCAGATTCCACCGACCCTCGGATCGGTATGCGCAATGGTTTCGTGCGCATCTCATCTGGGGCGAACCAGTGCCGATGATATCGATGGCGCCGAACACAGCTGTTTCAATAGGTTAGTGGTTTGTGGTACCGGGAGAGCGCTACCGCCTTCCCCACACTCATCGAGCCGTCCATTCCGGCTTCGCTGCTACCGCTGAGCACCTAGCCTGGCCACTTCGATGGGCGCGTGCGGCAAAGGTCGGCAACGAGTGCAAAGACAGATTTTGAACCCGACATCCCTGGCTCATCTCGTCGGGCGGAAGGGCTTTGCCAGCGAGGCCGGGAAATGCAGGGCCAGCATCTGACGGTTCCTGGAGATCAGCACAAGGACCATGATGGTCGCCAGATAAGGCAGGGCCGACAACAGTTCGGACGGTACCTCCAGCCCCAGCGCCTGTCCTTGCAGCTGAAGGATCGTCATGCCGCCGAACAGCCAGGCGCCAAGCAGGATGCGCAGCGGCCGCCAGGTGGCGAAGACCACCAGCGCCAGCGCGATCCAGCCCTTGCCGGCGGTCATGTTCTCGACCCATAGCGGCGTATAGGCAACCGACAAATAGGCGCCTGCCAGACCCGCCATCAGCCCGCCGAACAGCACGGCCATGTAGCGGATCCTGATCACGGGGTAGCCGATCGCATGCGATGTCTGCGGCGACTCGCCAATCGTGCGCAGAACCAGGCCGGCTTTGGTCCGGTAGAGGAACCAGCTTATAGCGCCGAACATCAGCAGGGCCAGATAGACCATCGGATCGAAGCGGAACAGCAGCGGGCCGATCAGCGGCAAATCGGACAGCATAGGGATGTCGACGCGGTGCAGCGCCTCGATCGGTTCGCTGCCGAAGCCGCGCCCAAGGAAGGCCGAGACGCCCGAGCCGAAGATCGCCAGCGCCAGGCCGGCGGCATATTGATTGGTCAGGAAAGTCAGCGCCAGGACGCCGAACAGCAGCGAGGCGGCAGCACCGGCCAGCGCGCCGGCCAGGATCGCGGCAGGCATGGAATAGCCCGCGGTGACCGCCCAGAAAGCAAGGGCAGCGCCCATCAGCATCATGCCTTCGATACCGAGATTGAGAACGCCGGATTTCTCGACCACGAGTTCGCCGAGCGCGGCGAAGATCAGCGGTGTGGCGGCGATGACGGTGCCGGTGAAAATGGCAATGAACAGATCCATCAGGCTGTCTCCCCTGTCCGAAAGCTGCTCATCGTGCCGTCTCTAGCGCATGCGTGTCCCGGACGGGTCTTACCAGGCGAACGCGATAGAAGATGAAGAGGTCTGCGGCGAGCAGGAAGAACAGCAGGATGCCCTGGAAGATGCGTGTCAGCGCTGACGGCAGGCCGAGCGTCATCTGCACACCTTCGCCGCCCAGGAAAAGCAGCGACATCAACAGCCCGCCAAGCACGATGCCGAAGGCGTTCAGCCGTCCGATGAAGGCAACGATGATGGCCGCGAAACCGTAGCCTGGCGAAATCTGCGGCGAAAGCTGCCCAAGCGGCCCTGCGGCCTCCGCCATGCCGGCGATGCCGGCCGCCGCACCCCCCGCCAGCATTCCGATCCACACCGCCGCCGATTCGCGGAAGCCGGCATAGCGGGCGGCTAGCGGTGCGGCCCCGCTTACCGACATCTTGTAGCCGAGAAAGCTGCGGTCGGTGAACAGCCACATCAGGAATACGGCGACGACGGTGATGAAGATCGAGGAATTAAGCCGGTAGGCCGAGTCGAAGGACCCAAACAGCGCCGCCGTCGGCAGAAGCGCGGTCTGCGGGTAGTTGAAGCCGGCCGGATCGCGCCAGGGTCCATGCACGAGATAGGACAGGAACAGCGTGGCGATATAGGTCATCATCAGCGTGACGAGGATTTCGTTGGTGTTCATGCGGGCGCGCAGGAAAGCGGGGATCGCCGCCCAAGCCATGCCGGCGCCCATGCCGGCGAGAAACATCAGCGGCAACAGAAGCACGCTTTCGGGGTCCGGCCAGAAAAGCCCGACGCCGCTGGCGGCAATCGCACCCATAGTGAACTGGCCCTCGGCGCCGATGTTCCAGACGTTGGCGCGAAAGCCGACCGCCAGCCCGCAGGCGATCAGGATCAGCGGCGAGGCCTTGAGCAGCCATTCGGACAGGCCGTTCATCGAGGAGAGCGGCTCGATGAAGAAGGCATTGAGGGTCGCCAGCGGATCGTGTCCGAGCGATGCGAAGAAAATCGATCCGACGACAACCGTCAACAGTGTTGCCAGTGCTGGCGCGGCGATGCGCATCAGCGAGGAAGGCTCCGGTCTTTGTTCAATCCTGAAGCGCATCGTTGCCGACCCCATTCGCCAATACGCCGTCACGCATGCCGCGGCCCGTCATCAGAAGTCCGATCTCCTCGCGATCGGTCGTCTTGCGCGCCAGCGGCGGGGAGACCTTCCCCTGGCAGATCACCAGCAGCCGATCACAGATCTCGAACAACTCGTCTAGTTCTTCCGAGATGACGAGCACCGCCGCGCCGGCACGACTGAGGTCGACGATGGTCTGCCGGATGAAGGCGCTCGCGCCGACATCGACCCCCCAGGTCGGCTGAGATACGAGGAAGAGCTTCGGCTGGAGCGCGATCTCGCGCCCGACAATGAATTTCTGCAGATTGCCGCCGGACAGGCTTTGCGCGGTTGCGTGCGCCCCGTTGGCCTTGACCTTGAATTTTTCGATGATGCCCTTGGCGAAGGTCTTGGCCCTGCGCCGGTCGACCAGCCCGTTGCGCACCGTGCCGAAGCGGTGCGCGGTCAGCACCGCATTTTCCCACAAGGTGTGCGACGGCACGGCGCCGCGTCCGAGCCGCTCTTCGGGAACGAAGGCGACGCCGAGCTTGCGCCGTTCCTGTGGGCGAAGACGGGCTGCGGCCGTTCCGCAAATCCGGATGGCGTCGTTGCGCTCATGCGTGCGCTCGCCGCTCAGCAGGGCGATCAGTTCGGCCTGGCCATTGCCGGAAACGCCGGCCAGGCCGACGATCTCACCGCCATGCACGTTGAACGACACGTTCTTCAGGTCGACGCCGAAATGATCCCGGGCCTTCACTGTAAGGCGGTTGACCTCGAGCACTGGCCTGTCGCTCGGCGCCGGCGGGCCGACATGCATTTCGGGCAGTTTCGAGCCCACCATCATGCGGGCAAGCTCCAGCGACGTCGTCTCCTTCGGGCGCGCGGTGCCGGTGATCTTGCCGTTGCGCAGCACGGTGGCGGTGTCGCAAAGCTCCTGCACCTCATCAAGCTTATGGCTGATATAGACGATGCTGCAGCCTTCGCTGGCCAGCTGCCGGAGCGTTTCAAACAGTTTCATCACCGCTTGCGGCGTCAACACCGAGGTCGGCTCGTCCAGGATCAGCAGTTTCGGCGCCTGCAGCAGGCAGCGCACGATCTCGACGCGCTGGCGTTCGCCGACCGACAGGTCATGCACCTGGCGATGTGGATCGATGGGCATCCCGTAGCGACGCGACAGCTCGCGGATCCTGTTGGCGAGCGAAGGCAGATGGAAGGTGCTGCTGGCCGAGAGCGCTATGTTCTCGACCACTGAAACGGACTCGAACAGCGCGAAATGCTGGTAGACCATTTCGATGCCAAGCGCGCGGGACATCGCCGGGTTATGCGTGGCGATCGGATTGCCGTCGCAGTAGATTTCGCCCGAATCGGCTTGCGCGGCTCCATAGATGATTTTCATCAAAGTGGATTTGCCTGCGCCGTTTTCGCCCAGCACGGCATGGATCTCGCCCGGCTGGATCGACAGCGAAACATCGTCATTGGCGACGACCCCGGGATAGCGTTTGCAAATATTGCGCAGTTCTAGACGCGGGTGCATGGCGAGTCCTGCCGTGGCATTGGGCGAGGTGGGACGATGCGCAAACGGGCAGGCGCCGAAGCATGAAGCTTCAGCGCCGCCCGGCCTGGGTGACGATCAGCTTAGCCTGCCGATCATCCCCTTCACGAACCAGTTCATGCCGCGAATGTCGTCGTCGGCCAGAACCGATCCGGCGGCAACCTTGACGTTACCGTCCTGGTCCTTCAGCTCGCCGGCATAGGGGTGCACCTTGCCACTGCCGATGTCGGCCTCGAGCTGCTTGAGCTTGGCGCGGGCGTCGGCGGGGATGCCTTCATTGTAGGGTGCCATTTTCACCACGCCGGCAGCCAGTCCATCCCAGCGCACTTCCGGCTTCCAGGTGCCGGCGGCGACCGCCTTGGCGGCGCCGACATAGTCGCTGGTCCAGTCGAGAACGAAGGAGGTCAGCTGCTTGCCCGAGGCGAATTTCGACATGTCGCTGGCGTAGCCGATCGACCAGGCGCCGCCATCACCGGCGACTTGCACGCCGGTGGCGGTGTCGGTCATCGAGCAGACGACGTCGCAGCCTTGCGAGATCAGCGTCTTGGCCGCCTCCTTCTCCTTGCCGGGATCGAACCAGGAATTCAGGAAGATGGCATTGCAGGTGGCATTCGGATTGACGCTTTGCGCGCCAAGCAGCAGCGCATTGGCCGGTCCGACGATGTCGGGGATCGGAAAGCCGCCGATGAAACCGATCTTGCCCGATTTCGACATGGTGCCGCCCGCCGCGCCGGCGACGAAGGTGCCTTCGTAATATTTGGCTTCGAAGGTTCCCAGATTGGCGAGGTGGACGATGCCTGAGCAGTGTTCGAATGCCACCTTGGGAAATCGCGGCGCCACCTTCTGCATCGGCGTTCCGTGCGAAAAGCTTGTGCCGAAGATCAGCCTGTTGCCGGCGCTGGCCAGTTCGCGGAAGACGCGCTCGGCGTCCTGCGGCATGAAAATATTGTCGATGACGGTGAGCTCGACCTTGTCACCGAACTCGGCCTTGATGGCATCGACCCCGAGGCTGTGCTGCTTGGTCCAGCCGATCTCAGCGACCGGCGAGACATAGACGGCACCGATCTTCAGCACCTCCTGCGCCCGCGCGATAGTGCTTAGTCCTCCCGAGCCAAGGGCCGCACCGGCCGCGCCGCTGTATTTCAGGAATTCGCGTCTGGTTAAATTGTTCATGATGATAACCCTCTGTTGGTTTTTTTTGTCGATGCCCGGCTTGTCGGTGCCTGGTCTGTTCCGGGGAGGAGATGGAGATGCATTGCCGCGTCGCCATCGCCGGATGTCTTCGGCGACCTTCGCAGCGGAACGGCTGCCGCCTTGTCGCCGTCGAGATAGGGAGCGAGCGCCTCGGCTGGCGTCATCTCGGGAAACACCTCGCGATCCATGATGTAGCCGCGCACCACGGTGCGATGGTGGGTGTCGATCAGATCCATCGCCTGCTTTAGGCGGCCTTTTTCGAGGAGGTCGACGACCCGCGAGTGGTCGTCGAGCAGGTTGCAGTAGTCGAAATCGGCGGTGATGAGCGAGCGCAGCAGCGTGGTGCGGCGCACGAGCTGCGCATGGATTTCCTGCATCACCTTGTTGCGGCTGAGCCGCACGAACACGGTGTGGAATTCCTGTCCGAGCACGTCGGCGAGCGCATCATTGCCGGCGGCGACAGCCTGGCGCTGCCGCTCGACATGCTGGCGCAGTTCGGCCCAGCCTGCCGGCCCCAGGCGATCGCTGAGCTGGGCCGCCACGCCCTGTTCGACGAGCGTCAGCGCGTCGTAGATCTCCATCGCTTCCTGCATGCTCGGTTTGGCGACGAAGGCGCCGCGATTGCGCTCGATCTGGGCCAGCCCGTCATCCGCGAGCCTTATCAGCGCCTGACGCACCACGATGCGGCTGACGTCGAATATCTCGGCCAGTTCCCGTTCGCCGAGTTTGCAGCCCGGCACGAGCCGATGATCGATAATGGCGCGCGTCAAAGTGTCGGCGATCGTTTGGGAACGCCCACTCACGGCATTGCTCTCCGCCACTTCCAGGACATGATCAGCAGGCTCCCACAGTGAGCCGGGACGCAACATATTCCCGGATTCAGAATTTCATGCATCGGAATGCAATCGAGGAAATCTGTCAACACAAAAAACGAATTTGGCCGACAAAAAATTATTGATTGATATCCAATCTTGTGGTTTCGTGATCTCGAAACGCCGGGCTAGGTTCATGGTGAAGGGCTAGCCGAGTTGGGAGGGAAGCCGATGGCAACCCGCTGCGTCGATCGCGAGCTTCTGAACGACTGGCATGTTGTCGCCGACCAGGAATCGCTCAGCCAGGATACGCCATTTCCGACACGTCTGCTGGGGGCCGACCTCGTGGTGCGCAGGCGTCGCGACAGGACTGAGGTCGTGCGCTCCGATACCGGCTCCGTGCTGAGGAGCGCTGAGCGCTACGGCTTCATCTGGGCATGTCTCGACAAGCCTTGGCGCGACATCATCTACATTCCCGAGGCCAACGAGGCCGACCGCCATCTCGTCAGTGGCGGGTCGATCGCGGTCAAGGTGTCCGGCCTTCGGGCCGTCGAGAATTTTCTGGACATGGGTCATTTCCCCTTCATCCACACCGGCTGGCTTGGCGAAGAGCCGCATACGGAAGTGGCCCCCTACAAGGTGGAAATCACCGCTCAGGACGAGGTGCTGGCGACCGAATGTAAATTCTATCAGCCCATCGCCTCGCCGACCGCCAAGGAAGGATTTGTCGTCGACTACATCTATAAGGTGATCCGGCCCTATACGGTGGCGCTTTACAAGAGCAATCCGATCCAGAAGCATCGGCTCGACGTCATCACCCTGTTCGTGCAGCCGGTCGACGAGGAAAACTGCATCGCCCATCCCTACCTCTGCTATCTCAAGGAAGGTATGGAGGCGGCGACGGTTCGCAGCTTCATGCAGCTCATCTTCGGCCAGGACAAACCGATCCTGGAGAACCAGATGCCGAAGCGCCTGCCGCTCGATCCGCGCGCCGAGACACCGATCCGCGCCGACGCCGTCTCGATTTCCTACCGACGCTGGCTGCGTGACCGGGCCGTCACCTACGGCGCTATACCGGCGCAAATCTGATTTGGGCGCCCTGGCGGCATTGAAGAGGGTAATATGATGACAAAATGCTCGGATCCGGTGATCCTCAATCTCTGGCACCCCGTAGGCGCGATCGCCG
Organism: Mesorhizobium sp. B2-3-11; assembly: GCF_006442215.1. Lineage (NCBI taxonomy): Bacteria > Pseudomonadati > Pseudomonadota > Alphaproteobacteria > Hyphomicrobiales > Phyllobacteriaceae > Mesorhizobium > Mesorhizobium sp. B2-3-11. Next base: position 3,495 of record NZ_VFVS01000017.1, on the reverse strand, counting down.
AACTCGCTCCCGGAGCCTTCCAGGAAACGGTTCTGCTGGAGGAGCGCCTAAGCTTTGCCGTCGATGCCGATGGAGAGCCCGTCGTCTGGCGATCGCGGCAGGATATGCACCGGGCCGACCAGGTTCCGGCTGCCGACCGGCTGCCGGCAAGGAGCGCCTACGGCTATGTCTGGACCTCGCTCGGCTCGCCGCCGGCCGATCTTTTCCCGATCCCGGAATATGGCGAACCCGATCGTCGCAAGCTCAATGCAGCCACGTTCGGCGTCAACGTCTCGGCGCCCCGCGCCATCGAGAATTTTCTCGACATGGGCCACTTTCCTTATGTCCACACCGATATTCTCGGCGTCGAGCCGCACACCGAGGTCAAGGAGTACGATGTCGAGATCTCCGTCGACCGCGACGAGATCCTGGCGACGCGTTGCCGCTTCTTCCAGCCGATGGCTTCGACCGCTTCCGACGGTGGCGCGGACGTGGATTACGTCTATCGCGTGCCGCATCCCTATTGCTCGGTGCTCTACAAATCGAGCCCGGTCGACGAGGCCCGGCGTGATGTGATCGCCATCTTCCTGCAGCCGGTCGACCAGGAGCACGTGCGCGCACACATGCTGCTTTGCGTGCTCGACGAAGATAATGAAGACAAGGTGATCAAGCGCTTCCAGCAGACGATCTTCGGCCAGGACAAGCCCATCCTGGAAAACCAGGTGCCAAAGCGCCTGCCGCTCGATCCGCGCTCGGAAACACCCATCCGGGCCGACAAGTCGGCCATCGCCTACCGGCGTTGGCTGAGCCAGAAGGGCGTGACCTACGGGGTCATTCCGGTTGCGGCCTGACGAGATTTTTTGGAGACGATTGATGTTGGAAGAAGCCAGAAGCCGTTGGCATCCGATTGCCGCTGCCCATGATTTGCCGTTCCGCCATGTCTTCCATGGCCAATTGCTCGGCCGGGAATTCGCCGTTTGGCGGGCCGATGACGGCTACGTCAACATCTGGGAAAACCGCTGCCTGCATCGCGGCGTCAGGCTATCGATCGGCATCAATGACGGGCGCGAGCTTAAGTGCCAATATCATGGCTGGCGCTATTCGAACCGCACGGCCGGCTGCACCTATATCCCCGCGCACCCCGCCGATGCACCGGCCCGCACCATCACCAACCGGACCTTCCCGGCGGTGGAGCGCTATGGCCTTGTCTGGTCGTCCGAGGAGCCTCGGGGTGAGGTCCCCGATGTCACCGGGCTGACCGAGAGCAAGCTGCTGGTCTTGCGCGGAATCCCGGTCAACGCACCGGCCGGCAAGGTCGTGAAAAGACTGAGGGCCTATCGTTTCCAGCCCAGCGCCGCCGTCGAAGGCGAAGGTGCCGAGACCGTGGTCGAAGCTGCGCAGGATTTCGTGGTGGCGCTGCGCTCGGCGGACGGCGGCGCGCAGACGCAAGGGGTCTTCTTCGTCCAGCCGGTCGATTCCAACCGTTCGGTCATCCGCGGCGTGCTCGATGAGGATGCAGAAGGGGCGGCGCGCATCGCCATCCTGCGCTACCACAATGAAAGGCTGTCGAAGCTGCGCGACGAGGCGGAGCGCGAGGCGGCCACCGCGCAGGCGCCGGCGCCGATCGAACCGGTTTACGAAAGGGTGTCCACCGAACTCGCCGAAATGCCTGAAGCGAGCACGCATGCCCGTAAGGCGGCACTGCGCGTCACGGTGGCGAGGAAATGGCAAGCGGCCGACGGCGTTGCCGGTTTCGAGCTTCGCCCGATCAAAGGCATCCTGCCCACCTTCCAGCCCGGTGCGCACATCGACGTGCACATGCCCAATGGCGAGATCAGGCAGTATTCGATCACCAACGGTCCTGGCGAAACCGACAGCTTCGTCATCGGCGTCAAGCTGGAGCGCGATTCCAAGGGCGGTTCGAAATGCATGCACGAAACCGTGCGCGAAGGCGACGTGCTGGCGATTTCCGAGCCGCGCAATAATTTCCCGCTGCGCCGCGATGCGATCAAGACGCTGTTCGTAGCCGGCGGCATCGGCATCACGCCGTTGTTGGCCATGGCGCAGGCGCTGAAGAACCAGGAACTGACGCACGAGCTTCACTATTTCGCGCAGGGCGAAGAACACCTCGCTTTCTCTGATCGGCTGAAGCATCTCGGCGATGCACTCAAGCCGCATCTCGCGCTATCGCCGGACGCGACCGGAGCCGAGCTGCGGCAGATCCTCGCCGGTTACCGGAATGGGATGCATCTCTATATCTGCGGACCCGGACCGATGCTGGAGGCGGCGCGAAAGATCGCGGCCGAGCAGGGCTGGCCGGAGAGCGCGGTACATTTCGAGTACTTCAAGAACGCCAACAAGATCGATGACAGTTCGAGCTTCGAGATCGTCTTGGCGCGTTCGTGCGTCACGCTCCAGGTGCCTGCCGGCAAGACGATTATGCAGGTGATGCGCGAGAACGGCATCGATGTGCCGTCGTCCTGCGAGCAAGGCGCCTGCGGCACCTGCGTGGCGACGGTGATCGAAGGCGAGCCGGACCACCAGGACGTCTATCTCAACGATGCCGAGCGGAAAGCCGGCACCAGAATCATGACCTGCGTGTCGCGGGCCAAATCGGCGCGCCTCGTGCTGGATACCTAGGAGCAGCCGATGATCACGCTTTACGACTACGAACTGTCGGGCAATTGCTACAAGCTGCGTTTGCTGATGAGCTTCCTCGGCGTCGACTACAAGACGGTCCCGGTCGATTTCTATCCCGGCCGCGAACACAAATCGGAATGGTTCCTGAGGCTCAATCCGCTCGGGCAGTTGCCGGTCATCGACGATGACGGGCTGGTGCTGCGCGACGCCCAGGCGATCCTGGTCTACCTCGCATCGAAATACGATCCGTCCGGCACCTGGTACCCGCGAGACAATCCGGACTTGCTTGGCGAAGTCAGCCAGTGGTTGGCTTTTGCCGACGGTATCACCGCAACGGCGTCTGCCGCCCGCCTGCACGATGGGCTGTTCTACGATTTCGACATCGATGCGGCGCGCGCCGGCGCGCACCGGCTATTCCGTATCCTCGACGAGCATCTGTGGTTCGGCGAACAGCAGGGGCGCGGCTGGATCTGTCCTGCCGATCATCCGACCATCGCCGACATCGCTTGCTTTCCCTACATCATGCTGTCGGAGGAGGGTGGCATTCCGCGTCAGGACTATCCGGCTATGCGGCGCTGGTGCGATCGCGTCAAGCGCATCAAGGGTTTTACCGTCATGTCGGGCGTGTTTCCTGCGGGACCGGCCAAGGCTGCCGCATAATTAATTTTTAATCGTATAGCCGGGCGATCGTCTCGGCGGGCAAGTTTGGGAGAGAGAAATGAAAACCCGCGCCGCTGTTGCTGTCGCCGCCGGAAAGCCGCTGGAGATCATGGAGGTCGACCTCGACGGCCCGCGCGAGGGCGAGGTGCTGGTCGAAATCAAGGCGACCGGCATCTGCCACACCGACGAGTTCACGCTGTCAGGCGCCGACCCCGA
>NZ_VFVS01000016.1:0-170805 GCF_006442215.1 Mesorhizobium sp. B2-3-11 | reverse complement strand
GATCGGTGGCACGCTCAAGGTCGGCCAAGCGAACCTGGCGGGCATCAGCTCCATCAGTGGCGGTACGCTCACCACCGCGGAGGCCGCGCTCGACCTGTCGGGAATGACCGTCAGCTCCAATATAGTAAGCAGCAATGCCGGCGGCACCACCTTCACCGTCGCCGACGTTGCCGCGGCGTTCCATGTCTATGGCGGAGAGGGCAACGATACCCTCGTCGCCAGCGGCTTCACGCTCTCCCCTGATCAGAGGGACAGCATTTTTTTGACAAGCTCAGTCGAAGCCATCCGTGACGATAGCGGGCTCTACGGCAACGATCTGCCCAACGTTCTGTACGCAATCGCCAATGACATCATGACCGGCCAGGGAGGTAGCGACACATTCGTATTTTCGGCAGGTTTCGGGAACGCGGTGATCAAAGACTTCACACCGGGAAGCGATATAATTCGGATCCCCGATGAGCTTTTCGCTTCACCTCAGATCTTGGATCATGCGACGCAGCAAAATGCGGATGTCGTTTTCGAAACACTGACTGGAGATATTCTCAGTCTCTACAACGTGAACCTCGCAAGTCTAGGCTCAAATGACTTCGACTTGGTATGATGGCGAGCGGAGTCCGCTCCCCCGGACGGAAAGGCGCTTGTTCCCCTGGATAACGAATGTCTTTTGCCATTTGCCCACCAGGGCAGCGCCTAGCGCCGAAGAGCGACTGCCGTGGGCGAGGCGCTTGCGATTGTTGGCCGAAGCATCGCAGGTGCCCTCCCCTTGGCCCACAAGGCGATAGAGGTCCTGGCCTATGTCCTATTGGCGGTACCGATTGCCGCTGCGCTGCTCGCCGTCAAGGACGTGGCACAGCTGGACCTTGCGCGAGTTGCCCGCTTGGCCACCTTAAATGGCGGTGTACTGTCCGGGGGTTGACGTTAGCACGATCGGCAAGGCCCCTGCAGTTTTTCGGCGAACTTACCCGCTCAGCAAACGATTTGAGTGACTGCACTGTGTTGGCAGATCCCTCCTCCGACTCGCCCCCGACAGGCTGGTGCAGCGCGGCTCAATGTCTGGACGCCGCTACAAGCTGGCATGAGGCCGCCTTCCTGCGACAGCAACGAAGTGGAAGAATGCGGGTCCGATCATTTGCAGCCGGCGAAATCGGAGTTGCCGTATGTGTCGCGGCAGCTGGCACCGACGTCGCAAAGCTAAACATCGATGCTTGGCTAATCGACAAGATTGCACGCTATAAGTTGCCCAAACGGTATCTGTTCTGGACCGAACTGCCAAAGTCCGGTTATGGAAAGGTGTCGAAGAAGACGGTCAGGGAATTGCTCGCTAACCAGGTCTAATCGACGGTAGCCAACAACGTTATCTGGTAAGACAATAATCCATGCTTGTTGTGAGCGACTGCCTCGGCCAGCGAGTGTTAGTTTTAAGGTTCGCAGTTCGGGGAAGCAATTGTGGTTCAGGCGGATGCGCCTCCGTCGAGACCTCCGGCTTGTGATGTCTGCTCTCAGGCTTCGACCAGCGTATCTCATTGCGGTCGTCCATGTCATGGCAAGCCGTCTTGAGTAAAACCCGGTCGTTCAGAGCAGTTGGGTTTTGACTCTAGGCGGCCTTCTTCTTCGCCAGCCTCGCCTTGATCGACGCGACGTCGGCGCGTGGCGTCGCGGCGAATAGCGTCCTGGTGTAGCTGTGCTTGGGGTCGGCAAAGACGTCGTCGCGCGAGCCGTATTCGACGGCCTCGCCGAAATACATCACCATCACATCGTCGGCGATATAGCGCACCACCGAAAGGTCGTGGCTGATGAAGACATAGGTCAGCTGGAATTCATCCTGCAGGTCGGCGAGCAGGTTGAGCACCTGCGCCTGCACCGACAGGTCGAGTGCGGAGACCGGCTCGTCCAGCACCAGCAGGCTCGGGTTCAGCATCAGCGCACGGGCAATGGCGATGCGCTGGCGCTGGCCGCCCGAAAACATGTGCGGATAGCGGTTGTAGTGCTCGTGACCGAGGCCGACCTTCTTCAGCATCTTCATGGCGAGGTCGCGCCGTTCGGCGGCCGGCTTGTCGGTGTTGATCAGCAGCGGCTCGCCCAGCACATCGCCGATCTTCTGGCGCGGATTGAGCGATCCGTAAGGGTTCTGGAAGACGATCTGCACCTTGCGGCGCATCTCCTTCGTCAATCCGCCCTTGGCGATGTCGACCTTGTTGCCGTCGATGAACAATTCGCCTGACGTCGCGGGATCGATCAAGGTGATGATGCGGGCGAGCGTGGACTTGCCACAGCCGCTTTCGCCGACGATGGCCAGCGTCTTGCCCTTGTCCACCGTAAACGAGACGCCCTTGACCGCATGCACGGTGCGCGGTCCGGTGAACAGGCCGCCGCCGATATGGTAGTCGCGAACGATGTTCTTGCCTTCGAGGACCGTGGTGCTCATGCCTAGGCTCCCGCTGCCGAGGGGGCTGGCTCGAACAGCATGTCGGAAACGGTCGGCAGCCGGTCGCCGACGGCGTTTTCCGGCAAGGCCGAAAGCAGGGCGCGCGTGTAATTGCTCTTCGGTGATTCAAACAGCGAGAGCACGTCGGCCTCTTCCATCTTGCGGCCCTTGTACTGGACGATGACACGATCAGCGGTCTCGGCCACCACGCCCATATTGTGAGTGATCATGATCAGGCCCATGCCGTATTTGGCCTGCAGCGAGACGAGCAGATCGAGGATCTGCTTCTGGATGGTGACGTCGAGCGCGGTCGTCGGCTCGTCCGCGATCAAAAGCTTCGGATTGCAGGCAATGGCGATGGCGATCATGACGCGCTGGCACTGGCCGCCCGACATCTGGTGCGGAAACGAGCTAAGCCGTTCTTCCGGATCGGCAATGCCGACCAGCTTCATCAGCTCGATGGCGCGGGCCCGGCGCTGGGCGCGATCCATGCCCATGTGGAAGCGCAGCACTTCCTCGATCTGGAAGCCGACCGTGAAGCACGGGTTGAGGCTGGCGATCGGTTCCTGGAAGATCATCGAGATCTCCTTGCCGACAATCTTGCGGCGTTCGGACGGGCTGAGCTTCAACAGGTCGACGCCGTCGAAGGCCATGCGGTCGGCCTTGACGGTCGCGGTGTTTGGCAACAGCCCCATGACCGCCAGCATCGACACCGACTTGCCGGAGCCGGACTCGCCGACGATGGCCAGCACCTCGCGCGGCTCGACCGAAAGATCGATACCTTGCACGGCCATGAACGGTCCGGCGGCGGTGTCGAAGGAAACGGTGAGATTCTTGATCTCGAGCAGGGACATGCTCACGACCTCTTCAGCTTGGGGTCAAGCGCGTCGCGCAGGCCGTCGCCGATCAGGTTGATGGCAAAGACGGTGATCAGGATGGCAAGGCCGGGAAAGGTCACCACCCACCATGCGCGCAGAATGAACTCGCGCGCTTCAGCGAGCATCGTGCCCCATTCGGGTGTCGGCGGCTGCGCGCCCATACCGAGGAAGCCGAGTGCGGCCGCCTCGAGGATGGCGTTGGAGAAGGACAGCGTCGCCTGCACGATCAGCGGGGCGATACAGTTGGGCAGGATGGTGACCAGCATCAGCCTGAGATGGCTGGCGCCGGCGACCTTGGCCGAGACGACATATTCGCGGGTCTTCTCCGCCATTACAGCGGCGCGGGTCAGCCGGGCGAAGTGTGGCTGCAGCACGAAGGCGATGGCGATCATGGCGTTGACGAGGCCAGGGCCGAGCACCGCGACCAGCACCAGTGCCAGCAGCAGCGACGGGAAGGCCAGGATGATGTCCATGATGCGCATGATCAGCGTGTCGACCCAGCCACGGCAGTAACCGGCGAGCAGGCCGAGGATGACGCCGGAGATCAGCGCCGTGGTGACGACGACGAAGCCGATGGCGAGCGAGAAGCGCGAGCCATAGATCAGGCGCGAAAGCATATCGCGGCCGACGGCGTCGGTGCCGAGCAGGAACTGCGCGTTGCCGCCCGTCTGCCAGGCCGGCGGCGTCAGGAAGAAGTCGCGGAACTGATCGTCCGGCGAATGCGGGGCGAGCAGAGGCGCGAAGATGGCGATCAGGATCAGCAGGGCGAAGACGAAGAGACCGATCACCGCGCCCTTGTTGATCGAGAAATAGTGCCAGAATTCGCCGAACATCTGCAGCCGCGCGTCCTGCGGCTTGACGACGGTCGCGGCTTCGATGGCGGCTGGGCCTTCATTGGTCATGTCAATTCGCCCGGATGCGCGGGTTGATGACGGCATAGAGCACGTCGACGATAAGGTTCACCGACATGACGATCAGCGCGATCAAAAGCAACCCGCCCTGCACGGTGAAATAGTCGCGCTTGGAAATGGCATCGATCATCCACTTGCCGATGCCCGGCCACGAAAAGATGCTCTCGGTGAGGATGGCGCCGGTGAGCAGCGTGCCGACCTGCAGGCCGATGGTGGTGACGACCGGGATCAGCGCATTGCGGAAGGCATGCAGACCGATGACACGGCGCGGCGCCAGGCCCTTGGCGCGCGCGGTGCGTACATAATCCTCGCCCAGCACTTCGAGCATGGCCGAGCGCGTCTGCCTGGCGATGACCGCCAGCGGAATGGTGCCGAGCACGATGGTGGGCAGAATGAGGTGCGACACCGCCGAGCGGAAGGCGCCCTTCTGGCCCGAGATGAGGGAATCGATGGTCATGAAGCCGGTCACCGGCTTGAAGAAGTAGAGAAGGTCGATGCGGCCCGAGACCGGTGTCCAGTGCAGCGTACCGGAGAAGACGATGATCAGCAGCAGGCCCCACCAGAAGATCGGCATGGAATAGCCGGCGAGCGCGGTGCCCATGGTCAGCTGGTCGAACCAGGAGCCGCGGCGGATTGCGGCGAAAATGCCGAAGGCGACACCGAAGATGATGGCGAAGATCATGGCGAAGATGGCGAGTTCGACAGTCGCCGGGAACCGCACGAGGAAATCCTTGAGCACCGGCGTCTTGGTGGAAAACGAGGTGCCGAAATCGCCACCGAGGATGTTGGCCAGATAGGTCAGGTATTGTTGCCAGATCGGCAGGTCGAAACCGAACTGATGCATCAGCGCCGTGTGGCGTTCGGGCGACAGGCCACGTTCGCCCGCAAGCACCAGCACCGGATCACCGGGCAGGATGCGCACGAAGCCGAAAGCGAGGATGGTTATCCCGATGAAGGTCGGGATGATGAGGGCGAGCTTGCCGAGGATATAACGCAGCATGGCGGGCGAGGTGGGGCGGCGCCCTGTGGCGCCGTCCCGTTTCGCGAACCTTATTCGGCGATATCGACGCCGTCAAAGCGATGGATGCCGAGCGGATCCATCGCGAAGCCGGAGACTGTCTTCTGCATCGGCATGAACACCTTGGAGTGGGCGAGCGTCGCCCACGGTGCCTGCTCCTTGAAGATGACCTGTGCCTGTTCGTAGAGCTTGGTGCGCTCGGCCTGATCGGAAACCGTCTTGGCCTTGTTGATGAGCGCATCGAAGTCCTTGTTGCACCATTCCGCGCGGTTGTTCGAACCGACGGAAGCGCAGCTCAGGAGCACGCCGAGGAAGTTGTCCGGATCGCCATTGTCGCCGGTCCAGCCGACGATGACGGCGCCGTCGTGATCGACCGCCGAAGCGCGCTTGAGGTATTCACCCCAATCATAGCTGACGATGTTGACGGTGACGCCGACCTTGGCGAAGTCGGCCTGGATCAGCTCGGCGGTGCGGCGCGCGTTCGGCATGTACGGACGCGACACGGGCATGGCCCAGACGTTCATCTTGAGGTCCTTGACGCCGGCCTCTTCAAGCATCTTCTTGGCCGCGTCCGGATCGTACGGATCGTCCTTCACGTCCTTGTTGTAGGACCACATGGTCGGCGGGATCGGGTTGATCGCCACCTGGCCGGCGCCCTGGAACACGGCGTCGATAATGGCCTTCTTGTTGATGGCCATGTTGAGCGCCTTGCGGACGCGCACGTCGTCGAACGGCTTCTGCTGGGTGTTGTACATCAGCGCGCCGACGTTGAGGCCTTCCTGCTCCGCGACCGTCAGGTTCGGATCCGCCTGCAAGCCGGCGATGTCGGCTGGCGCCGGGTAGGACATGATGTTGCATTCGCCCGCCTTCAGCTTCTGCGCGCGCACCGCCGGATCGGTGGTGATGGCGAAGACCAGATCGTCGATCTTCTGCTTGCCGCCCCAATAATCCGGGTTGGCCTTGTAGCGGATGGCGGCGTCGGTCTGGTAGTCGACGAAGATGAACGGGCCGGTGCCGACCGGCTTCTGGTTGAACAATTCAGGCGTCTTGTCGGCCTGCAGCTTGTCGGCATATTCCTTCGAGACGATCGAGGCGAAATCCATGCCTAGCGTCGGAATGAAGGTGATCGCCGGCTCCTTGAGGGTGAACTTCACCGTGAGGTCGTCGACCTTCTCGACCTTGGTGATGTTGTCGCCGAACTGATCATTGTAATACTGATAGGCAATGCCCGGTATGTACTGGAACCAGGGGCCGTTCTTGTCGACCTGGCGCTGGAACGAGAACACCACGTCGTCGGCGTTCAGGTCGCGCGTCGGGGTGAAGTAGTCGGTGGGCGCGAACTTGACGCCCTTGCGCAGCTTGAAAGTATATTCCTTGCCGTCGTCGGAAATCGCCCAGCTGTCAGCAAGGCCGGGCGAGACCGAGGTCTTGCCGTGATCGAATTCGACGAGGCGGTTGAAGACGGTACGCGAGGACGCATCGAACGTCTGTCCCGCAGTGTACGGCGCCGGATCGAAACCTTCCGGCGACGCCTCCGCGCAATAGACCAGAGTTTTCGCGTTGGCCACGCCGCCCAGGACGCTTGCAGCCAGCAACGCGGCTGCAAAAGTCAATTTCTTCTTCATTGAGCACTCCCTGATGTTCTTCCAAGCCCCTCTATCAGGCTCGCGAAGCGCGCATATAAGCACCGTTTTTCCGGCTTTGGAACACCCCGTTTGCTTACCCCGCGGGAAGCAGGAAAAAAATCCGCGATTCTGCTAAATGGCAGAAAAAATTAGCAGTTTTTTCTATTCACGATATTATTAACGACCGCATTTTTTTATTGATCCGACGTCCGGCACCAAGGGTGCCGCGCGCCGTCTTCATCCGGCCATCAATGCGGAAAAAATGCCGGTTCCAAGTACAGCCGGCGGGAACGATTTCCGACGGCAAATCTTTCGGGGTCTTGCCGCAAGGGCAAGACTTGCACCGTCGCCGATAGAGGCAATACATAGGTGCACATGCTGGCGGCAGCGGAGGACGTCTCCATCAATCCGGAGGCGGCGCGGCGCGGCCCAACGAGAAACAGGCGACCAGGGTTGTCGAGGAGGAACGGGTGGCAAAAGCATCGAAGGCGCCAGTGAAGGCGTCGGCCAAGGCGGTCTCGAAACCAGCCGGTGGGCAAGGCAAAGCCGCAGCCGCGAAAGCGGCGGCCAAACCCGCCAAGAGCACCCCCACGGCGAAAGCAGCGGCCACCGCCAGCAAGAAGCCGGCGACGAAAGCCGCGCCGGCAAAGGCGTTCGCGACCAAGGCCGAATCGGGCAAGGCCGGAACGACGAAGAGTTCGCCACCAGCGAAGGCTGCACCTGTATCGAAACCGGCGACCCCGGCCAGCCAGCGGCTGCCGAAGGCGCTCACCGAACTCGCCGCCGGCCTGCCGCAAAAGCCATGGCTCAACAGCTATCCCAAGAACATGCCGGCCGAGATCGGCGCCCTTCCCTACAGTTCCATCGGCGACTTCCTCGTTGCCGCCTGCAAGCAGTTCGCCGGTCAGCCGGCTTTCACCTGCATGGGCAAGTCAATCACCTACGCTGAACTCGAACAGCTATCGGCGGCCTTCGGTGCCTATCTGCAGTCCACCGGATTGCAGAAGGGGGCGCGCGTCGCCCTGATGATGCCGAACGTGCTGCAGTATCCCGTGGCGATGATGGCGGTCGCCCGCGCCGGCTTCACGGTGGTGAACGTCAATCCGCTCTACACGCCGCGCGAACTGGAGCATCAGCTCAAGGATTCCGGGGCGCAGGCCATCGTCATCCTCGAAAACTTCGCCAACACCTTGCAGGCGGTCGTCGCCAGGACCTCGGTCAAGCATGTCATAGTCGCCGCCATGGGCGACCTGCTCGGCGGCCTGAAGGGCTCGATCGTCAATCTGGTCGTGCGCCGCGTCAAGAAAATGGTGCCGGCCTGGTCATTGCCCGGCCATGTCAAGTTCAATGCGGCCCTGAAGGCTGGCCGCGGCATGGCCTTCAAGCCGGCCACGGTGGCCGCCAGTGATGTCGCCTTCCTGCAATATACCGGCGGCACCACCGGAATCTCGAAAGGCGCGACCCTCTCGCACAGCAATGTACTGGCCAATGTCGCGCAGAATGCGCTGTGGCTGCAGGACGCCTACACCGTCAAGCCAAAGCCGGGGCATCTCAACCTCGTCTGCGCACTGCCGCTCTACCATATCTTCGCGCTGACGGTGAATGCGCTGATGGGCATGCAAATGGGCGGCCAGAACATACTGATCCCTAATCCGCGCGACATTCCCGGCTTCGTCAAGGAAATGGGCAAATACCCGATCCATATCTTTCCGGGCCTCAACACGCTGTTCAATGCGCTCTTGAACAATGAGGACTTCCGCAAGCTCGACTTCAGGCCGCTGCTGCTGACGCTGGGCGGCGGCATGGCGGTGCAGAAGGGCGTCGCCGAGCGCTGGAAGGCGCTGACCGGGTGCCCGATCAGCGAAGGCTACGGCCTTTCGGAGACCTCGCCGGTAGCGACGGCCAACAAATTCAGTTCCGGCGATTTCACCGGCACCATCGGCCTGCCGCTGCCCTCGACCGAAATCGCCATCCGCGACGACGACGGCAACAACGTGCCGCTCGGCGAGGTCGGCGAGATCTGCATCAGGGGACCGCAGGTGATGGCGGGTTACTGGAACCGGCCGGACGAGACCGCCAAGGTGATAGCCGAGGACGGCTTCTTCAAATCGGGCGACATGGGTTTCATGGACGAACGCGGCTACACCAAGATCGTCGATCGCAAGAAGGACATGATCCTCGTTTCCGGCTTCAACGTCTATCCGACCGAACTCGAGGAGGTCGTGGCGGCCCATCCCGGCGTGCTCGAAGTGGCGGCGATCGGCGTGCCGGACGAGCATTCGGGCGAAGTGCCGAAGCTGTTCATCGTCAAGAAGGATCCGGCCCTGACGGCCGAAGCCATCACCGCCTTTTGCCGTGAGAACCTGACCGGCTACAAGCGTCCCAGATACATCGAGTTCAGGACCGAATTGCCGAAGACGCCGGTCGGCAAGATCCTGCGGCGGGCTTTGCGCGAGTAGTGCGTGATAGTCCTGCCGACGGCGAGGCGCCGGACAACGATTTGCCAGGCCGGCACCTCCGCCTCGACCCGGCAGCGTTCATCAAGGCGAATATGCGCCTTGTCCCGGTACCAGCGCTTCCCGAAATCCAGCTGTACACCGCTCACCCGGGCAGCGGCTTGAGACGCCTCGTCGACCCTGAAGAGAATGGCGATGACACGCGGGAACCGCAGCCGCCCTACTGGGCCTATGCGTGGGCCGGCGGCGCCGTGCTGGCGCGCTACATCCTCGACCATCCGAAGATCGTGGCCGGCCGCCGCGTGCTCGACCTCGGAGCCGGGTCCGGCCTTGTCGGCATCGCCGCCGCGAAAGCCGGCGCGCGTGAGGTGATGGCCGCCGAGATCGACCGCAACGGCATCGCCGCGCTGGCGCTGAACGCAGCGGCCAATAGCGTCACGATCACGATGATGGGGGACGACATCACCACCGGGGCACCGCCCGCCGTGGACCTGGTGCTCGCCGGCGACGTTTTCTACGGTCAGAGTGTCGCCCTGGGGATGATGCCTTTCCTCGACCGCTGCCTCGCCGCCGGCATCGAGGTGCTGGTCGGCGATCCGGGCCGGGCCTATCTGCCGCGCTCGCGGCTGCGGCTGCTTGCCGAATACAAGGTGCCGGATTTCGGCGAGGCGAAAGACGCCGCGCTGAAGCCGAGCGCTGTCTTTCGCCTCCAGACCGAACAGTACGCCGGCCTGCCGATCAAGCCGTCTCCTTGACCCGCGCCGAAAGGAGATCCGGCAGGTCGGCAACCGAATCCAGGACGAGGTCGGCGATCTCGGCCAGCGATTCGCGGGTGCCGGTGCCGGAAAGCACGCCGACCGCGAGGCCGCAGCCGCCGGCACGCGCCATTTCGAGATCGTGCCTGTTATCGCCGACCATGGCGATCTCCGCCGGCTTCAGCCCGGTAAGATCGCAAAAGGCCTGGATGGTGTCGGGAGCTGGCTTGGGGTTGGCCACCGCGTCATAACCATAGGCGGCGTCGAACAGTTGCGCGACGCCGAGCGTGACCAAGGTCTTCTCCGCCCCGGTGGTCGAATCGTTGGTGGCGACGCCAAGCCGGTAGGATCGCTTGTGCAGCAGAGCCAGCGTGTCGACAATGCCGGGCAGCGCCACCGCCATCGCCGAGCCCTGCACCGAGGTGATCTCGTTGAAGCGGGCGACGGCAAGCATCTGATCCTCGTTGGACAGGCGGGGAAACCACAGTTCGACAACGTCGAGATTGGTGCCGGAGGCAAAGATGGAATCGGGTTTGAAGCGCCGGTTGACGAAATCGAAGCCGGCGGCCGCGAGCAACCTGTCGGCCTTCCAGCGGTCGCCCTCGGCTGCGTCCATGGCCATGAAATCGGCCACGCCGAGCCAGGTCGCGTTGAAATCGACAAGTGTCCCGTCCTTGTCGAACAATATGCCCTTGATGTCTGCCAAACTTTTCACTCCGAACCACGCAATTGGTGGATGTATCCCACAAGGCCAGCGGTCGACGCGTCGCGCTTGGCGGCACTTTCCGTGCCTTCCACGACAGGCAGGAGGCCGGTGGCAAGTTCCTTGCCGAGCTCGACGCCCCATTGGTCGAAGGAGTTGATGTTGAACAGCGTTCCCTCGACGAAGACGCGGTGTTCGTAGAGCGCGATCAGCCGGCCGAAGGTGCGCGGGTCGAGCTTACGGTAGAGGATGGTCACCGAGGGCCGATTGCCCGAGAAGACACGATGCGGCGCGATACGGTCGACGTCGGCCGGCTTCATGCCCTTGGCCAGCATCTGCGCGCGCGCCTCCTCCAGCGTGCGGCCCTTCATCAAGGCTTCCGACTGCGCCAGGCAGTTGGCGAGCAGCAGGTCATGCTGGTGCTTGAGATCAGGCTCGTGGCCGACGGCGGCGGCGAGGAACTCGACCGGGATCAAATCGGTGCCCTGGTGGAGCAGCTGAAAGAAGGCGTGCTGCCCGTTGGTGCCCGGCTCGCCCCAGACCAGCGGCCCGGTCGGCGTCGTCGCCGCAGTGCCCTCAAGGGTGACGCTCTTGCCGTTCGATTCCATGTCGAGCTGCTGCAGATAGGCCGGCAGCCTGGACAAACGCTGGTCGTAGGGGATGACCGCGCGGGCCGGGTAGCCGCAGATCACGCGATGCCACCAGCCGACAAGCCCCAGGAGCGCCGGTAGGTTCTTCCGGAGCGGCGCGGTGCGGAAATGCTCGTCCATCTCGTGTGCGCCGTCGAGGAAGGCGCGGAAATTACGCCGGCCTATGGCGATCATGACAGGCAGGCCGATCGCGCCCCACAGCGAATAGCGGCCGCCGACCCAGTCCCAGAAGCCGAAGACGCGATCCTGCTCGATGCCGAACCTGGCCACCAGGTCGAGCGCGGTCGAGACGGCAGCGAAATGCTTGCCCACGGCCTCCTTGCCCAAAGCCTTCTCCATCCATTGCCGCGCGGTCTGCGCATTGGTCATCGTCTCGACCGTGGTGAAGGTCTTGGAGGCGATGATGAACAGCGTGGTTTCGGCGGACAATCCCTTCAGCGTGTCGTGGATATGGGCGCCGTCGATGTTGGAGACGTAGTGCGCGCGCGGGCCGTCATGATAGGGGGCGAGCGCCAGCGTCGCCATGGCCGGACCAAGGTCCGAGCCGCCGATGCCGATATTGACGATGTCGGTGATCTTCTTGCCGGTGGCGCCTGTCGCCTTGCCGGAGCGGATGGCATCGGCGAAGGCGCCCATGGCCTCGAGCACGGAAATGACATCGGCCTTGACGTCCTGGCCGTCGACCGTGACACCCTTGCCGCTGAGGTTTCGCAGTGCCGTGTGCAGAACGGCGCGGTCTTCGGTGACGTTGATCTTCTTGCCGGCGAACATGGCGGCGCGGCGGCCTTCGAGATCGGCGGCGGCGGCGAGCTTTTCCAGGATATCCATGGTCGCCGCGTCGACGGCGCATTTCGACCAGTCGAGCAGGAGATCGCCATCGGTGGTGGAGAATGTCTTGAAGCGCTGCGGATCGGCGGCGAAGACCTGGCGCATGTCGCTAGGTGCGGCGGCGCGATGATCGCGCAGGGCGGCAAGCTGTTTCTGGAAGGCTGACTGATCCACTGGCGGGGGACTCCTGGCGTTTTGGACGCACCATATCAGACCGGATGTTTCCGGCGCGTGTCGTCGCGCCGAAACTATTGAGCCGAATTCCATGCGGTCAATACGCGGCGATGACGCAGCGCATCACGATGCGATGACACAATGTATCAGCAGGTATCGAGCAGCGAGGCGCCAGCGTCCTGTGTTTCGGGCCTGAAGGATCACTGGCATAAATCCCAAAGATCAGAAAAATTGATTGGCGCAACCCCTTGTGCCACGGCTACGTTCGGCTGGTCCAGCCAAGCGAAAAAAGCTGGCCATCGAGGAACATCTTCCATGCCACAGAGAAACGACACGGCGATATGGTCCGGCCTGTTCCGGATTTCGGCTGAATCCGGCCAGACCCTGCAGGCGCAGATCCGCCAAGCCATCGTGGCCGCCATTCTCGACCGCCAGATCGCCGCTTCGATGCCGCTTCCCTCCTGCCGGATCCTGGCCGAAAAACTCGGCGTGGCGCGCGGAACGGTGGTGCTGGCCTTCCAGCAGCTCGTCGACCAGGGTTTCCTGGTGGCGCGCGAGCGGCGCGGCCATTTCGTCAATCCGGACGTGCTGGCGACACCGGCCAAGCCGCACCAGAAGGCGCCCGACCAAGCCAATGAGATCGACTGGAAGGCACGCCGGCAGATCGCCGCCAGCGACATGCCGCCGCCGGCCAAGCACGAGAACTGGATCAAGTCGTCCTACCCCTTCGTCTACGGCCAGTTCGACCCGGCGCTGTTCCCGACCGCCGAGTGGCGCGAGTGCAACCGCATGGCGCTGGCCGTGCTGGAGATCCGCAACTGGGCGTCCGACATGGTTGACCGCGACGATCCGCTGCTGATCGAGCAAATCCAGGCCCGGCTGCTGCCCAGGCGCGGCATCTTCGCCAATCCCGACGAGATCATCGTCACGCTGGGCGCCCAGAATGCGCTCTACATGCTCGCTTCGCTCTTGATGACCAAGGGCTCGAAAGTGGCGATGGAAGATCCGGGCTACCCCGACGCGCGCTCGATCTTCCGGCTCGCCGGCGCCGACATCGAGCCGGTGCCGGTCGACCAGTCCGGCATCGTAACCTCTTCTATTCCCAATGATTCCGGCTTCGTCTTCGTCACGCCGAGCCATCATTGCCCGACCATGGTGCCGTTGTCGGCGGAGCGGAGGCAGGATCTTCTGGCGCGCGCCAACCGGCACAACCAGATCATCATCGAGGACGGCTATGACAGCCAACTTCTCGACGAGGCGCCTCAGCAGGCGCTGAAGAGCCTCGACCGCTCCGGCCGTGTCGTCTATGTCGGCTCGATGTCGAAGACGCTGGCCCCCGGTCTGCGGCTTGGCTACATCGTGGCCTCGGCTGGACTAATCGCCGAACTCAGGGCACTGCGGCGCTTCATGCTGCGCCATCCGCCGGCGAACAACCAGCGCGCCGTGGCGCTGTTCCTGTCGCTCGGCCATCACGAAGCACTGGTGCGGCGGCTGTCGAGCGCCTTCGACGAGCGGCGCAAGCGTCTGGTCCATGCGATTTCCGCCTTCTTGCCGGAGTGGCGCTCGACGGATTCGGCCGGCGGCACGTCGCTTTGGCTGGAGGGGCCACGCGGCACCGATTCGCGCGGTTTGGCCGAGGCCGCGGCCTCGCGCAGCGTCATTATCGAGCCGGGCGACCGGTTCTTCGACCGCACCGAAAAGCCTTCGCGTTTCATGCGGTTGGGCATTTCCTCGATCGCGCTGCAGCACATCGAGCCCGGAATCCGGGAACTGGCCACCGCTGCTGGCCGCAGGCCCGCAGCCGCCTGATTCCACTGACCGGAGCCGCGCAATAGCGGCTTCGGCTCCTTTAGCTCTGGCATATGCAACCGGACCAGCTGGCTCATAGGCTGTGCCAATGCCGGCGGCATAGTCGTGGCACAAAGGGGAAGAAGCAGCCGATGGTGGACCAACCGCCGCGCTGTTTCTCGTGAAAGGTGGAGTGCTTCGATGTCTGTGGTTCTTGAAAAACAGGAAGCGGCAGCGGATCAACGCTCGCGCCGCTCCGGCGGACGCGAAGCGCGCCGCGCGATGCGGGCAGCGCCCTTGGCCGACGACATCAAGCCGGTGCGCGCCGGGCTTGAGGGTGGCAGCTACGGACCACTCAAGGGCAATGATCGCGAGCGCATCCACGAAGCGGTGCTGACGCTTCTGGAGACAGTCGGCTTCGCCAACGCCATTCCCTCCTGCATCGAGGCGCTGACCCAGGCCGGCGCCACCTATGGCGACGATGGCCGCATCCGGTTCCCGCGCGCGCTGGTGCTCGAGACGGTCAAGAAGGCGGCACGGAATTTCACCTTGCACGGCCAGGATCCCAAACACGACATGGTGATCCAGGGCAAGCGCGTGCATTACGGAACGGCCGGCGCCGCGGTTCATCTGGTCGATGTCGAGAAGCGCGAATATCGCGAGTCGCTGCTGCAGGACATCTATGACGCCGCCCGCATCGTCGAAGGGCTCGACAACATCCATTTCTTCCAGCGGCCGATGGTGCCGCGCGACATTCCAGATCCGCTCGAAATGGACTTCAACACGCTCTACGCCTGCGTGATGGGCACGTCCAAGCATGTCGGCACCTCGTTTACGGTGCGCGAGAACGTGCAGCCGGCGCTCGAAATGCTCTATGCCATTGCCGGCGGCGAGGAGAATTTCCGCGCCCGGCCGTTCGTGTCGAACTCGAACTGCTTCGTCGTGCCGCCGATGAAATTCGCCGAGGATGCCTGCGGCGTGCTCGAGGCCTGCGTCGAGGGCGGCATTCCGATCCTTCTGTTGTCGGCGGGACAGGCCGGAGCCACGGCACCGGCGGCGATTGCCGGCGCCGTGGTACAAGCGGTCGCCGAAGTGCTGGCCGGCCTGGTCTATGTCAACGCCATCAAACCAGGACATCCGGCGATCTTCGGCACATGGCCCTTCGTATCGGACCTGCGCACAGGCGCCATGTCGGGCGGCTCCGCCGAGCAGGCCGTGCTGACCGCGGCCTGCGCCCAGATGGCGCAATTCTACGATTTGCCGGGCGGTTCAGCCGCCGGCATGACGGATTCGAAACTGCCCGACATCCAATCCGGCTATGAAAAGGGCATCACCGACGTGATGGCGGGCCTTGCCGGGCTTAACCTGGTCTACGAATCGGCCGGCATGCATGCCTCGCTGCTCGGCTTCTGCCTTGAAAGCCTGATCATCGACAACGACATGCTCGGCCATTGCCTGCGCTGCGTGCGCGGCATCGAGGTGACCGACGAAGCGCTGTCGATCGACACCATCGCCGATGTCTGCCTGAAAGGCCCGGGGCACTATCTCGGCAACGAACAGACGCTGCGACTGATGCAGACCGAGTATTTCTATCCTGCCGTCGGCGATCGCTTTTCGCCGAAGGAGTGGAACGAGAAGGGTCGGCCCGACATCCTGCAGCGCGCGATCATCGAGAAGAAGCGCGTCCTTGCCGAACGCTTTCCGCGCCATGTGCCGAAGCTGCTCGACGACAAATTACGTGCCCGCTTCGGCGACATGATCAAGCTGCCGCGCGGCGGCATGGGCGGTTAAGCCCGCTCCCCGTCAAACAATCTAGTCGGCAGCCAGCCCGTAGCGTTCGACGACTTCGGCGTTGATCAGCTTGGCGTGCAGTGCCATCAGCACGATCCGCGCATCGAAGCTGTCGCCAGTTTCGAGAGCCGCCTCGATCCGGCGCTCCGCGTCGAGCCGCTGTTGCGGACCTTGCGCACGCTCGAAGGTTTCCGGTCCGGCGATGCAATAGCTGAACAGGTTCGCCACCTGCGGATAGGCCTGTGGTGGCGGCTCCTCGGGCCAGTGGTCCTTCATCAGATTGACGATGGTGAGTTTCACCCCTTCGGAGACGAGGGCGGGATGCAGGTCGGCACCACGCAAGGCGGCATCGAGCTGCCGCAAATCACCCGAGCGGCCGAACATGCCGAGAAAGCCGAGGGAGGAGCGTCGTCCCGCCATTGATGGTCCAATCCGTTTTCCACCAGTTAGGTGGTTCGGAAGCGGAATACAAAGGAAGCGGAATATCTAGTTGCCCGCCGCCAACAGCAACACGCCGGCAAGAGCACACCCCGCAAGCGTCGGCAGCACACCGGTTTTCAACCTCAGGATGGCGACCATGGCGGCCAGGGAAAGCAGCGCGGCTCGCCAGTCGATCGACGAAAGCACCGGCACATTCATGCCAAGGCCCGTCATCTGCACCTCGCGGAAGACGACGTGCAAGGCAAACCACAGAGCAAGGTTCATGATGACGCCGACAACAGCGGCGGTGATCGCGCCCAGTGCGGCCGACAACACCTTGTTGCCGCGCAGAGCCTCGATATAGGGCGCGCCGAGGAATATCCAGAAGAAGCAGGGCGTGAACGTAACCCACAAGGTCAGCAGCGCTCCAAGCGATCCGCCGAGCAACGGGTTCAGCGAGCCGGCGTGGCGAAACGCGGCGATGAAGCCGACAAACTGCAAAACCAGAATGAGCGGCCCCGGCGTGGTTTCGGCAAGCCCGAGGCCATCGACCATCTCGCCGGGCGCCAGCCAGCCGAACGATTCGACGGCGGCCTGTGCGACATAGGCAAGAACCGCGTAGGCGCCGCCGAAGGTGACGACCGCCATGAGGCTGAAGAACCCGCCGATCTGCGTCCACACGCTGCTTGTACCGGTGAGCGCCCAGAGCAACAGAACCGGCCCGAGCCAGATCGGCAGCCAGATCGCGACGGTGCGCGGCGCATGCCATCGTGTCGGCCGGGTGTGAGCCAGTTCGCCGCGTTCGAACATCAGGTCGACCGCGCCCCTGATATCGGGAGTGTCGTTCTTGCCGTGCGCCGCACTGGAAAACAGGGCCGGCGCGACGCGGTTTCCCAGCCATCCCACCAGACCTGCAACCAGCACGATGAGCGGGAACGGGATGCTGAGCACATAGATGCCAAGAAATGCGCAAACCGCGATCGCCACCATCACCCGGTTCTTCAAGGCGCGGCGGCCGATGCGGATCACCGCCTCCACGACAACGGCGAGCACGGCGGCCTTCACCCCGAAGAACAGCGCCGCGACGAGCGGCACATCGCCATAGAGCGCATAGAAGATGCTCAAGGTGAGCATGACGAGTGCGCCGGGCACCACGAACAGGACACCGGCGACAAGGCCGCCGATCGTCCTGTGCAGCAGCCAGCCTATATAGATGGCGAGCTGCTGGGCCTCGGGACCGGGCAGCAGCATGCAGTAGTTCAAGGCATGCAGGAAACGTTGTTCGCCGATCCACCGCCTCTCCTCGACCAGCTCCTTGTGCATGAGCGCGATCTGCCCCGCTGGCCCGCCGAAGCTCAGCAATCCGATCTTTGCCCAGAGTTTCGTGGCTTCGCGGAAGCTCGGGACCGCCGGCGCCACGACGATGTCGAGCTCTTTCCCCGATATGAGGCTGCTCATGACGGCTTCACCCCACCCGGCCAGTTGTGCGTCTCGTCGGTGGCGTCGCGGCACCAGCGGAAGAACGCGTCATAGAGCATCATGCCGGCGTCCAGCTGCTCCAGATCGTCGCGGAACATACGTGACAGACCAAGCGAGGCGGCGAGAAATCCGGCGGCCTGGGGAGCCAGGTCAAGGCGGGCGGTGTCGGCCGCGCGCACGATCGTGGCAAGGCGATCGAGCGCCTGGGATTCCAGCCCGAACTCCTCGATCATCGCGTCGAACGTGCAGCGTTCGCCACGATGGCTCCAGAATACATTGTCGATGTCGAAGGGCACGGCCTGAAAGCGGTCGGCGACAGCAGGCACTTCGGCCGCCTCGACAAAGAGAAAGACCGCATGCGGATCGATGAAACGCCGGATCAGCCAGGGGCAGGCGATGCGGTCGATCTTGGGGCGAGCCCTCGTCACCCAGACGGTGCGGCCTTTTTCATCGCGGGACGGTATCTTGTCGGAGCGGACCAGAAGGCCGCCGGCATCGCGCCAGGCCTCGAAACCGCCTTCGAGGGATTCGGCGGCAACGCCTTGGTGCCGCAGCCAGGCGGCCACGCCCTGCGAGAGCTTTTGCCCCTTCTGGCAGACGACGGCCACTTGGCTGCCGGCAAGGTCGGCTGCCCAGGCCGAGACGGTTTTGAAGTTGCGCCGGTGCGAGGCCGGCAGCAGGCGCGGATCGGCGTCGTAATCGTCATCGATGCGGACATCGACGACCACAGGTGCGCCGGGCAGACCAATCAGACGGGATAGTTGCTGTACGGTGATAGCGGTTGTTGACGGCATGGCGTCCACCTCCTGAACAGAGAAGCCTGGACGCGAACATTGGGCTGACGCCTCACGGGGTCGTCGCGATGCACCCCTTGGCGTGATCGTGGAATTGTTGGGCAGGCTTGTCAAGGACCGAGCGTTCCCGGCCTATGGCGGGGGACCGGCGGCCTGATCGATCAAGCCGCCGGTGTTCGCCCATTCATCATCTGTGACCAGCCAGGAATAATCGATGACTATTCCGAGGAATAATCGATGATTATTCCGGGAATAATCAGTGATTGTCGCGAGGCACACCCATGGTGTGCGCGACATCCTGGTATTTCACCGCCGGCTTCAGCACCATGCCGGCCGAGAACTGGTCGACCATACCGCGCTGGATCTCCTGCCATGGCGTCTGGTGCTGGGGATAATGATAGCCGCCATCTTTCTGCAGCTCGGCGCGCCGCCGCGTGATCTCGTCGTCGCTGACGAGGATGTTCGCGGTGCCTTTCCGCAGGTCGATTCGGACGCGGTCGCCGGTCTTGAGCAACGCCAAACCGCCACCGACCGCGGCTTCCGGCGAGGCATTCAGGATCGACGGCGAGCCCGACGTGCCGGACTGGCGGCCGTCGCCGATGCAGGCGAGCGCGTGGATACCCTTCTTGATAAGGTAAGCCGGCGGCTGCATGTTGACGACCTCGGCGCCGCCGGGATAGCCGACGGGACCGGCGCCGCGCATGAACAGGATGGTGTGCTCGTCGATGCCTTGCGCCGGGTCGTCGATGCGGGCGTGGTAATCCTCCGGGCCATCGAAGACCATGGCGTTGCCCTCGAAGGCTTCCGGATCATTCGGGTTCGACAGATAGCGCTCGCGGAATTCCGGCGAGATGCCGCTCATCTTCATGATCGCCGAATCGAACAGATTGCCCTTGAAGTTGATAAAGCCGGCATTGGCCTTCAGCGGCTCGGCCACGGTGCGGATGACGTCGGTGTTCTCGTTGGCGACGCCCTCACAGTTGGCGCCGATCGACTTGCCGTTGACGGTCAGGGCATCGGGATGCGGCAGCTTTCCGGCCTTCATCAGTTCGGCCACGACCGCCGGCACGCCACCGGCGTGGTGATAATCTTCGCCGAGATATTCGCCCGACGGCTGCAGGTTGACGATGAGCGGCACGTTGAGGCCGACCTTCTGCCAGTCGTCATTGTCGAGCGGTACGCCGAGATGGCGGGCGATCGCGTTGAGATGGATCGGCGCGTTGGTGGAGCCGCCGATCGCCGAATTGACGACGATTGCGTTTTCGAAGGCCGCGCGGGTCATGATGTCGGACGGTTTCAGGTCCTCGTGCACCATGTCGACGATGCGCTTTCCCGTCTCATAGGCGATCTGGCCGCGCTCGCGGTACGGCGCCGGGATGGCGGCCGAACCGGGCAGCTGCATGCCGAGCGCCTCGGCCAGCGAATTCATCGTGGTGGCGGTGCCCATCGTGTTGCAGTAGCCCGTGGACGGCGCCGAGGAGGCGACAATGTCCATGAACTCGTCATAGTCGATCTCGCCGGCCGACAGGCGCTGGCGCGATTCCCAGACGATGGTGCCCGAGCCCGTGCGCTTGCCCTTATGCCAGCCATTGAGCATCGGGCCGACCGACAGCGCGATGGCCGGGATGTTGACGGTCGCCGCCGCCATCAGCAAGGCAGGCGTGGTCTTGTCGCAGCCGATGGTCAGCACGACACCGTCGAGTGGATAGCCGTAGAGCACTTCGACAAGGCTGAGATAGGCAAGGTTGCGGTCAAGGGCCGCGGTCGGCCGCTTGCCGGTCTCCTGGATCGGGTGACAGGGGAATTCGAAAGGAATGCCGCCCATCGAGACGATGCCTTCGCGCACGCGCTTGGCGAGCTCGATGTGGTGCCGGTTGCAAGGCGAGAGATCAGAGCCGGTCTGGGCGATGCCGATCAGCGGTTTGCCCGACGTCAGCTCGGCGCGCGTCAGTCCGTAATTCAGGTAACGCTCGAGATAGAGCGCGGTCATACCCGGATTGTCGGGATTGTCGAACCACTCCTGCGAGCGGAACTTTTTCTTTTTCGTGGGGGCGCCGGCCATCATGGTCTCCGTATTTGTATGACAAATCGATATGACAACGCGCGGATGCAGGCAAGGGGCACGCGTGATCTGAATCCGGACTTTGGTGCGATAGACAGCTATCGAACCGCGCGCTACGACCAAACCGACATTGGCGATGGGGGAGGTTTAGATGGCTTTGGTGATCGAGGGCGAGGAACGTATCGCCGCACCCGTGCAGAAAGTGTGGGAAGCGCTGAATGACCCAATCGTCCTGAAGGACGCCATTCCGGGCTGTCAGAGCCTGGAAATGAAATCGGCGACCGAGATGGCGGCAACGGTGGTGCTGAAGATCGGTCCGATCAAGGCGACCTTCAACGGCGAAGTGACGCTCAGGAATCTCAAGCCGCCGCATGCCTATACCATCCAGGGCGAAGGCAAGGGTGGCATTGCCGGCTTCGCCAAGGGCGGTGCCGACGTCACCCTCACCGCCGACGGGCCGGACGCGACGGTCCTCAAATATGCGGCCAAGGCAGAAGTCGGCGGCAAGATCGCGCAGCTCGGCAGCCGGCTGATCGAATCGACCTCGAAGAAACTGGCCGGACAGTTCTTTTCGGCATTCGGCGAAAAAGTGGGCGGCTGATCCTTGAGGGGTCACTCAAACACGATGTTTGGCACCGCCGCTTCGGCCGCGCCGCGTTCGTCATTGACCCTGTCCCAAACCTTGGAAGCGATATCGCGATAGATTTTCGCTTCGGCGCCATCCGGTTTCGAGACGACCACCGGCGTGCCGGCGTCCGAGCTTTCGCGAATGCCCATTTCCAGCGGCACCTCGCCGAGGAAGGTGACGCCCAGCCTCTCGGCCTCGCGGCGCGCGCCGCCATGGCCGAAAATATCGTAGCGCTTGCCGGTGTCAGGGGCGAGGAAGTAGCTCATGTTCTCGACAATGCCGAGCAGCGGCACATCGACTTTTTTGAACATATTGAGACCTTTGCGGGCGTCGATCAGCGCCAGGTCCTGCGGCGTCGAGACGATGACCGCGCCGGCCAGCGGCACCTGCTGGGCCATGGTGAGCTGGGCATCGCCGGTGCCGGGCGGCATGTCGACGACGAGCAGGTCGAGCCGCCCCCATTCGACCTCGCGCAGCATCTGGGTGAGCGCCGACATCACCATCGGCCCGCGCCAGATCATCGGCGTCTCCTCGTCGACGAGGAAACCCATCGACATCACCTTGAGGCCGTAATTCTCCATGGGTTTCAGGATCTTGCCGTCGACCGTCTGCGGCCGGCCATGGATGTTGAGCAGCCTGGGCATCGACGGGCCATAGATGTCGGCATCGAGCACGCCGACCCGCAAGCCGTTGGCGGCAAGGCCGAGCGCCAGGTTGACGGCCGTGGTCGACTTGCCGACGCCGCCCTTGCCCGAAGCAACCGCGATGATCGCCTCGATGCCGGGGACGCCGCGCTTGCCATGGCTCTGAGAAGCAGGAGCATGCGGAGCCGCCCGCGGTGCGGCGGCGGGCGGAGCCGGCCTGGGTGCGGGGCGCGATGGAACCGGCGCCTCCATGCCGCCGCCTTTCTTTTCAGCCGTCAGCGCGACGACCGCACCGGCGACGCCGGGAATGGCCTTCACCACCCGCTCGGCGGCGGCGCGCAACGGCTCCATCTCCTGGGCCCGCGCGGCGGGAACGGTGATCGAGAAGAAGACTTTCGAATCGGCGATGAAAATCTCCGAAACCATGCCGAGATCGACGATGTTGCCGGTGAAGTCCGGCCCGTTGACGGTCTTCAGGCGCTCAACGACGATTTCCTTGGTGACGGCCATAACAATTCTTCCTCGGCTTAAGGTGCTGCTCACATAGTGCAGATCGGCGGCTGGTCCAAGCGCCACGCCGCGACATCACCGGGCCAGGCTGAGCACCAGGTAGGTGAGAGCGGAAATCGCCGCCGTCGCGGGCAAGGTCACGACCCAGGCGACGACGATGTTGCCGGCGATGCCCCAGCGGACTGCGGAAACCCGGCGGGCAGCGCCGACTCCTATGATGGCACCGGTGATGGTGTGCGTGGTCGAAACCGGGATGCCGAGCCAGGTGGCGGCGAACAGGGTGATCGCGCCGCCGGTCTCGGCGCAGAAGCCCTGCATCGGATTGAGGCGCGTGATCTTCGAGCCCATTGTGTGGACGATGCGCCAGCCGCCCAAAAGCGTGCCCAGGGCCAGCGCCGACTGGCAGGTGAGGACAACCCACAGCGGCACATAGAACGAGGTGCCGAGCATGCCTTGCGAATAGAGCAGCACGGCAATGATGCCCATGGTTTTCTGGGCGTCGTTGCCGCCATGGCCGAGCGAATAGAGCGAGGCCGAAAAGAACTGCAGGACGCGAAATGTGCTGTCGACGGCGAATGGCGTCTGGCGCACGAACAGCCATGAAACCACCAGGACCAGGAGAAGCGCCAGGACGAAACCGGTTGCTGGCGACAGCACGATCGCGGCGACGGTCTTGCCGAGGCCCGACCAGACGATGGCGCCGAAGCCCGCCTTCGCGACCCCCGCCCCGACCAGCCCGCCGATCAGCGCGTGCGAGCTGCTCGACGGAATACCGGCGATCCAGGTTACGATGTTCCAGACAATGGCGCCGACCAGCGCCGAGAAGATCACCGCCGGCGTGACGACGCCGACGTCGACGATGCCCTTGCCGACGGTCTCGGCGACATGAAGGCCGAAGAACAGGAAGGCGATGAAATTGAAGAAGGCTGCCCACAGCACCGCATAATGAGGCCGCAGCACCCGCGTGGAGACGATGGTGGCGATGGAGTTGGCGGCGTCGTGCAGGCCATTGAGAAAATCGAAGAACAGCGCCACGGCAACGAGGCCGGCGAGCAGGGGAAAGGCGATGGTCGCTTCCATCGCCTAGACGTTCTCGATGACGATGCCGCTGATCTCGTTGGCGACGTCCTCGAAACGGTCGACCACCTTCTCGAGCTGGCCATAGATCTCCGAGCCGATCAAATAGGCCATCGCATCACCGCCATTGTGGCGCTTGAACAGGTCCTTCAAACCCTGCTCATGCAGGTCGTCGGCCCGGTCCTCGGCACGCATGACCTCCTCGGCGAGTTCATTGAGGCGTGCGCTGTTGGCGCCGACCTTGGCGAGCAGCGGGATCGCCTCGGCGACCAGCTTGGCAGCGTCGACGATGACGCCACCCATTTCCTGCATCAGCGGATCGAATTCGTGCTTTTCGAACAGCCGCACCGTCTTGACGGTCTTGTGCATCGTGTCGATGGCATCATCCATCGACTGGATCAGATCCTTGATGTCGCCGCGGTCGAAAGGCGTGATGAAAGACCGCCGCACCGCAAGCAGCACCTGCGCGGTTATGTCGTCCGCCTCGTTTTCGAGATCGATGATCTCCCGGCACCTGCGTTCGATATCCTTGCCCTGGAGAAGCAGCTGGAGTGCCTCGGCGCCGGCGACCACGGTACGGGAATGCTGTTCGAACAGGTCGAAGAAGCGATCTTCGCGCGGCAACAGCTTGCGGAACCAGCCCAGCATGTTCGTCCCTCCCTGCGCACCAGTTGCATCCACATAGCGCCGCACGCGCCCGCAGGAAACAGTAAGCCGGCTGAAAGATGTGGATCGGCGCCGTTTGAAGTCACAACTTGGAGCAACGCGCATGTCATTGACGCTCGTCAAGCGGCTGGGCGACCCTACTTCAGCAATGGCACGTTCGACGCGGACAGGTTCAATGACGAGGGAACAATCAGGAAAGGAGACGATCATGCTTGAAAACAGCAACGCAACGGCCAATCTCGCGGTCAGGGATCTGGCCAAGGCAAAGGCTTTCTATGCGGGAACGCTCGGCCTGAAACAGGTGCACGATGAGGGCGGCGAACTGATCGTGTACAAAAGCGGCAACACCACCATCAATGTCTATCGCTCCCAGTTCGCCGGAACCAACAAGGCGACAGCGGTGACGTGGACGGTCGGCGACGCGATCGGCACTGTCGTCGCCGCGCTGAAATCGAAGGGCGTCGTCTTTGAACACTACGAGATGCCCGGTTTGACGCTGGAAGGCGATGTCCATGTCGGGCAGGGTATGAAGGTCGCTTGGTTCAAGGATCCGGACGGCAACATCCTGAATCTCGTCGACAGGTAGTTTTTTGCGATTGCGCAACGGTTGGGGGGCACGATTGTTAGCTGTAGCAGCAACCATCTGGCGCGGCGCGGCTGCGCCGGTTAGCCTCACCTATGATCGACAAGCTGGAATTCTTCATCGCACTGGCCAAGGAGGAGCATTTCGGCCGGGCGGCTGAAGCGTGCGGGGTTACGCAGCCGACCCTGTCGGCCGGGATCAAACAGCTCGAGGGCCAGCTCGGCGTCATGCTGGTCAATCGCGGCTCGCGCTTTCAGGGGCTGACGCCGGAGGGCAAGCAGGTGTTGGTCTGGGCGCGCCGCATCGTCGGCGACTCCAGGACCATGCGCGAGGAGATGCGCGCCGCCCGCCACGGCCTTTCCGGCCGCATCCGCATTGCCGCCATCCCGACAGCGTTGGCCATGGTGGCCCGATTGACGACGCCCTTTCGAGACAAGCACCCCGGTGTCACTTTTTCGGTGCTGTCGCGAACCTCGATCGAAGTGCTGTCGCTGCTCGGCAATTTCGATGTCGATGCCGGCATCACCTATCTTGACAACGAGCCGCTCGGGCGGGTGACCAGCGTGCCGCTTTATGACGAGCGCTACCAGTTGATCACCGCTATCGGCAATCCCTATTCGGACCGCGACAAAGTGACATGGGCGGAGATCAGTCATTTGCCGCTGTGCCTGTTGACGCCGGACATGCAGAACCGCCGCATCATCGACCAGCACCTGGCGGAAGCCGGCGTGCAGGTGCGGCCGACGCTGGAATCGAACTCGATGATCGTGCTGTTCTCGCACATCCGGACCGGCAAATGGTCGTCGATCATGCCGCTCAACCTTGCGGAAACATTCGGTTTTTCCGAACCGATCCGTGCCATTCCGATCGTCGAGCCCGATGCCAGCCACACGGTAGGGCTGGTCGCCGCGCCGCGTGAGCCGCACACGCCGCTGGTGCAGGCGCTGCTGGACGAGGCGATGGCGCTGGCAGACGATTTCCGCGCCCACCGCTAGGCTAGAGAATTGAGGCGGAAGAGCTTGATAGAAAATTTCTATCGAGCAACGGATCAGCTTTATTGATTTCAGGGGTTTCCTCTGATTTTGTAAAGACTTAGCGACAAAGCCATCGACCAGGGAGGGCGCTGCGTGACGATGCAGCCAGCAAGTACCGAGATCGCATCCCGCACGGCGGCGATTGTCCAGGAGTTGAAGGATCTCGAAGGTCCGCTGCTGCCGATCCTCCACAATATCCAGGAAGAATTCGGCCACGTCCCGCAGGACGCCGTGCCGGTCATCGCCGATGGGCTGAACCTCTCCAGGGCCGAGGTGCACGGCGTCGTCACCTTCTATCACGATTTCCGTTCGCGACCGGCCGGCCGGCACGTGCTCAAGCTCTGCCAGGCGGAAGCCTGCCAGTCGATGGGTTCGGACGCGGTCGCCGCCAGGGTCAAGCAGTTGCTCGGCATCGATTTCCATGAGACCACGCCTGACGGATCGGTTACGCTTGAGCCAGTCTATTGTCTCGGCCTGTGCGCCTGTTCGCCGTCGGCGATGCTGGACGGCGAGGTGATCGGACGGCTCGATGATGACAAGATCGACGAACTCGTCGCCGAGGTGCGCTCATGACCCCCCGCATCTACATTCCCGGCGATTCCGGCGCGCTGGCGCTGGGCGCGGAAAAGGTCGCCAAAGCGATCGCAAATGAACTTGCCGAGCGCGGCATCGAGGCCAAGATCGTGCGCAACGGCTCGCGCGGCGCCTATTTCCTCGAACCGATGGTCGAAGTGGCGACAGCCAATGGCCGCGTCGCCTACGGGCCGGTGAAGCCGTCGGACGTGAAGAGCCTGTTCGACAGCGGCTTCCTCAAGGGCGGGCATCACAAGCGCTGGCTCGGCGCGCCCGACAAGATCCCGTTCCTCGCCAAGCAGACACGGCTGACCTTCGCGCGCTGCGGCATCAACGACCCGCTGTCGCTCGACGCCTACAAATCGCTCGGCGGATTGAAGGGCCTGCAGAATGCGGTGGCCATGGCGCCCGCCGACATCGTCAAGCAGGTGACCGAATCCGGCCTGCGCGGCCGTGGCGGCGCGGGCTTTCCGACCGGCATCAAATGGAAGACGGTTCTCGATACGACATCGGAGCGCAAATACATCGTCTGCAACGCCGATGAGGGCGACAGCGCCACCTTCGCCGACCGCATGATCATGGAAGGCGACCCCTTCGTGCTCATCGAAGGGATGGCAATCGCCGGCATCGCCACCGGCGCGACCAAGGGTTTTGTCTACATCCGCTCGGAATATCCGCACGCGGTGGCTGTCATGAACAAGGCCGTCGAGATCGCCCGCAAGGCCGGTGTGCTCGGCGTCAATGTGCTGGGTTCGCCCAACGCCTTCGACATGGAAATCCGCGTCGGTGCCGGTGCGTATGTCTGCGGCGAGGAAACCTCGTTGCTCAACAGCCTGGAAGGCAAGCGCGGCGTGGTGCGCGCCAAGCCGCCGCTGCCCGCGATACAAGGGTTGTTCGGCAAGCCGACGGTGATCAACAACGTCATCTCGCTGGCTTCCGTTCCTGTTATCATGGACAAGGGTGCCGCCTTCTATAAGGATTTCGGCATGGGCCGCTCACGCGGCACGATCCCGATCCAGATCGCCGGCAACGTCAAGCAAGGCGGCCTGTTCGAAACTGCTTTCGGCCTGACGCTGGGCGAGATCGTCGATGAGATCGGCGGCGGCACGTCCACCGGACGCCCGGTGAAGGCGGTGCAGGTCGGCGGCCCGCTCGGCGCCTATTTCCCGCGCGCCTTGTTCGACACGCCGTTCGACTACGAAGAATTCGCCAAGCGCGATGGACTGATAGGCCACGCCGGCATCACGGTTTTCGACGACACCGCCGACATGCTGAAGCAGGCACGCTTCGCCATGGAATTCTGCGCCATCGAAAGCTGCGGCAAGTGCACGCCTTGCCGCATCGGCTCGACGCGGGGCGTGGAAACCATCGACAGGCTCGCCGCCGGCATCGAGCCGGAGAAGAACCTCGCTCTGGTCACGGACCTCTGCAACACGATGAAATTCGGTTCGCTCTGCGCGCTGGGCGGCTTCACGCCCTACCCGGTGATGAGCTCGATCACGCACTTCCCCGAGGATTTCAAGCCCGCGCCAGCGCGCGTGGCTGCTGAATAGGAGCTGGCAGATGAACATCAAGGCCGACTTCCCGACGCTCATCGAAGAACTCGATTACGGAACTCCGCAATCGAAGGCTGAGAAGCAGGTCACGCTGACCGTCGATGGCCGCAGCATCAGCGTGCCGGAAGGCACGTCGATCATGCGTGCGGCGATGGAAGGCGGAGTGGAGATCCCGAAACTCTGCGCCACCGACATGCTGGACTCCTTCGGTTCCTGCCGCGTCTGCCTCGTCGAGATCGAAGGGCGCGGCGGCACGCCGGCTTCCTGCACGACGCCTGTCGGCGAGGGCATGGTGGTGCGCACGCAGTCGGACAGGCTCGATGCCATCCGCCGCGGCGTCATGGAACTCTACGTCTCCGATCATCCGACCGGCTGGAACGAGAAGGCCGGAACCGGCGCCAGCGAGTTCGATGTGGTGGCGAAGTCCGTCGGCCTGACCGAAAATCGCTATGGCGTCGAGGGCCGCAACCACGTCAAGGAAGAAAGCGGCGTTGCGCCGGGCCATGGCTCGCTCGCGGTCGATTACATCGCCCGCGATGAATCCAACCCCTATTTCACCTACGATCCGGCGCAGTGCATCGTCTGCTCGCGCTGCGTGCGCGCCTGCGAGGAGGTGCAAGGCACTTTTGCGCTGACCATAGAGGGCCGCGGCTTCGAATCGCGCATGGTCGCCGGCATGCACGAGGATTTCATCGCTTCCGAATGCGTGTCCTGCGGCGCCTGCGTGCAGGCCTGCCCGACCGATGCGCTGCGCGAGAAGACCGTGCTCGAAAAGGGCCTGCCGGAGCGCTCCGCCGTCACCACCTGCGCCTATTGCGGCGTCGGCTGCTCGTTCAAGGCCGAAGTGAAGGGCGACGAGGTCATCCGCATGATGCCCTACAAGGAGGGTATGGCCAACCACGGCCATTCCTGCGTGAAGGGCCGCTTCGCCTATGGCTACGCCACGCACAAGGACCGCATCCTGTCGCCGATGATCCGCGAAAAGGTCAGCGATCCCTGGCGCGAGGTGAGCTGGGAAGAGGCGATCGCCCACACGGCCAAGGAATTCCGCCGCATCCAGTACCAGTACGGCCGTACCGCGATCGGCGGCATCACCTCCTCGCGCTGCACGAATGAGGAGACCTATCTCGTCCAGAAGCTGGTTCGGCAGGGCTTCCGCAATAACAATGTCGACACCTGTGCACGCGTCTGCCATTCGCCGACCGGCTATGGGCTCGGCCAGACCTACGGCACCTCGGCCGGCACGCAGGACTTCGATTCCGTCGAATTCACCGACGTCGCCGTCATCATCGGCGCCAATCCGGCTTCCGCTCACCCGGTGTTCGCCTCGCGACTGAAGAAGCGGCTGCGTCAGGGCGCCAAGCTGATCGTGCTCGATCCGCGCCGCACTGAGATGGTCAAGTCGGCCCACGTCGAAGCGGACTACCATTTGCCGCTGAAGCCCGGCACCAATGTCGCCGTGCTGACCTCGCTGGCGCATGTCATCGTCACCGAGGGCCTTTTCGACGAAGCCTTTATCCGCGAGCGCTGCGACTGGGCGGAATTCCAGGACTGGGCGTCCTTCGTCGCCCTGCCGGAGAACAGCCCCGAAACCGTCGGCAAGTTGTCCGGCGTCGATCCCGAGCTGATCCGCGGTGCCGCGCGCCTCTACGCCAAGGGCGGCAATGGCGCGATCTACTACGGCCTCGGCGTCACCGAGCACAGCCAGGGCTCGACCACGGTGATGGCGATCGCCAATCTCGCGATGGCCACCGGCAATATCGGCCGCCCGGGCGTCGGCGTGAACCCGCTGCGCGGCCAGAACAATGTGCAGGGCTCGTGCGACATGGGCTCGTTCCCGCATGAACTGCCGGGCTACCGGCACATTTCGGGCGACGCGGTGCGCGACATCTATGAGAGCCTGTGGGGCGTGAAACTCGACGACGAACCCGGCCTGCGTATTCCCAACATGCTGGATGCGGCAGTCGACGGCTCGTTCAAGGGCATCTACATCCAGGGCGAGGACATCCTGCAGTCCGATCCCGACACCAAGCATGTCGCCGCCGGCCTTGCCGCGATGGAATGCGTGGTCGTGCACGACCTTTTCCTCAACGAGACGGCGAACTACGCGCACGTCTTCCTGCCGGGCTCGACCTTCCTCGAGAAGGACGGCACCTTCACCAATGCCGAGCGCCGCATCAACATGGTGCGCAAGGTGCTGGAGCCGAAGGCGCGCTACGCCGATTGGGAGGCGACGCAGGAGCTCGCCCGCGCGATCGGTCTCGACTGGAACTATACGCATCCGTCCGAAATCATGGACGAGATCGCCAAGACGACGCCAAGCTTCGCCAACGTCTCCTTCGACCTGCTCGACCGCGTCGGCTCCGTGCAATGGCCCTGCAACGACAAGGCACCGCTCGGCACGCCGATCATGCATGTCGACGGCTTCGTGCGCGGCAAGGGCAAGTTCATCCGCACCGAATATGTGGCGACGGACGAAAGGACCGGACCGCGCTTCCCGCTGCTGCTGACCACCGGCCGGATCTTGTCGCAGTACAATGTCGGCGCGCAGACACGGCGTACCGAAAATGTCATGTGGCACTCCGAGGACCGGCTGGAAATCCATCCGCATGACGCCGAAAACCGCGGCCTGCGCGATGGCGACTGGGTCCGGCTGACCAGCCGTTCGGGCGAGACGACGCTGCGCGCGCTGATCACCGACCGGGTGTCGCCGGGCGTGGTCTACACCACCTTCCACCATCCCGACACGCAGGCCAACGTCATCACCACCGACTTCTCCGACTGGGCGACCAATTGTCCGGAATACAAGGTGACCGCAGTGCAGGTCGGCGCGTCCAACGGCCCGTCCGAATGGCAGCGCGACTATGACGAGCAGGCCAAGCAGAGCCGCCGCATCGCTCCGCTGCAGGCGGCGGAGTAGTCTTGGCCGCGCGCCGCAAAGCGACGACGCAGATATCGCGACTGGCGCACCGCGCCGGCGGCACGGCTGCGGCCGACCGCATGGTTCCGGAGGAGACGCCGGTGGCGTTCTCGTTTGCCGGCACCACGCATGCGGTGATGATGGCGAGCCCCGCCGATTTCGAGGATTTCGCGCTCGGCTTCTCGCTGACCGAAGGCATCATCGCCGCGCCTGACGAGATCGAAGCCATCGAAGTGGAAGATCATGGCGCCGGCATCGATATTCAGATCCGGCTGAAGGACCAGGCCAATACGCGCTTCGAAGCGCGGCGGCGGCGGCTTGCCGGACCGGTCGGCTGCGGGCTCTGCGGCATCGAATCCATCGAGGAAGCGATGCGCTCGGTCAATGCGGTCGGTGCGTCGAAACTTACGCTTGAGGCCGACGACATCATCCGCTCGGTCAAGTTGCTGTCGAAGGTGCAGCCGCTGCATACCGAGACGGGCGCCGTGCATGCAGCCGGCTTCTACGTGCCTGGCAAGGGCGTCGTCATGGCGCGCGAGGATGTCGGCCGCCACAATGCGCTCGACAAGCTGGCGGGGGCGCTGGCCAAGGCCAATATCGATGGCGCATCGGGCGCGGTCGTGGTGACCAGCCGTGTTTCGGTCGAGATGGTGCAGAAGACGGCAGCGATCGGTTCGGCCTTCATCATCGCCGTTTCCGCTCCCACCGCCCTTGCCATCCGCACGGCGCAGGAAGCCGGCATGACGCTAGTGGCGTTGGTGCGCGGCGATGATTTCGATGTTTTTACGCACCCTGACCGGGTGATCTCCGGAGTTACCCAGCATGTCGCATGACGAAGAGCACATCATGAGCACACGGGAAAAGCTGGTGCGCATGGCCAACCAGATCGCCGCCTTTTTCCACTCCAGGCCACGCGAGGAAGGCGTTGCCGGCGTCGCCGAACATATCAACAAGTTTTGGGAGCCGAGGATGCGGCGCCAGTTTTTCGAGATGCTGGACAGTGGCGGCGAAGGCTTCGACGAACTGGTTGTGGTCGCTTCGGCCAGGATCAAGCGGCCGATCACGCCGGCGGAGGCCGATCTCAAGCTCGGACTCGAGGCTTTTCCGGGCGACGTCGCGGCACCGCAAGAATAGCCGCGGCGGCCGCACATTCACTTCCGCTAAAATATAAACTGCCGCAACCGGCGCGGCTCTGCTATGGTTGGCGAACAGAAATCGTCAGGCCGGGCGGACACCCTCGTGAGGCCGATCGAGACCCGATACGCCCTTAGCGGCGAGGTGCGGATCGCCTATCAGGTGATCGGCCAGGGGTCGTTCGATCTCATCTTCGTGCCGGGCTTCATCTCCAATCTCGACCTGCACTGGGAAGACGAGGGCTATACCAGGCTCCTGAGGCGGCTTTCGGCGTTCTCACGGCTGATCCTGTTCGACAAGCGCGGCACGGGTCTCTCCGACCGCGTCGACGTCCATCACCTGCCCAGCCTCGAGACCCGCATGGACGATGTGCGCGCGGTGATGGATGCGGCCGGCAGCGGCCGTGCCGCCCTGCTTGGCGCTTCCGAAGGCGCGCCGATGGCGATGCTGTTCGCCGCCAGCTATCCGGAGCGCGCGCGGGCGCTGGCGCTCTATGGCGGCTATGCGCATTTCCACAAATGGGTGATGCCGCCGGAGCGTCTGGAAGCCTTCATCGCGACGGCCGAGACGGCCTGGGGGACAGGCGCCACCTTCACCAATTTCGCGCCGGGCAGGGTCGATGACGCCCGATTTTCAACCTGGTGGGCGCGGTTCGAACGGCTCTCGGCCAGCCCGACGGCAGCGGCGGCGCTGGCGCGGATGAACGCGGAGATCGACGTACGCGGTATCCTGGCGGCGATCGACGCGCCGACGCTGCTGATCCATCGCCGCAACGACGTGCGGGTCGATCCCGACGCCAGCCGCTTTCTGGCCAGGAAGATCCCCAACGCGCGGCTGGTCGAAATCCCGGGGCGCGACCATCCGATCTGGACCGGCGATGTCGACCGGGTGGCCGACCTGATCGAGGAATTCCTGACCGGCGAGCGCGCCGTGGCCGAAGCCGAACGCGTTCTGGCCGCACTTCTGGTGACACGCATCTACGACACGGCACCGCTTGGCGACAGGATGTGGAGCGAACGCAGCGAGCATTTCCACGAAACATGGCGGACACTTGTGGTGCGCCATGGCGGGCGCTGCGCGGATATGCATGGCGAAATGATGATTTCGCGTTTCGATGGCCCGGGACGGGCCTTACGCTGCGCGGCGGCGTTGCGCGACGCGGCGCAGCAAATCGGGGTGGCGAGCGCGCAAGGGGCGCATGTCGGCGAGATCGAGTTGCGCGGGCCCCCTGCAGGATTGACGAGCCGCGTGACGATACAACTCGCCGCTCTCGCCGGGCGCGGCGAGATACTGGCATCGAGGCTGGTCGCCGATCTGGCAGTCGGCTCGGGACTTCATTTCGTCGATCGCGGGCGTATCGCCATCGACGAGCTGGACGAGCCGCTGGCGCTTGTGCTTGCGATGTCCGAACAGCACCTGGACCCGGCTTGCCGGCCCAAGACCAGGGCGACCGAACCGGCCTGCCTGACAACGCGCGAGAGCGAAGTCGTGAAATTGATCGCCGATGGCAAGAGCAATGCGGCGATCGCCGCGGAACTCAGGCTGAGCGAGCACACGGTCAAGCGCCACGTCGCCAACATATTGCTCAAGCTCGACCTGCCATCGCGAGCGGCGGCGGCGGCATTTTCCGCCAGGCAGACTGGCCCGGATGGGCCATGAGAGCCATGGCGCTTTCGGGCGAAGCGGGGACACCGATGTAGGCGCTATCAATTCCCCTTGCAGGCCAAGGCGGATATCGCCGGGAAAGGCGCTGCGAACGGAGGATGAAATGCCCAAGTCAAAACTGAATGTCAGGTCACTTATGATCGCGGCGGGCATTGGCGCGCTGTTCACGATCACTCCGGCGAAGGCCGAGGATGCGTCGGCAACAGCGGCCTACAAGGACATCGAGGCGACGCTCGGCTCCGTGCCGGATATGTTCAAGACACTGCCTGACGTCGCCATCGCCGGCGCCTGGGCCGAGATCAAGGGCGTCCAGCTCAACCCCAAGACCGCGCTCGACGGCAAGACCAAGGAGTTGATGGGGCTCGCGGTCGCGTCACAGATCCCGTGCCAGTATTGCATCTATTTCCACACCGAGGCCGCCAAGCTCAACGGCGCGAGCGACGAGGAGATCAAGGAGACGATCGCGATGGCGGCAATCGTTCGCCATTGGTCGACGATCCTCAACGGCAGCCAGGTCGATCTCGCGACCTTCAAGAAACAAACCGACGGCGTATTCGCTGCCGTAAAGGCGAAGTCGCAGTGAAGACCCCGGCCCGGCGATGAGTGCCGGGCGGCACCTCAAAGCATCAACCGCCCGATCGTGAAGACGGGCATATGGAGGATAAATGCTGACCAAGACCCAAACAGTGGACGGCGCGGCGATCAAGAAGGCGATCGAAGGGCGTGATGGAAAGATGCTGTCGAGCTTCTATGCCGACGATGCGTTGGTGCGGGTGATCGACCGCAACAACCCGCCGAGCAAGCCGCGCGAAATCCGCGGGCGCGCGGCGATCACGACGTTCTGGGACGACATCTGCAGCCGGGCGATGACCCACAAGATCGACACCACCATCGCCGACGGCGACAGCCTGGCATTCACCCAGGCATGCGCCTACCCGGACGGCACCAAGGTGTTCTGCGCGGCGATGCTGGAGTTGAAGAACGGCCTGATCGCGCGCCAGACCGTCGTGCAGGCCTGGGACGAGTAGATCAACCCGCGGCCCGAGCCGCAAATGATGGAGGAGAATCAACATGTTCAGCGCCAGATGGCAGATCGACGCCAAGTTCGGGCACAAGCAGACGGTGCTCGAGTTGATGCGGAAATGGGAACGCGAGATCGGCTCGCAGGTCGGCCTCACGGAACTCAAATTCCAGATCATGACCGGATCGATCGGTGCCCGTGAAGCGACGGTCGAGTCGCATCACCAGGTCGAGAGCCTGGCCCAGTTGGAGGCGATGTTTGCCAAGATCGGCAAGATCGACGCGCACGCCAAATGGGGCAAGGAGATGGAGCCCTATGTCGTGTCGGGCACCAGCCTGTGGAACATCTATCGCATCGTGGAGTAGCGGCTGTGCAACTATCTCTCCCCTTGTGGCCCGCCCTTCGGGCCCACAAGGGGAGAAGGACGGGCGGCGTCCCGGCTCTTCGCAGGCTCAGGGCGTTAGACGCTCGAAAAGCCAAGCAATTGGCTTTTCGTCCGCTTCGCGCACCGCTTCTCACCCATGCGCAACCATCACGTGGCGCACGGCGGTGTAGTCCTCCAGCGCGTAGAGCGACATGTCCTTGCCGTAGCCGGACTGTTTCAGCCCGCCATGCGGCATCTCGTTGGTCAGCATGAAGTGGGTGTTGATCCAGGTGCAGCCATATTGCAGGCGGGCGGCAGTCGCCATGGCGCGTGAGACGTCCCTGGTCCATACCGATGACGCCAGACCGTAGTCGCTGTCGTTGGCCCAGCTCACCGCCTCGTCGACTTCCGCGAAACGAGTGATCGAGACGACCGGGCCGAACACTTCGCGGCGCACGATCTCGTCCTCCTGCAGCGCACCGGCGACGACGGTCGGCTGGTAGTAGAAGCCGGTGCCCTCGCCCGGCTTGCCGCCGGTGGTGATCTCGATGTGCTTCAGCTCCGAGGCACGCTCGACAAAGCTCGAGACGCGATCGCGCTGGCGGCGCGAGATCAATGGCCCGATTTCGTTCTCGGTGTCGTCGGGCTGGTTGTATTTGATGGTCGAGACGGCGGAGGACAGATCGGCGACCAGCTTGTCGTAGATCTTCTTGCCGGCATAGATGCGGCAGGCGGCGGTGCAGTCCTGGCCGGCATTGTAGTAGCCGAAGGCGCGCAAGCCCTTGACGACGGCGCCGAGATCGGCGTCATCGAAGACGATGACCGGCGCCTTGCCACCAAGTTCGAGATGCGTGCGCTTGACCGATTTGGCGGCGGCCTGCAGCACCTTCTTGCCGGTGGCGACGTCACCGGTGATCGAGATCATATTGACCTTGGGATGGTTGATCAGCGTGTTGCCGACGCTGTCGCCCCGGCCAAGCACGACATTGACGACGCCCTCGGGCAGCACTTCGGCCAGAATCCTTGCCAGCTTCAGCGCCGTCAGCGGCGTCTGCTCCGACGGCTTGAAGACGACGGTGTTGCCGCCGGCGATCGCCGGCGCCAGCTTCCAGGCCATCATCATCAGCGGATAATTCCATGGCGCGATCGAAGCGACGATGCCGATCGGATCGCGCCGCACCATCGAGGTGTGGCCGGGCAGGTATTCGCCCGCGACCACACCCGGCATGGAGCGGACCGCGCCGGCGAAGAAGCGGTAGCAGTCGACGATGGCCGGGATTTCGTCATTGAGCACTGCGTTGATAGGCTTGCCGCAATTCAGCGCCTCGAGCGTGGCAAATTCCTTGGCCTCGGCCTCGATGCGGTCGGCAATTTTGAGCAGGTAGCCGGAGCGTTGCGCCGGCGTGGTGCGAGACCACAAGACGAACGCTTGTCCCGCTGCCGCAACGGCGGCCTCGATCTGTGCCTGACTGGCTTCGGGCAGGTTGAGAATGGTCGCCCCGGTCTTCGGATTGAGGATCGGCTCCTCGGTCTCGGCGCCCTTCTCGAATTTGGAGCCGATCAGCATCTGGGTGTCCATTGGGGTCTCCTTGGGCAGAGGTGAGTAGTGAGTAGTGGATGAGCTTCCACCGTGGATTCGGCTATTCCCTGCTCACTACTCACCACTCACTTTTTTCATTTCCCGCTTCCGGCGATCTGGTCGCCGTCGCGGGTCAGGTAATAGGCAAACAGGATCGGCAGCAGCGTCACCAGGACGACGACCATGGCCACGACGTTGGTGACCGGACGCTGGCGCGGACGGATCAGTTCCTCCAGCATCCAGATCGGCACCGTCTGCTGCTGGCCGGCGGTGAAGGTGGTGACGATGACCTCGTCGAAGGAAAGGGCAAAGGCGAGCATGCCGCCGGCGAGCAATGCGGTGGCGATATTGGGCAGCACGACGTGGCGAAAAGTCTGGAAGCCGTCGGCGCCGAGATCCATAGAGGCCTCGATCATCGAGCCCGAGGTGCGACGGAAACGAGCGACGGCGTTGTTGTAGACCACGACCACGCAGAAAGTGGCGTGGCCAAGCACGATCGTCCAGAACGAGAAGGGGATGTCTGCCAGCGCGAAGGCCGAACGCAGCGCGATGCCGGTGATGATGCCGGGCAACGCGATCGGCAGGATAACCAGCAGCGAGATGGTTTCGCGGCCGAAGAATTTCGTCCGCGACACGGCGGCGGCGCACAGCGTGCCGAGCACCAGCGCAATCGTGGTCGAGATGGCGGCGACGCGGACCGACAGCGACAGCGCTTCCCAGACGTCGGGCCGGTTCCAGGTGACGGCGAACCATTGCGTGGTCAGCCCGGGCGGCGGCCAGACGAAACTCTTCTCCTCGGTGGTGAAGGCGTAGACGAAGATCAGCAGGATCGGCAAATGCAGGAAGAGCAGGCCGCAGGCAGCGGCGGCCTTCAGGCCGAGCGGAGCGGATTGACCAGGGTCAGAGCGCATCGAAGGCCCCCATGCGCTTGGCGCCCCAGAGATAGAAGCCCATGATGACGATGGGCACCACGGTGAAGGCGGCGGCCAGCGGAATGTTGCCGGCCGTGCCTTGCTGCGAATAGACGGCCTGGCCGATGAACAGGCGCGACGTCCCGATGATCTGCGGGATGATGTAATCGCCCAATGTCAGCGAGAAGGTGAAGATCGAGCCGGCGACGATGCCAGGCAGCGCCAGCGGAAACAGCACGTTGCGGAAGGTCTGGCCGGGCGAGGCGCCGAGATCGGACGACGCCTCGACCAGATTGCCGGGCACGCGCTCGAGGGCCGCCTGAACGGGCAGGATCATGAAAGGCAGCCAGACATAGACGAAGACGATGAAAGTGCCGGTGAACGATACCGACAGCGAATTGCCACCGACCACGGGCAGCGACAGCCAGGCGTCGAGCAGCCACAACAAGTGCAGCTTGGTGAGCAGCCAGGTCAAAATGCCTTCCTTGGCCAGGATCAGCTTCCAGGCATAGATCTTGACCAGATAGCTCGACCACAGCGGCAGCATGACGCCGAGATAGAACAGTGCCTTCCAGCGGCCGCGTGCATAGCGCGCCGCGTAGTAGGCAATGGGGAAGGCGACGATGGCCGAAGCCAGCGTAACCAGGGCCGCCATCGTCACCGTGCGCAGGATGATGTCGAGATTGGCGGCCTGTAACAGGTCGCCATAGGTCTTCAGCGTGAACTGGCGGTTGATGAGGCCGGAGAACTCGTCGATGGAGAAAAAGCTCTGCGCCAAAAGCGCGAACAGCGAGCCGATATAGACGATGCCGAGCCACAAAACCGGCGGCAGCAGCATGAGGAGCGGCAGGACTTTTGGCCGGCGCC
The DNA here is from genome assembly GCF_006442215.1 of Mesorhizobium sp. B2-3-11. Classification (NCBI taxonomy): domain Bacteria; kingdom Pseudomonadati; phylum Pseudomonadota; class Alphaproteobacteria; order Hyphomicrobiales; family Phyllobacteriaceae; genus Mesorhizobium; species Mesorhizobium sp. B2-3-11. Next base: position 132,316 of record NZ_VFVS01000016.1, on the reverse strand, counting down.
AGAAAAGGTCGGAGAGCGCACCGCGCAGACCGCCGCTGCCGGGCAGGATGGCGGGTACGGGATTGGCGTTGAGGGCGACGATGCTCACGGCGCCACCTTGTCGATTGGATCAATGGCGGCAAGGCCGAGATCCTTCACACCCCCCTCTGTCCTGCCGGATGTCCGGCAGGACAGAGGGGAGTGCTTCACGCAAACGTCAATCATGCCGGCTCGTCCATAAGATGCAGGTGCTCGCGGTTGAAGGTGAGCACCACCGCCTCGCCCTCCGCCGGCAGGGCAGTGCCGGCCGGCACCACGGCGTGCAGTTTCAATCCGTCGGCATCGAGCGCCAGCCGGGTGGTGGCGCCGAGATAATTGGTCGAGACGAGGCGCGCGGCGACGCCCTCGCCGCTTGCGGCACGGCCGACGCGAATGGATTCAGGCCGCAGGCTGCCCCAGCGGCTCTGGCCTGAATAACGCTGGACGAAATCCGGCGGCAGCACGTTCGAGGAACCGACGAAATCAGCGACAAAGCGCGTGCTCGGCCGCTGATAGATGTCCTCCGGCGTGCCGATCTGCATGATCTTGCCATCGTTGAAGACGGCGACGCGGTCGGCCATCGACAGTGCCTCGCCCTGGTCGTGGGTGACGAAGACGAAGGTGATGCCGAGCGCCTTCTGCAGCGATTTCAGCTCCTCCTGCATGTTTTCACGCAGCTTGAGGTCGAGCGCGCCGAGCGGCTCGTCGAGCAGCAGCACCTTGGGCTGGTTGACCAGCGCGCGGGCGAGCGCGACACGCTGGCGCTGGCCCCCGGAGAGCTGGCCGGGCCGCCGGGCGCCGTAGCCGGGCAGTCGCACCAGCGAGAGCGCTTCTTCCGCCGCCTTGTGCCGCTCGGCCTTGCTCACGCGCTTGACCATCAGCCCGTAGGCGACGTTGTCGAGCACATTGAGATGCGGGAACAGCGCGTAGTCCTGGAACACGGTGTTGACGTTCCGGCGGTAGGGCGGCACACCTTCGGCACGCTCGCCGAAGATCGAGATCGAACCCGCCGTCGGCTGCTCGAAGCCGGCGATCAGGCGCAGACACGTGGTCTTGCCGGACCCGGACGGCCCGAGCATGGCGAAGAATTCGCCCGGCACGATGTCGAGGTCGACCGCGTCGACGGCGCGAACGCTGCCGAAATGGCGCGAGACTCTTTGAAAGGAAACGGCTGGGGTCATGGGATGTCAGTCTGTTTCCGGTTGGTTCTGTCTGATTGCGTAGCACGCCGCTTCACCTCCCCCTCGATGGGAGGTCGCGGCGAAGCCGCAGGTGGGGGTGACCTGCACAGACGGCCGAGCAGCCCCACCCCGACGCTGCGCGTCGACCCTCCCCACGAGGGGAAGGGTAAGAGAGATCACCGTCCGCCGATGACGCCGATATAATCCGACACCCAGCGATAATAGGGCACGCACTGGTCGTCCTGGGTGACGCATTTCGAGACCGGCGTCTTCCAGAACTTGATCTTGTCGAAATTGTCATAGCCGTTCGTCTTGCAGCCTTCCTCGCCGAGCAGCTCGTTGCCCTTGCACGCGGCGGGCACGACCGGCAGCGAGCCGAACCAGGCGGAGACATCGCCCTGCACCTTCGGCGCCAGCGAATGCTCGAGCCACATATAGGCGCAGTTCGGGTGCGCCGCGTCGGCTTCCATCATGGTGGTGTCGGCCCAGCCGGTGACGCCTTCTTCCGGTACGGTCGAGGCGACCGGCTTCTTGGCGGCGACCAGCGTGTTGACCTGATAGGGCCACGAGCCCGAAGCAACCACGCCTTCATTCTGGAAATCGTCGACCTGGATGGCGGCATCATGCCAGTAGCGGCCAACCAGCGTGCGCTGGACGCGCAGCAATTCGAGCGCCGCCTTGTACTGGTCCTCGTTCAATTCGTATGGGTCCTTGATGCCGAGTTCCGGCTTGTGGAACATCAGGTAGTTGGCGGCGTCGGCGATGTGGATCGGTCCGTCATAGGCCTGGACGCGACCCTTGTTGGACTTGCCGTCCGGCAGCTTCATCTCCTCGAAGACGACGTTCCAGCTCTTCGGCGCTTCCTTGAACACCTCGGTGTTGTACATCAGGATGTTCGGTCCCCACTGATAGGGCACGCCGTAATGAACGCCGCCGACAGTAAACCAGGGCGCGTCCTTCAGCCGGTCGTCGACCGTCTTCCAGCCCGGGATGAGATCGGTGTTGATCGGCTGCACGCGCTTGCCGGCGACGAGGCGCAGCGAGGCATCGCCCGACGCGGTGACGAGGTCGAAGCCGCCCTCGTTCATCAGAGAGACCATCTCATCCGAGGTGTTGGCGGTCTTGACGTTGACCCTGCAGCCGCTCTCCTTCTCGAAGGCGCTTACCCAGTCATAGCCCTTGTCTGTTTCGCCACGCTCGATATAGCCCGGCCAGGCGACGATGTTGACCTCGCCCTCGCCCTTGCCGAGTTCCTTGACCTGGGCGATGGCCTGACCGGAGAGGGTCAGCGCGACCGTCAAAGCAGTGCACGACTTCAGGAATGAATTCATTATCGACTCCCATTTTGGCGCGTGATCCAGAAACCGCTCCGGTTTTCGCTGGATCACGCGCGGACTGAAAAACTTGTCAGCTCGTCCGTTGGACTTGACCGCTCTGATGGCAGCTTGGGTCCCTGAAACGGAAGGTGCTTTGAAAATTCCGGTTTCGCAAATTCATTTATCAGAAGGCCGATATCGGTTTTTCCGATATCTCTATCACAGACGCTGGCGCACCGTCCGCTGCGACTGGGCAAGGCCGATGAAGTCGCGCGCCGCGGCGGCCAAGCCAGATCCCCGCCGCCAGACCATGCCGACCTGCACCACCGGCAAGGAACCGGAAATGTCGCGCGATTCAATGCGGTCGCCTTCCAGCGACCAGGGCCGGTAGACAAGGTCGGGCAGCAGTGCCACGCCGGCGCCGGTGGCGACGAGGCTGCGCACGGCTTCCACGGAACGGGTGCGGAAGGCGACATGCGGCCTGGCGCCGATCGCCGTCAGCAGCTTGCCGGTGTTCTCCTCGATCTCGTCGACGGTCAGCATGATCAGCGGCTCGGAGGCGATATCGCCGATGCCGATAATGTCGGCGCCAGCCAAGGGATGGCCGAGCGGCAGCCACAGCCGGTAGGCCGAGACTTCGAGGATCTCCGATTGCAGGGCAGTGCGGTCGCGCAAATTGGAGGTGACCATGACGGCAATGTCGAGCTTGCCACCGATCAGCAGGTGTTCGAGGTAGTCGCCATTGTCCTCTATGGCCGAGACCTCGACGCCCGGATAGGCGCGGCGGTAGCGTGAAAGCAGATCCGACAGCACATAGCCGGCGACCAGCGAGGTGACGCCGAGTTGCAGCCGCCCGCCCGCCACGGCCTGTTCGCCGGAAAAAGAGCGGCGCGCGTCGGACACATCGGCGAGAATCTTTGTCGCATGACGCAGGAACTGGTGGCCCTTGTGGGTGATGTTGAGGCCGCGCGGATGGCGCTCGAACAGTTCGACGCCAAGATCGCTTTCAAGTTCCTTGATCGCCTCGGTGACCGACGATTGCGAAATGGAGAGGTTTTGCGCCGCGCGCGACACCGTACCTTGTTCGGCAACGGCGATGAAGAACTGCAACTGACGGATGGTGAAGGCCATGGGCCGACTAAACACCGGCAGGCAAGCGAAGGAAAGCCGGCTGCGGAGCTTATCGCGTGACCGGAGATTGGTGCAGCGCGGTCAGCCGAGCATCAGCCTGATGCGGCGTCGCCATGTCGGGCCATAGCGCAACGCAAGCATGAAGGCCGTCTCAAGCGCCACGACGATGACGATGATGCGCAGGCCAACCGCGAAGGAATCCTGGCCACTGCCGCGCATGAGGTAACCGGTCAGGAGAAAGCCCGCATTCCATATGGTGGCGCCAAGCAGTGTCGCGGCCGCGAAAGGCAAGGCAGGCAGACAAAGCGCGCCAGCAGCGATCGGCAGGTAATTGCGCACCGTCGGGATGAACTGTGCCAGCAAGGACACCCTGACATGATTGCGGCGATAGGCCTGGCCAAGCTTGCGATAGGTTTCGGGGCGCAGGAAGACATATCTGCCGGTTCGTCCGATCAGCCTGTCGGCACGGTCGAAGCCGATCCGGCGGCCGACCGCATACCAGACAAGGCAGCCGGCGAAGGAGGCGGAAGTCGTCACCGCCAGCAGGATCGCCAGCGTCGCATGGTCAGGCGCCGCCGTCATACCGAGGAACAGCAGCAGCACATGCGAGGGCGGAATCGGCAGGATCTTTTCGGTGAAGGCGAGGCAGAAGACGCCGAACAGGCCGAAGCGGAGAATGGCCGACAACGGTCCGGTCATGCGAAGCGCCAGTCGTATGTTTCTGACGTCTTGATCCTGGCGATGCGATAGACCGTCGCCGGCGGGAAGTTGCGAAAGGTATGGCCAACCCGCGTGACCTCGAGATCGAGCCTGTCGAGCAGCGACTGGTCGAACGGGCAGCGCCGTCCAAGCGTGAACTGATAGAGTGCTCCGTCCGGGCGAAGGCTGGCGAAAACACCTTCGAGAATGGCGAGCGTCCTGCGCGGCGAGATCAGCCGGAAAGGCAAGCCGCTGACGGCAGCACCAATCACCGGCCGGTGAAAGAGCGACAGATGGCGCAGACCGACAGCATCCATCTCGAATATCCGGGCGGCCGGAAAGCGACGCTTGAGCAGTGCGGCAAAATCCGCATCGGATTCGATCAGCGTCAAATCTTCCTCCTTAACCCCGCGTGACAGCAGCGCTCGCGTGAACGGGCCGGTTCCTGGACCGAGCTCCAGCACGGGACCCGTCTCGGGTCCGATGTCGCGCGTCATCAATGCCGCCAGGCTGGAGCTGGACGGCGTGACGGAGCCGACCCTGAACGGCGCCACGGTCCACGCCACAAGGAAAGACAGAGCATCATTTGCAGGCATGGTAACCTCAATCCCGGACAACAGCACGCCAGATTGTGTGGCCAACTGATTCGTTTCAGCGCCATTTCGTTTCAACGTCGGGCCCGACCTGTTGCATATTCGGGCCCGACGCCTTCACGCCGGCATGGGCGATTCGTGCCGACCGGTGCTGTTTGCCGCGACTGGGTTGCATAGACATTGCGCGATCTCGAAGGCACAGAAAGCGTTTGTCGACCCGGGCCGTTCGGCTTTGCCATGTTTGCGCAATGTTGGCGCGGTAGCGCCCGAAGCTGCTGCTGGAGAATTGTCGATGCGAATCTTGCTGGTCGAGGACGAGCCTGAAATGGTCTCTGCCTTGCGTGCCGCGCTGAAGCGCCACGACATGGTGGTCGATCACGCCGGCTCGCTCATCGAGGCGGGAGGCTTCGTTGCCGCCGACAGCTATGACGCGATCCTGCTCGACCGCCAGTTGCCGGATGGCGACGGGTTGTCGCTGGTGCCCAGATTGCGTTCGGCCAAGAACACCACGCCAGTGCTGATGCTGACGGCGAGAGGCGACACATCGGACAAGGTCGATGGGCTGGACATGGGCGCGGACGACTATCTGGCGAAACCATTCGCCTTCGAGGAACTGCTGGCTCGCCTGCGCGCGCTGCTCAGGCGCCCGGCGCCGATGCAGTCGCAATTCATCCGTGCCGGCGATCTGGTGCTCGATGTCGGGCATCGCGAAGCGTCGATCCGTGCCGAACCGCTCAGCCTGCCGCGCCGCGAACTCCTGGTGCTGGAGGCGCTGATGCGGCGCACCGGCCGCATGGTGCAACGCGAGGCGCTGATGGACGCGGTGTTCGGCCTCGATGACGAGATCCAGTCCAACGCCCTCGACACACATGTCTCGCGCCTGCGCCGCAAGCTCGCCGATGCCGATGCCGGCGTGACGATCAACGGCATTCGCGGCGTCGGCTATCTCCTGCGCGAGACGACATGAGCGCCAAGCAATGAGCCTCAAGCGCCCGCGTTCGCTGAAATGGAGCCTGGTGCTGCGCATCGCCTTGCTGCAATGCGCGATGCTGACGCTGATCATCGTCGGCATTCTCGTCGCATTGCTCGCCACCGGGCTCATTCCGCACGATTATGAGGACGGCACAATGGACGTGCTGGCGGATGCGGTGGCGCGTGACGCAGGCGGGAAGCTCATCCTGCGCGAGACCTCGGACCTGACGAAGCTGCGATCCGAGGTCCCCGATCTCTGGTTCATCATCCGAGACAAGCAGGGCCAGCGGCTGCAGGAGGGCACCATGCCGCCCATCTTCCAGCCTTTCGCCGGATTGCTGGACACTATCAGCGACGCCCGTATCGACCACGCAATCGGGCAAACCGCGCCGCCGGAGGGGAAGATTCGCTGGACCGATACGGCGGCCGGCAATGTCCAGATCTTCACCGGCACCAAGGGCGGGCTTTCGCTGTTGCGCCTGCTCGACCAGGCGCCGCAATTCTTCCTGCAAGGCATATTGCCGCTCGCCGGGCTGATGGCGCTGGCTACGCTGTTCGCGACACCCTGGGTGGTGCGTGGCGCCCTTTCGGGCCTGGGCCATGCAGCCGCCGAGGCTGAGCGCATCGACATCGACCAGCGGGGTGTCCAGCTGCCGCTGAAGGACGTACCGACAGAGGTGACACCGCTGGTCAAGGCGGTGAATGCGGCCCTTGCGCGGCTCGACAAGGGCTATGAGCGCCACAAACGTTTCCTCACCGACGCCGCCCATGAGCTCAGGACACCGGTCGCCATCCTCAACACGCGCCTCGCCTCGCTGCCGGCGACACCGGAACGGGCACGGCTGCTGCAGGATGCAGCACGGCTCTCGACGCTGACCGACCAGTTGCTCGACCTGCAGCGTCTGGACCGGCAGACATCGCCTTTCGAAAAGGTCGATCTCGTGGCGATTGCGCGAGGCGTCATCGTCGACCTCGCGCCGATGGCATTCTCGGCCGGATACGAGATGTCCTTCGAGCCGGAGAGGGACACGCTTCTTGCCACCGGCGACCGCACCGCGATTGAACGTGCGGTGACCAACATCGTGCAGAACGCCATCGAGCATGGCGGCCGCGCCGGCAAGATCACCGTCAGCGTCACAACGCCCGCCATCATCGAGGTGCGGGACGAAGGCGACGGCGTGCCACCGGGCGAGCGGGAGCGCATTTTCGAGCCCTTCTACCGATTGCGCCCGCAGGATCATGGCGCCGGCCTCGGCCTCAACCTCGTGCAGGAGATCATGCATCTCCATGGCGGACGCATCGAAATCCTCGACGGCAAGCCCAGCGGCGCCTGCTTCAGGATGAGTTTTCGCGCGTTGGCGGCATAGCGTCGCCGCGAGTTCACACGGACGCCCGCGATGACATCAGTCGATGACAGACAGCAGACAACGAATTCCGGCGTCTATGCCGGAGACGCGACACGCCGATGCACAACATCGCCTTCGGCTAAATTCCCGCTTCGCCGCCGGCAATGCTGAGCCGCGCGCCGGCCTGTGCGAGGGCGGCGGCAATGTCATGCGGCGGCGCGCGATCGGTGGCGAGTTCGGAAAAGCCGTCGAAGCCGCAGACCTGAACCAAGCCCTGGCGGCCGAACTTCGTGTGGTCGGTGACGACGAGCGAGCGCTGGCCGCGCGACAGCACCATGCGGGCGAATTCCGCCTCGTCCAGATCAAAGTCCATGACACCCGTCGCCGCATCCACGGCGCCGGTGGAAATGATGGCGTGGCTGACCGAGAAGCGGCTGACGAACTCGATCGCCGACGTCCCGAACGCGGCTCCTGAATCGCTGCGCAGCTCGCCGCCGGCCATATAGACCTTGTTGCCGTTGATGGTGGCCAGCGTGCGGGCAATATCAGACGAGTTGGTGACGACCGTCAGGCGCCGGTGGCCGAGCAGTTCGCGCGCCAGGAACGAAGTCGTGGTGCCGGTGTCGAGCATGATCGATTCGCCGTCACGGATGGTGGCGGCAACCATGCGTGCGATGACCCGCTTGGCATCGGCATGCTCGCGCATGCGCCGTTCGAACGGCGCTTCGCCGATCATCGACGGCAGGCCAATGGCGCCATGCATCTTCAGAACCGAGCCGTCGCCGGTGAGCGGCTTGACGTCCCGCCGCACGGTTTCAAGGGAAACGCCCAACCGGTCGGCCAGGCTGGCGATGGTGACGGTTCCCTCTTCCTGCAGCAGCCGCAGGATCTCGCCATGCCGTTTCGAGTGGATCATATGTGCGCGTCCGGAGTTTGCCCGTTCCCAAGGCATTCCTAACGCTTTTAAAGGAATTGCCCATGCTTTCGGGCAAAATACCCAAAAAAAGTCACATCTTTTTATTGACAGAAGAGCAACCCTGGCGTGAAATCCAACCTTAACAGGGGTTCGGAGCTGCAGCGGGAGGGTGATTGGCAGAGCCGCAACTCATTGACCAGGCAGTCTGCAACGTGTCTGGCGCAAGGAATTTTCAGATCCGCGGGGGCGGATGCCGGGCTCAAAAACCTGGCCAAGGGGCTCGTCGGTGCGGTGCGGGATACCGATCCTGGCGTCCCGCACCGACGAGATCGGTTGCGTTTCTCCCCGCCGTCATTGCGTTGCCCAGGGCGCCTTGGCGAAACCCGGCAAACCAGCCCAGCAAACCAGGGATGATCCCGTGATTGCCGAAGACCGCATCCGCGCCCTGCCCTGCTGGACGGGCGCCATCGAGATCGCGCCGCTGCCCGGCGGCTTGAGCAACGCGAATTATGTGGTCACCGACACGGCCGGCAAACATGTCGTGCGCTTCGGCCAGGATTATCCGTTCCACCATGTCTTCCGCGAACGCGAGGTGATGACCGCGCGGGCGGCTCACGCCGCCGGGTTCGCGCCGGCGGTCCATTATGCCGAACCAGGAATCCTGGTGACGGCGTTTCTTCGCGCCAAAACCTATCTGGCCGAGGACGTGCGCGCCAATCTCGGCCGCGTCGCGGCGCTGATGCGCGGCTTCCACCGGGAGATGCCCAACCATATCTCCGGCGCCGGCTTCATGTTCTGGGTGTTCCATGTCATCCGCGACTATGCGCGCAGGCTTGAAGAAGGCGACAGCCGCAAGCGTGGTGACCTGCCGCGCTTCCTGGCGCTGGCCGACGAACTGGAGCGCGCCCAGAAATTGCTGCCGATCGTCTTTGGCCACAATGATCTTCTGCCTGCCAATATTCTCGACGACGGCAGCAGGCTGTGGCTGATTGATTTCGAATATGCCGGCTTCAACACGGCGATGTTCGACCTCGCCGGCGTCGCTTCGAACGCAGGCATGAGCGATGAGGAATCCTTCGCCTTCCTGACCGCCTATTTCATGAAGGAACCGGATGAGGCGATCCGCCGCTCGCACGCCGCCATGCAATGCGCCTCGCTGCTGCGCGAGGCGATGTGGAGCATGGTGTCGGAACTCTATCTCGACGCGCCCGGCATCGACTACGTCGCCTACACCGAGGAAAACCTGGTGAGGCTCGACGCGGCGCTGGAAAGCTACCGGACAAAATACGGGATCCTGAAATCATGACCTTGCCTAGCCAGGCCGCGATCGTCGTCATCGGCGGCGGCATCATCGGCTGTTCGACGGCCTATCATCTGGCGCGCGACCACAAGGCCGACGTGGTGCTGCTCGAACAGGGCAAGCTGACCTCGGGCTCGACCTGGCATGCGGCCGGCCTGGTCGGGCAATTGCGCTCGTCGGCCTCGATCACGCGGGTACTGAAATACTCCGTCGACCTCTACAAGGGGCTGGAAGCCGAGACCGGGCTCGCCACCGGCTGGAAAATGACCGGCTGCCTCAGGCTCGCCACCAATGCCGACCGCTGGACCGAGTACAAAAGGCTGGCGACGACGGCGAGAAGCTTCGGCATGGACATGCAGCTTCTGTCGCCCGCGGAGGTCAAGGCGATGTGGCCGCTGATGGAGACCGGCGATCTGGTCGGCGCGTCCTGGCTGCCGACCGACGGCCAGGCGAGCCCTTCCGACATCACGCAGTCGCTGGCCAAGGGCGCGCGCATGCATAGCGCCAAGCTCTACGAGGGGGTGTGTGTCACCGGCTTCGAGATGAAGGGCGACCGCATCACGGCGGTGAAGACCAATCAAGGCGACATTGCCTGTGACAAGGTGGTGAACTGCGCTGGGCAATGGGCGCGGCAGGTCGGCGCCATGGCCGGCATCAACGTGCCGCTGCAGCCGGTGAAGCACCAGTACATCATCACCGAGAAAATCGCGGGGCTGGCGACCGACGCGCCGACGCTGCGCGACCCCGATCGGCGCACCTATTTCAAGGAAGAGGTTGGCGGGCTGGTGATGGGCGGCTATGAGCCGAACCCGCAGGCCTGGACAACCGGTCTCCCCCGAGGCGACGTGCCCGACGACTGGGAGTTCCGGCTGTTCGACGACGATTACGATCATTTCGAGCAGCACATGGCTCAGGCGATCGCGCGCGTGCCGGCGCTGGAGACGGTCGGCGTCAAGCAGATGATCAACGGGCCGGAAAGCTTCACGCCCGACGGCAATTTCATCCTCGGCGTGGCGCCCGAATGCGCCAACATGTTCGTCGGTGCCGGCTTCAACGCTTTCGGTATCGCCTCGGGCGGCGGCGCCGGCTGGGTGCTGGCGCAATGGGTGGTCGACGGCGAGGCGCCGCTCGACCTGTGGGTGGTCGACATCAGGCGCTTTTCCAACCTGCACCGCGACCGGCAATGGGTGTGCGAGCGCACGCTGGAAGCCTACGGCAAGCACTACACGATCGGCTTCCCGCACGAAGAATACGTCAGCGGCCGGCCGCGCATCGTCTCGCCGTTGTATGAGCGGTTGAAGCAGCAACACGCCGTGTTCGGCTCGAAGCTCGGTTGGGAGCGGCCGAACTGGTTCGCGCCGAAGGGCGTCGAGCCAAAGGACCTCTATTCGATGGGCCGGCAGAACTGGTTTGCCGCCGTCGGCGACGAGCACCGGCACGTGCGCGAGCATGTCGGCATCTTCGACCAGTCGTCCTTCGCCAAATATGAGCTGAGCGGCCCCGACGCGGCCAAGGCCCTTGACTGGATCTGCGCCAACGACGTCAGCAAGCCGGTCGGCCGGCTGACCTACACGCAACTCCTCAATACGCGCGGCGGCATCGAGGCCGACCTGACCGTGTCGCGGCTGGCCGAGGAAAAATTCTACATCGTCACCGGCACCGGTTTCCGCACCCATGACGCCTCGTGGATCAGCGACCATATTGGCGGAGGCCTCGATGCCCAGCTCGCCGATGTCACCGAGGATTTCGGCACGCTGTCGCTGATGGGGCCGCGCGCCCGCGATGTGCTTTCGGCCGTGACCAATGCGGATGTGTCGAATGCCGGCTTCCCGTTCGGCCATGTGCGGGAAATCGTCATCGCGGGTCACACGGTCCGGGCGCTGCGTGTCACCTATGTCGGCGAACTGGGCTGGGAGCTGCATGTGCCGATCGCCGCCACCGGCGAAGTCTTCGACGCGCTGATGGCGGCCGGCGGGAAGCACGACATCCGGCCGATCGGCTACCGCGCGCTGGAATCGCTGCGGCTGGAAAAGGGCTATCGCGCCTGGGGCTCCGACATCACGCCCAATGACACACCGCTGGAGGCCGGGCTGGGCTGGGCCGTAAAGCTGCGTAAGAACACCGACTTCGTCGGACGACGCGCACTTGAGAAAGTTGGCGGCGCGTCCCTGACGAAGCGCTTTGCCGGCTTTACGGTCGACGATCCGGAGATCGTGCTCGTGGGGCGCGAGACCATACTGCGCAACGGCGAGCCGGTTGGCTATTTGACCAGCGGCGGCTACGGCTACACGGTCGGCAAGAACATCGGTTACGGCTATGTGCGCAACGCCGAGGGGGTGAACGATGATTTCCTCGCCTCGGGCAGCTATGAACTGGTGGTCGCGATGCAGCGGACGCCGGCTCAAATCTGTCTTGAGCCGCTATACGACCCGGCAATGGAGCGCGTGAAGGCTTAACTCACGCGCAAAGCGAGGCCGCGGCTGGGGACGGTATCGGCCTCGCCAGGCATCGAGACGTAGGGACGTGTTTCCTCAATGCGGACGACTAGGCCCTGCGCCTCGAGTTCGGCGATGCGCGCGGCAAAGCCCTGATCCCACAACGTGTTCTTGACCGTCAGCACGATCACTCCGCCCGGCCGGCAGATGCGGATCAGTTCGTCCAAACCGTCGGCGCCGACATGACCCGAGGTGAACACACCGGCCGAGATGATGCCGGCATAGGTGTCGTTGGCAAAAGGCAGGTCACCGCCGAGTGCCAGGCAGTGCAGCGCCGAATAGACGCCCTTGCGCGCGGCCTGATCCAGCATGCCCTGTGAGATGTCGAGCGCCTCGACCTGGGGATAGCCGGCAATGTCGAGCCATTCGCCGATCAGCCCGGTACCTGCCCCGGCGTCGAGCAGCGGGGCTGAACCGCGCGGCAGATGGCGGGCCAGCAAGGCAAGGCAGATCGTCGGGTGGCGGTAGCCGGCGGCCGACATGTCGGCGTCATAGGTTTGCGACCACCTGTCATAGAGTGCCGCTACCTCTTCCGGGCGCTTGGCCGCGTAGGCCTCGCCGAGCGCGCCTTGATGTTTGCCGTCCGTCACGTGTCGACCAATCCCTCGTCTTGCCGGGATGATAGCCAAACGGCGAAAATTGTGGAACCGTTGTCTCAAAGAAATAGCGCGTGGGGACGCAGGCATGGTGACAGACGAGGCGCGGGCAAAACTTGCCGCCATTCCGGCGCTGGCCGGCTACACCGGGCCGCTGGAACGGCTTGGCGGCCTCACCAACCTCGTCTTCAAGGCCGGCGATTACTGCCTGCGCGTTCCGGGCAAAGGCACCGAGGAATACATCAACCGCGCCAACGAAGCGGTGGCGGCACGCGAGGCGGCAAAGGCCGGCGTCAGTCCCGAAGTGCTGCATGCCGATGCCGCCACGGGCCTGATGGTGACGCGCTACATCGCCGATGCCGAGACGATGTCGCCGGAGAAATTCAGGGAGCGGCAGGGCAGTCCGGCCCGGGCGGCCGAGGCCTTCCACAAGCTGCACGCGTCCGGCGCGGTATTCCCCTTCCGCTTTGAGCTGTTTTCGATGATCGACGACTATCTCAAGGTGCTGTCGACCAGGGATGTCGCCCTGCCCGCCGGCTATCATGACGTGGTGCGCGCGGCCGGCAGCGTGCGCTCGGCCCTTGCCGTCCACGCCTTGCCCCTCGTCGCCTGCCATTGCGATCCGCTGTGCGAAAATTTTCTCGATACGGGCGAGCGGATGTGGATCGTCGACTGGGAATATTCCGGGATGAACGACCCTCTCTGGGATCTCGGCGATCTCAGCGTCGAAGGCAAGTTCGACGCGGCCCAGGACGAGGAGTTGATGCGCGCCTATTTCGGTGGCGAGGCGAAGCCGGCGGAGCGCGGCCGCGTCGTCATCTACAAGGCGATGTGCGACTTGTTGTGGACGCTGTGGGGGCTGATCCAGCTCGCCAACAACAATCCGGCCGACGATTTCCGCGCCTATGCGGACGGCCGCTTCGCGCGCTGCAAGACGCTGATGGAGACAGAGGAATTTTTGCGGCACCTTGCTGCGGTACGCCAGGGCTAAAGCGCGTCGCGGTGAAGCGTATTCATGCGACGCGCTTTAGATTTTTGTTTTGATGCATGTCGTTCTCCCAGAACCGAGGCCACTTTTGAGCGACATGCATTGGGGCACCCGAAATCCGGGCCCTACAGCATGTCGCGGCGAACAGGATTCGCCGCGACATGCTGTAAGCTTCTGATTTAATGCATGTCGTTGTCCCGGAACCGAGTACACTTCCGGGCGACATGCATTAGTTCACACCCTTCGGCACGTTCTCCGGCGGCACCGTGGTGTCGACCACTTTCTGGCGATGGAAGATGAACAGGCCGGCCAGAACGATGATGCCGGAGCCGATCAGGATACGCGGGCCGGGAACGTCGCCGAAGAACACCAGCCCGAACACCACCGCCCACAGGAGCAGCGTGTAGTGCAGCGGCGCCAGTGTCGAGGCCGGCGCCAGTTTCAGCGCCCGCGTGATCATCAGATGCGCACCGCAGGAGACGATGCCGAGCAGCAGCATGGCGCCGAGATCGAGCGCCGACGGCGTCTTCCAGGCACCGATGGTCAGCACGCCGCCAACCAACAGCGTGCCGATCGTCTGCCATGTCACCAGATTGGTGTCGCTGGTGCCGCGCAGGCGCCGGTTGAGGATGATGGCGAATGCGAAGGCAAGGCTGCCGACAAGCGCGAAACCCGATGACAGCGAAAACGCGGCAGAGGACGGTTTCAGCATGATCACCACGCCGCAGAAGCCAAGCAGGATCGCCACCCAGCGGCGCCAGCCGACCTTTTCGCCAAGCAGGAAATGCGATAGCGCCGCCACATAGATCGGGCCAGCCATGTAGAAGCTCATCACATCGGCAAGCGGCAGAAAGACGACGGCGGCGTAGAACAAAGCGGTGTCCAGCGTCGTCGCCACCACGCGCAGGACCTGCAGCCCGGGCCGTTCCATCTGGAACAGTCTGCCAGCGCCCTGGTTGGCGATCATCGGGCCGAGCACGATGAAGGCGCCGATAGAGCGGATCAGCACCACCTGGCCGACGGAAAAGCTGGTGACCAGCCATTTGCCCATCGCGTCGTTCAGCGCAAACAGAAAGTCGCCCGCCAGCATCAGCAGGATGCCGGCCAGAAGCACATTCTTGACCATCGAATTCCGGGCGACGGGCTCAACCATGCCCGGCTCCTAGACTCAAGCGCCAACTTTGACGAGTGGGAATCGAAGAAACGGTAAGATCCGCCGCGGAAATCGGCTGTATCTACCCGGATTTGTGCCGCCGGTTCACCTGCGACGGCCTGCCGGAGATCGAAAGCCTGGTATCCTGCCTTGTCCGCTCCGCCACCACCTTGCCCCTGGCGATGACGTAGATGCGCTCGGCGCGCAGGCGCAGGGCCTCGATCGGATTGCCGGCATCGAGGATCACCAGGCTGGCGCGCTTGCCGACAGCCAGGCCAAGATGATCGAGGCCCATGATCGCCGCGTTGACGTTGGTGACCATGTCGAAGCAGCGCGCCATGTCGGCGGGGCTCGACATCTGGGCGACATGCAGGCCCATGAAGGCGACGTCGAGCATGTCGGCGGTGCCCAGCGAATACCAGGGATCGAGCACGCAATCCTGACCCCAGCCGACACGGATGCCCAGCGCCTGCATTTCCTTGACCCGCGTCATGCCACGCCGCTTCGGGAACGTGTCTTGACGGCCCTGCAGCATGATGTTGATCAGCGGGTTGGGGATCGCGGAAACACCGGCCTCGGCGATCAGCGGCAACAGTTTCGAGACGTAGTAATTGTCCATCGAATGCATGGAGGTTAGGTGCGAACCGGCCACCCTGCCCTGCAGGCCGAGGCGCTGCGTTTCATAGGCCAATTGCTCGATGTGACGCGACAGCGGGTCATCTGTCTCGTCGCAATGCAGGTCGACCAAGAGGCCGCGTTTTGCCGCGATCTCGCACAATTCGGTCACCGAGCGCCTGCCGTCGGCCATGGTGCGCTCGAAATGCGGAATGCCGCCGAGGATGTCGACCCCCATGTCCAGCGCGCGCATGGTATTTTGGCGCGCCGTCGGCGAGCGATAGAACCCGTCCTGCGGGAAGGCCACCAATTGCAGATCGATGTAAGGGGCGACGGCCTTCTTGACCTCCAGCAGCGCCCCGACCGCCAGCAGCCTGTCGTCGCAGACATCGACATGGGTACGGATGGCCAGCAGCCCCATCGACACCGCCCAGTCGCAATAGGCGAGCGCCCGATCGCGCACCGCTTCGTGCGTCAGGAGCGGCTTCAGTTCGCCCCACAGCGCAATGCCCTCGAGCAGCGTGCCCGACGCGTTGATGCGCGGAAGACCATAGGAAAGTGTGGCGTCCATATGGAAATGCGGATCGACGAAGGGCGGCGACACCAGATTGCCACGGGCGTCGACCTCGGTCCCCGCGGAACCCTCGAGCTTCGGCTCGATCGCAATGATCGTCTCGCCGCTGATCCCGATGTCGGCGATGCCGCCATGCGGCAGCGTGCCGCCACGAACGATTAGGTCGAAATCCATCTCTCATCATCCCGCTTGAAGAATCACAGTTGCATCGTGTCTCAAAAGGCAGCCTGCCGCAGCGGTTTCTTTCCATGGCGGCAAGGTTCCCTCCGGCGGCAACTCCCTCTATAAGCCGCCTTCGTCATCCCGGCATCAAGGATCAGCCGTGTTTCGCTTCTTCCGCTCGACGGAAAACCAGCGCCTCGTCGCAAGGCTGCTCCAGGAATCGTTCCGGCAGCACAGGGCCGGCTACGCCGCCGCCATCCTGTCGATGCTGGTGGTGGCCGGCATGACGGCCGCCAGCGCCTGGATCCTGCGCGAAATAACCAATGAATTCGTGATCGACAAAAGGGTCGATCGCGTCAACATGATTGCCGTGGCGGTCGCCGCGATCTTCATCGTCAAGGGCGTCGCCAACTTCGTCCAGGCCTACTTCATGAGCCGGGTCGGCAACGCCATCATCGCCGAACGGCAGCGCAAGATCTACGACCGCATCCTGGCGCAAGGCATCGAATTCTACCACTCGACCTCGTCGTCCGACCTGATCACCCGCATGACCAACAATGCCCAGGCGGCGCGCAACGTGCTCGACCTCATCGTCACCTCCTATGTGCGCGACCTGGTGACGCTGGCTGCCTTGATTGGAGTCATGGTCTGGCAGCAGCCGGCGCTGTCGCTGATCTGCTTCGTCGTCGGTCCGCTGGCCATCTATGGCGTCAACCGCATCCTGAAGCGTGTGCGCAAGTTCGCCGCCATGGAGTTCCGCTCGGTCGGCCAGATCGTCCAGGTGATGCAGGAAACCGCGATCGGCGTGCGCGTGGTCAAATCCTTCAACCTCGAAGGCTTGATGCGCAAGCGCATGTACAGGGCGGTGTCCGATGTCGAGGACCGGGCCAACAACATCGCCGCGCTGGAAGCGGTGACCAATCCGGTGATGGAAACGCTGGCCGGTCTGGCGATCGCCGGCGCCGTCATGGTCAGCGGCTTACTGGTTCTGAAGGGCGGCCAGATGCCTGGCAACATCATGGCCTTCATCGCGGCGCTGCTGCTTGCCTATGAGCCGGCAAAGCGCCTCGCGCGCGTCCGTATCTCCCTGGAAAGCGGCATTGTCGGCGTGCGCATGATGTTCCAGTTGGCCGACGAGCCTCTGACATTGGCCGAGAAGCCGGATGCAAGGCCGCTTCATGCCGGACCTGGCGAGATCCGGTTCGACGCCGTCAGCTTCGCCTATCAGAATGGCCCGCCAGTACTTGACCGGTTCGACCTGGCTCTTGCGGCCGGCAAGATGACGGCGCTGGTCGGCCCCTCTGGCGGCGGCAAGTCGACGATCCTGAACCTTATCATGCGCCTATATGACCCGAAGAGCGGCAGGGTGCTGCTTGACGGACAGGACATTTCCTATGTCACGCTCGCCTCGCTTAGGGAAAAAATCGCCTATGTCAGCCAGGACACGTTCCTGTTTGCCGGCACGATCATGCACAACATCCGGCTTGGGCGGCAGGATGCGACCGACGACGAGGTGATCGCAGCGGCCAAGGCGGCCAACGCGCATGACTTCATCATCGCGCAGGCGAAAGGCTACGAAACGGATGTCGGCGAGAATGGCGGTCTTTTGTCGGGCGGTCAGCGCCAGCGCATCTCGATCGCCCGCGCTATGCTGCGCAACGCCGAAATCCTGCTGCTGGACGAAGCGACCAGCGCGCTCGATGCCGAATCCGAGGCGCTGTTCCGCGATGCGCTGCAACAGCTGACGGAGGGGCGCACCACGATCGTCATCGCCCACCGCTTGTCGACCGTGCACCAGGCCGACACGATCGTGGTGCTGGAAGCCGGCAAGGTGGTGGAAAGCGGCCCGCACAAGACCCTGCTGGGGCAAGGCGGGCTTTACCAGAAGCTTTATGAGTATCAGCTGATGCCGTGAGGTTTTTTCCTTCTCCCTTGTGGGAGAAGGAAGAACCGCCCTTACTCCGGCACGTGCCTCACGGCCCCCTTGTCGGCACTGGTGGCGAAGGCAGCGTAGGCGCGCAGCGCGGTCGTCACCTTGCGCTTGCGCTTTTCCTGCGGCTTCCAGGCGTCCGCGCCCTTGGCCTCCATGGCCGCGCGGCGCGCATCGAGTTCCGCGTCGTCCACGGCGAGGCGGATGGTGCGGTTCGGGATATCGATCTCGATCGTATCGCCCTCCTGCACCAGCCCGATCAGCCCGCCTTCCGCCGCTTCAGGCGAAGCATGGCCGATGGACAGGCCCGAGGTGCCGCCGGAGAAGCGGCCATCGGTGACCAGCGCGCAGGCCTTGCCCAGGCCCTTCGACTTCAGATAGCTGGTCGGATAGAGCATTTCCTGCATGCCGGGGCCGCCGCGCGGTCCCTCATAGCGGATGACGACGACATCGCCAGCCTTGATCTCATTGGCAAGGATCGCCTTGACCGAAGCGTCTTGGCTCTCGAAGACGCGCGCCGGACCGGTGAATTTCAGGATCGACTCGTCGACGCCGGCCGTCTTCACGATGCAGCCGTCGAGCGCCAGATTGCCTTTCAGCACGGCAAGGCCGCCATCTTTCGAGAAAGGCGTCTTCGCCGAGCGGATGACGCCGGTTTCGCGGTTCGTGTCGAGCTCGTCCCAGCGGCGGTCCTGGCTGAAGGCGACCTGTGTCGGCACGCCGCCGGGAGCGGCGAGGAAAAAGTCGCGCACATTCTGGCTCGAGGTGCGCGAAATATCCCAATGGTCGAGCGCTTCGCCGAGGCTGGCGGTATGCACCGTCGGCAGATCGCGATTGATCAGTCCGGCCTCGTCGAGCTGGCCGAGGATGGCCATGATGCCGCCGGCGCGATGGACGTCTTCCATGTGCACGTCGGACTTAGCCGGCGCCACCTTGCAAAGGACAGGCACCCGCCGCGACAGCCGGTCGATGTCCTCCATGGTGAAGTCGACCTCACCCTCATGGGCGGCGGCCAGGATGTGCAGCACCGTGTTGGTCGAGCCTCCCATGGCGATGTCGAGCGTCATGGCGTTCTCGAAGGCGCCCTTCGAGGCGATGCTGCGCGGCAGTGCGCTCTCGTCATCCTGCTCGTAGTAGCGCTGGGCGAGATCGACGACGAGATGACCGGCCTCGACGAACAGACGCTTGCGGTCGGCATGTGTGGCCAGCGTCGAGCCGTTGCCGGGCAGCGACAGGCCGAGTGCCTCGGTCAGGCAGTTCATCGAGTTGGCGGTGAACATGCCCGAGCAGGAGCCGCAGGTCGGGCAGGCCGAGCGCTCGATGACCTTGACGTCCTCGTCGGAGATCTTGTCGTCGGCAGCGGCCACCATGGCGTCGACCAGGTCGAGCGCCTGCGTCTTGCCGGCCAGCACGACCTTGCCGGCTTCCATCGGCCCGCCGGAGACGAACACGGTCGGGATGTTGAGGCGCAGCGAGGCCATCAGCATGCCGGGGGTGATCTTGTCGCAGTTGGAGATGCAGACCATGGCGTCGGCGCAATGCGCGTTGACCATGTATTCGACGGAATCGGCGATCAGCTCGCGCGACGGCAGCGAATAGAGCATGCCGTCATGGCCCATGGCGATGCCGTCGTCGACCGCGATGGTGTTGAATTCCTTGGCGACACCGCCGGCCTTCTCGATCTCGCGCGCGACCAGCTGGCCGAGGTCCTTCAGATGAACATGGCCGGGCACGAACTGGGTGAAGGAATTGACCACCGCGATGATCGGCTTGCCGAAATCACTATCCTTCATGCCTGTGGCGCGCCACAGGCCGCGGGCGCCGGCCATGTTGCGGCCATGGGTCGTGGTGCGGGAACGGTAGGCGGGCATGTTTTTTCCTTGGTGGCTGGCCGCGCCGGGCGCGGCGGCGCTGAATTTTGATCGCAGGGGTTATAGACGCGCAACTATGGTCTGGCCACAATTTTGCAATGCGCCAGATTCTCCAGGAAAATTCGGTGCCGTTGTCGGATCGGGCGTATCACGACCGTCCTTGGGCAGACGGCAAGAAATGGCGCCATTCCGGGAGCCAGCCGTTTCATTGTGGCAGCAAGAAGCAACCGAGGAGCACGACATGCAAAAGATCACCACCTTCCTGTGGTTCGACGACCAGGCCGAAGAGGCCATGAACCATTACGTATCCATCTTCAAGAATTCGAAGGTGCTGAGCGTCACGCGCTGGCCGCAGGGCCATGCTTCGGAAGGCAAAGTGCTGGTGGCATCGTTCGAGCTCGACGGTGTGCAGTTCCAGGCGCTCAATGGCGGCCCGCAATACAAGTTCACGGAGGCCATGTCGCTCTCGATCGACTGCAAGACGCAGGACGAGGTCGATCATTTCTGGAGCAAACTCACCGAAGGCGGCGGCGAGCCCGGCCGATGCAGCTGGCTGAAGGACAAGTTCGGTGTTTCCTGGCAGGTCGTGCCGGAGCAGTTGCCGCGACTGCTTCAGGACCCTGACAGGGCCAAGGCCGGCCGGGTGATGTCAGCGATGATGCAGATGGGCAAGATCGATATCGCCAAATTGGAGGCGGCGGCGAAAGGGTGAGAAGCGGTCCGCGTAGCGGACGAAAAGCCAATTGCTTGGCTTTTCGAGCTTCGAACGCCCGGAGCTTGCGAAGGCCGGGGGATTGAGTCTAACGATCCTTGAAGTCGGCGCTGCCCCTCATCCGCCTTTCGGGCACCTTCTCCCCGTGAACGGGGAGAAGGAAAAAGGGTTCTTATGCCGCTTTGTCGCGGACCTGATAATCCTTGATCGTGGCGAAGCGGATCGCTTTCCAGCGCTCGGCTTCGTAGTTCAGCGAGAAGGCGTGCTGGGCGAGGAAGACCGGGTCGTTGTCGAGATCGCGGGCGATGTCGCCGCGATGCGCCTCGATGAAGCGAAGCACCTCGGCCTTGTCATCGGCCGAGATCCAGCGGCAGACCGAAAAGCGCGACATCTCGAATTCGACGGGCAGCGTGTATTCGAAGTTCAGCCGCTCTTTCAGCACATCGAGCTGCAGGGCGCCAACGACGCCGACGATAGCCGGTGAGCCGTCCTCGGGCGAAAACAGCTGCACCACGCCTTCCTCGGCCATCTGGTGCAGCGCTTCCTTGAGTTTTTTCGCCTTCATCGCGTCGCCGAGGCGGACACGACGCAGGATTTCCGGGGCAAAATTCGGCACGCCGCGAAACAGGATTTCCTCGCCCTCGGTCAGCGTGTCGCCGATGCGCAGCGTACCGTGGTTGGGGATGCCGACGACATCTCCGGCGAAGGCTTCGTCGGCGGTGACACGGGTGCGGGCGAAGAAGAATTGCGGGGCCGAGAGGCTCATCGGCTTTCCCGTGCGCACCAGCTTGGCCTTCATGCCGCGCTCGAGCTTGCCCGAGCAGACGCGCACGAAGGCGATGCGGTCGCGGTGGTTGGGATCCATGTTGGCCTGGATCTTGAAGACGAAGGAGGTCATTTTTTCCTCCGTCGCCTCGATGGTGCGGGTGTCGGCCTCCTGCGCGCGCGGTGGCGGACCAAAGGCGCCAAGCGCCTCGATCAGGTCGCGCACGCCATAATTGCGCAGCGCCGAGCCGAAATAGACCGGCGTCAGATGGCCCTCGCGAAAAGCGTCGATATCAAGGGGTCTGCACGCCTCTCGCGCGAGCTCCAGTTCCTCGATGAAAGCCTCGCGCTCGTTTTCCGGCAGCAGGCCGGCAACGCGGTTGGAATCGGGACCGTTGACCGGCGTGCGTTCCTTCTCGTCGTCGCCCTTGCGCACGGCGTTCAGCGCCAGGTGATAGGTGCCGGAAAAAGTCTTGCCACGGCCAATCGGCCAGGTGATGGGCGCGGTGTCCAGCGCCAGCTTCTGCTCGATCTCGTCCAAAATCTCGAACGGATCGCGGCTTTCACGGTCCATCTTGTTGACGAAGGTGATGATCGGGATGTCGCGCAGCCGGCAGACCTCGAACAGCTTCAGCGTGCGCGGCTCGATGCCCTTGGCGGCGTCGATGACCATGACGGCCGAGTCGACCGCCGACAGCGTGCGATAGGTGTCGTCGGCGAAATCCTCGTGGCCCGGCGTGTCGAGCAGGTTGAAGACGTTGTCCTCATATTCGAACGTCATCACCGAGGTGACGACCGAAATGCCGCGCTCGCGCTCGATCTTCATCCAGTCGGAACGCGTCTGGATGCGGTCCTTCTTGGCCTTGACCTCGCCGGCAAGCTGGATGGCGCCACCGAACAGCAGCAGCTTTTCGGTCAGCGTCGTCTTGCCGGCGTCGGGGTGGGCGATGATCGCGAAAGTGCGGCGGCGCGCCACTTCCTCTGGAATAATTTCGGGCATTCTCTTGGGATTTCCGTGTGACAGGCCGGGCTTCTAGCAGCGCAGCGCCGGGCTGTCGACCGGTCCGGCGGCGTGAACGCCGCCGGTTGCATGGCTTGCTTCAGGCGGGTTCGTTCATGCGGCCCGCCTGAACGACCCCCGGAAGCCAGCCGGCGATAGCGCTGCCGATCGTGTCGGCATGATCCTCCTGCAGGTAGTGCGCGCCAGGCCCGAGATCGATGAACCGGCAGTTCTTCAAGCTGGCCGCGAATTCGCGTGCGGCCTGCGGTGAGATCAGCGCGCCCGGATCGCCGGCGAACAGCAGTTTCGGATAGGTGGACAGCCGCAGCGCCCGATGGTCGTGTTCGCTGATGGCGCGACGTCGGCGGGCTGGCCCTCGATCGGCAATTCCCGGGGCAAACGCAGCACCGGCCTGCGCGATAGCGGCGTCGGGAACGGCGCCCGGTAGACGGCCATCTCTTCGTCGCTCATTGTGCGCAGCACCGAGGCCGGCAGCAATTTTTCGACGAAGACATTGTCTTCCAGGACCAGCTTCTCGCCGACATCGGGTGTACGCAACGCCTTGAACATTTCGCGAGCTTGCGGACGCTGGTGAAAGTCCTCCCAACGCTCGAAGGGCCGGATGAACTCCATGAAGGCGAGGCCGAGAACGCGGCGCGGCCACCGCGCCGCAAGATGGAAGGCCAGGGCAGTGCCCCAATCCTGGGCGACCAGAACCATGTCCCTGATGTCGAGCGCGTCGAGAAAGGCGTCGAGGTAGCGGACATGGTCGAAGAAGCGATAGTCGATATCGGGCTTGCCGGATTGGCCATAGCCGATCAGGTCGGGCGCGATGCAGCGCCCGAACGACGCCACGTGCGGGATGATGTTGCGCCAGATATGCGACGAGGTCGGATTGCCATGCAGGAACAGCACGGTCGGGCCAGACGCGCCGGCCTCGACAAAGGACATGGTCGAATCGAGGACGGCGATTTGCGAACGTCTCGGTGCGGCGACGCCCGCCTGAGGCATGTCGGCTTTCGAAGTCATGGGATCGGCTCCTTTCCAAAGACTGTACTGAAGATGATCTTCTTGAATCGGTCGAGCGGCTCGGGGCTACGCTCGACTTTCATACGCAGCATGGCGCCTTGCCAGGACGACAGCAGGAAGTCGGCAAGGTCCTCGGCATCGAAGGCTCTCGTGATGTCGCCGGTCGCCTGGCCTTCGGCGATGCAGGCCGCGAAGGGCCGACGCCAGCGCTCGAAGATAGCGACCAGCCGCAGGCGCAGCGGTTCGCTGTGCACGGCGGTCTCAAGACTGAGATTGCCGATCATGCAGCCGCGCGCCCAATCATGCGCTTCAAGCTTCGAGGTGATGAGATCGAGATAACGGCGCAGCCTGCCGACAGGCGGGGTCCCATCCCGGGCCAGCGCTGTTTCGACCAGTCCGCTCACATAGGCGAAATAGCGGTCGACCACTTCGCCAACAAATTGCTCCTTGGAGGCAAAATGGTTCGTGAAGGAGCCCGGCCGGGCGTCAGCCGCGGCGACGATGTCGCGTATGCCGGCGGCGGCATAGCCCGAGTCCCAGATGGTCTGGAAACCGGCATCGAGGAGTTTTTCGCGGAGTGATTGTCTAGCCATGGCCATACAATACGTACGTACGTATTGATGTCAAGCTACCTTTTTACGGCATTCGATGTTGGCAAGCGGCGGACAGGATGGCACTTGGATGACATGTCACCCTTGGATCAGGAGCGAACATGAGCGCCGGCAAACAAGTGATCGTCATCGGCGCCGGCATCATCGGTGCGTCGATTGCCTGGCACCTGACCAAAGCGGGTGCCCAGGTAACGGTCATCGCCGACAGCGAGGCCGGCGGTGTCGCGACGCTCAATTCCTTTGCCTGGATCAATGCCAGCTGGGGCAATCCGGAGCCTTATTTCCGGCTGCGCAGCCGCGCCATGGCCGAATGGTCTCGGCTGGCGAGAGACCTGCCCGGCCTGCCGCTCAACTGGTGCGGCGGCCTGTGCTGGGATCTATCGGCGGCGGATATGGAAACCTATGCCGCGGAGCACTCAGCCTGGGGCTACGGCATCGAGCGCATCGACCGTGCCGGCGCGGCGCGCATCGAGCCGAATCTCGCCGAACCGCCGGATTTCGCTTTGCATGTCGCCGAGGAAGGTGTTGCCGAGCCGGTCGCAGCCTCCAAGGCCCTGCTGGCCGATGCCGAACAGCGCGGCGCGCGCATCCGTTCCAGTACGGTCACGGCGCTGATCCAGACCAATGGCAGGATAACCGGCGTGGGCACATCGCATGGGCTGATTGCCGCCGACGAGGTGGTGATCGCGGCAGGCGTCGGCTCGCCGGACATTGCCGCGACCGCCGGCATCAACCTGCCGATCGAGACCCCGCCCGGCCTGATCGTCCATTCGCGGCCATACAAGAAGCTGCTCAACGGACTGGTGCTGGCCGAGCGGCTGCACATGCGCCAGACGGCGGAAGGCCGTATCATCGCCGGCTCGGACTTCGGCGGCGCCGATCCGGGGATGGATGCCAAAGCCACCGCCCGCGCGTTGTTCGCGGCCACGAAAGCCATGTTGCGCGACAGCGACGGACTTGAGCTGGATTTCTACACGATCGGCTACCGGCCGACACCGATCGACGGCTTTCCGATCATCGGCCGCGCCGAGGGCATGGATGGCGTCTACATCGCGGTCATGCATTCCGGCATCACGCTGGCGCCGGCCGTCGGCCTGTTCGCCACGCGCGAAATCCTTGGCGGCGAGCGCGACCCGCTGCTGGCGCCTTATGGACTGTCGCGCTTCGCTCAATAGCCGGGCGGACGACTGAAGCCGCCGGTCAAGGGCGCCATCCCCTTGCCCACGGCGAGCAGCCGCGCCTCCGACCAGCGTGCGCCGACAAGCTGCAGGCCGATCGGCAGGCCGTCGCTGTCCTGCCCGCAAGGTATCGAAAGCGCCGGGTGGCCGCTGTAGTTGAAGACGGCTCCGTAGGCCGGCAACATCCAGTAGCTCTGGTCCTTGCCGTCGACTTTGATCGCAGTGCCCGGCGCACAATGCGGGAATGCCGTGGTCATGACGACCGGGCAGAGCAGCGCGTCCCAATCCTCGAAAAAACGGTCCCAGGCGAGAATGGATTTGTCGCGGCGGGCCAGTGCCTCAAACCAGCGCGAGACCGATGCCGGCTCCTCCGGCGGTTCCTGCTGCGCCGCCTCCATCATCATGCCGATCAGCGCGCCGCCCTGGGCGAGATCGTCGTGCAGGTCGAGCTTGGGCAGTTTCGCTTCCTCGATGATGGCGCCGGCGTCTTGCAGTCGTCTTGCGACATTTTCGACCGCTGCACTGATGCCGCCGGCCACTGGGAACCCGGGAAAGGAGGGCGCGAAAGCGATGCGCAAAGTTTGGAGGTCGAGCTTCGGCATGGCCTCGACGGGCACCGGCGCAAGGTCGGTGTCGCGGTCGTCCGGGCCGGCGATGATCCGATAGATCAACGCCAAATCGTCGATGCTGCGCGCCAGTGGGCCGAGACAGGACATCAGCCGCACGCTTCGCGCCGCACCGCCTGGATCCGGAAAGGCGCCGGCCAGCGAAACGCGATGTTCCGTCGGCTTCAGGCCGTAGACGCCGCAGAACGCCGCGGGAAGGCGGATCGAGTCCTGCATGTCGGTGCCGATGTCGAACGGTGTCATGCCTGTGCAGACGGCGGCAGCGGCGCCGCCGCTGGATCCGCCCGGGGTGCGCTGGAGATTCCAGGGATTGCTGGTGCGGCCGAACAGCGGATTGTCCGATTGCCAGTCGGACAGCATTGTGGCGACATTGGTCTTGGCCATCAGCACACCGCCGGCTGCCTTCAACCTGTTAACGACGGGGCTGTCCTCTTTCGCCACATAGTCGGCGAAGAGCGGGAAGCCGACCGTGGTTCTCATCCCAGATGTCTCGTGCATGTCCTTCAGCGTGAAGGGGACGCCGTGCAGCGGCCCGAGCGCTTCGCCACGCGACAATGCCGCATCGGCCTCCTCGGCACGCTCGCGAGCCCCGTCCCTGTCGAGCGAGATGACGGCGTTGACGGCAGGATTGTGCCTGTCGATCCGCGCGAGGTGGGCGTCGAGCGCTTCGACGGCGGAGATTTTGCGCGCGGCGATGGCGGCGGCGAGATCGGTGGCTGAGGAAAAGGCGAGGTTCATGATCAAGGTTCCGGCTTGCTTGCCGCCTGCCTCATCAAATGGCGGATAGCGGCGCGGCTTCAAGCGGAGTTGAGCATTCATTGGAGGTGGGCGCTTGATTGGGATTGCGTTGAGGTCTGCACTCTACGGCGCCCCCCTCTGTCCTGCCAGCATTGCCGATTCGAGACATCGGCGAAGAAGACTTACCCGGCCAGCGCCAGCTTCGCCGCGACCGGAGCGAACGGACGAATGTCGATGCCGTCCTTTGTCATGGTGACGAAGCTCGATGGCGGGATCGCCTGCCAGTCGCCGCCCTCTCGATCGAAGGGTTCGGAAACGATGCAGCGGCCAGCGCCCTTGCGGAAGATGGACGTGTAGAGCGTCGGCGCCTGGACGTCGGTGGCATAGCGCACCGCATGCAGGGCCTGCCCGTCGGAGAAGGCGGCGGTCAATTTCAGCGCCGGCTCGAGACCAGCGCGGCGCGAGGCTTCGAGCACGCGGGAGGTGGCGCGGGAAACGGCACCTTGCGGGTCGGACGAAAGCCCTTCGTCGATCATGAGCAGAAAAAACAGTTCGGAATCGGTGGTGCCTTCGCGCTGCTCGAAGACAGCGTCGGACAACGAGTTCTCCAGCGCGCGGCGGATCTTTTCGAAGCCGCCGATCTGGCCATTGTGCATGAACGACCAGCGGCCGGAGATGAACGGATGGCAATTCATGCGGCTGGTGGCGCCGCCGGTCGAGGCCCGCACATGCGCGAGAAACAGGCCGGATTTGATCTGCCGGCACAGGCTCTTCAGGTTGGGATCGGACCACGCCGGCAGGATGTCGCGGTAGAGACCGGGCTCCGGCCGGTCGCCGTACCAGGCAAGGCCGAAACCATCGCCATTGGTCGGCGACTTCGCTTCCTGGGCGCAGTGGCTCTGGGCGATCAGTGAGTGACAGGGCGCCGTGAGGATGTCTTCGAGAAAGACCGCTTCACCGAGATAGGCCGCCCACCGGCACATTGCTTCCGCCTTCCTTTAGGCGCGATCCGGAAGAGCAGCGGGCTCGTTGATCGCGTGTGTGCCTCTGTTGTGCGTCCGCTCGTAGAGCTCGCGAATGATTCGGCTGGCGGTAGTCTCAAAGAGAAATGGCAAGAAAGCGTGAACAAATGCTGCTGCCGCCGCCATCAGCAGGCGCGACGAAAACCATGTGGCGAAGGCCATATGGCCGAAATAGGTTTCACCGACCTTGGCCGGATGAGAGGTGAAAATCCTTGCGACCGACATGCTGGTTCCCCTTCAGCGTTTGCGTTCCGATATGAGTATCCTGACACGCCTCACCGGTTCATTGGTCCCAAAATATCCTTGTATTTTGCGATTTCATGGGACAAGTATCCCACATGACACTGGCAATCGACGAACTTGATCGGAAATTGCTCGCCGAATTGCAACGCGACGGCACCTTGTCGGTCGACCAGTTGTCGGAGCGGGTGGCCTTGTCGCGCAATGCCTGCTGGCGGCGCGTCAAGCGGCTGGAGGAAGCTGGCGTCATCACCGGCCGCGTGGCGCTGGTCGATGCCGAGAAGCTCGGGCTTGGCCTTTCGGTGTTCATCCTGATCCGCACATCCAACCACGACCCGGACTGGCTGCAGAAATTCCGCGCTGCGGTGGCCGGCTTGCCCGAGATCATCGGCGTCTACCGCATGTCCGGCGATCTCGACTATGTGCTGCGCGCCCGCGTCGCCGACGTGAAGGCCTATGACCGGCTCTACCAGCGGCTGATCGCCAAGGTGGCTTTGTCGGATGTTTCCGCCTCCTTCGTCATGGAGGAGATCAAGGAGACGACCGTGGTTCCGATGGAAGTGCGTTGAGCCGTCCTCAGGCCACAGTGATGCCCGAAAGAAAGCCGTTGATAGCCCTGCGGTCGAGTTGACCGAATCGGCAATCGCGCCGATAGGATCCATTTTATGCGCGCAGCCCTTCAAACACCTTCCGTCATCGGTCCGACCGTCGGCTTCGTCAGGTTGCCGCATGGTGAGGGTCTTCCGCTTCCCGCTTATGAAAGCGCCGGCGCCGCCGGCATGGATTTGCGCGCGGCGGTGCCCGAAGACCGGCCGCTTCTGATCCTGCCGGGCAAGCGCGCCTTGGTGCCGACCGGGTTGATCCTGGAAATTCCCGAGGGCATGGAGGGCCAGGTGCGGCCACGCTCGGGCCTTGCCTTCAAACATGGCCTCACCGTCCTCAATTCACCCGGCACGGTCGACAGCGACTATCGCGGCGAGGTGAAGGTGCTGCTGGTCAATCTCGGCGACGAGGACTTCGCCGTGACGCGCGGCATGCGGATCGCCCAAATCGTTTTCGGCGCCGTGACGCAGGTGGCGGTGGAAGAGCGTTCGCTGGCCGGCGGCACGGCGCGCGGCTCGGGCGGATTCGGATCGACCGGCACCGCCTGATGCATGGCTGTATTTCGGCATATCGAACCGATTTGTCGCGTAGACTGATCCAATATGACTGAAACACGGCCGCTGCCAAAGCTCGTCATCTTCGACTGCGACGGGATCCTGGTCGATACCGAGAACCTCGCCAACCGGCGCCTTGCCGAATGGCTAAGCGCGACCGGCTATCCCGCGACCTTCGAATATTGCCGCAAGAACTTCTCCGGCCGCAGCATGGTGTCAGTGCAGAAAGAGATCGAAGAGACGACCAACGTCAGGCTCGGCGCCGATTTCGTCGAGCGCTGGAATGCCGGCCTGCCGGATCTGTTCGCCCATGGCGTCGAGGCGATCCCTTATGTCCGGGAGTTCATCGAGGCGGTCCGCGCGGCCGGCATCGCCTATTGCGTCGCCACCTCGGCAAGGATCTCCAAGATGCACATAACCCTTGGCCAGACCGGGCTGTTGCCGCTGTTCGAACATGCCATGTTCAGTGCCACCATGGTATCGCGCGGCAAGCCGTTCCCCGACCTGTTCCTGCACGCCGCCAGAACCATGGGCTTCGCGCCCGCCGACTGCATCGTCGTCGAGGACAGCGTCGCCGGCACGCAGGCCGGGATCGCCGCCGGCATGCGGGTGTTTTCCTATCATGGCGACCCCTATTCCGACCGCGACGGCCTGATCCAGGCCGGCGGCATCCTGTTCGATGATATGCGCGAACTCGCCGGGCTGGTGCCGATCCACTGATTCGCCGGCCGTGTAGGCCGGGATAACGACATGCATAAAATCAGAAGCTTACAGCAGGTCGGGCGAATCCTATTCGCCGCGATATGCTGTAGCTGCGCGGCCCGGCAAGTCATGTTAGCTTGGCGGCGCTGGGGTGAGGGGACGATATCAAGCATGTCAGGATTTTTGCATCGGCTCGTCCTTGCCTGCCTGTTGCTGCCATTGCTGTGCGGCGCGGCCGGAGCCCAGGATGCCGCCAGCCCGGACCTCGGCAAACCCATCATCGGCCACGCCGATACGACCTATGCCGATCTCATCAGGATGGTCGTTCCGGATCTGACGGCGAAGGGCGATTATTATGTCGGCTCCTCGCCGATCGAGATGCGGCACATTGCCGGTCCCGACAATGACAGCTCGCCACCAGAGGCACCGAGCGTTTTCAGCGCCGGCGTGCTTGGCATCAAAGCCGGCGGCAAGGATCGGCTGGCCATGCTGTTCGACCTCGGCCAGTCGCCCGACAGCGCGGAGGGCTATGCGGTGCTGGCGCTTTACGACCTCACCGGCAAACCGAAGCTGCTCGATGCCGTCAATGTGGCGACCGACCGTTTCACCTTCTTTCGCCACCCCGGTAAACTTTCGCTCGGCGCCAGTGACGATGCGCTGATGATCTCCAGCACGCATTTCAATTCGAACCAGGGCTACATGTCGACGCCGCTTATCCTGGTGCGAGACGGCCGTTTTGAGCTGATCGACCTCATCAACACGTTCGACGAAAATGTCTGTTCCTACCGGCGCTCCCAGGACCTGACCTTCCAGGCTTTGAGCGATGGTTCGCCCTACGCAGCGATCAAGGCGACGATAACCGACAAGACAGTGCCTGGCGAAGAGACTTGCGACGAACCGGCCCCGAAGGCCGTCTCGAACGACAATTCCGTAACCTACCGCTGGGACAAGAAAACGGCGCGCTATGTCGCCGATTCCGACGCTTTCGAGAAATTGGCAGCAGACAACGAGAAACGCTTCTGAACCAACCGCATTCGTTTGCCCGGCCACGAACAGCGCGGTAGCATCCGCCCCGACACTCGTCATGGGGGAGCATTCATGGACAACGGCAAGATTTTTCGCGACCTGCATGCCTCGACCTTCGTCATGCCCAATCCCTGGGATCCGGGCACGACGAAGCTGCTTGGCTCCTTCGGCTTCAAGGCGCTGGCCACGACCAGCGCCGGCTTTGCCTTTTCGCGCGGCCTGCCGGACGGAGCCGTGAGCTTCGACCAGATGATCCATCATTGCCGCGAGGTGACGGCGGCGACCGAACTGCCGGTTTCGGCCGATCTGGAGAAGGGCAAGGGCGACAGCGCCGAGCAGGCCGCCGAGACCATTTTCGCGGCGGAAGCCGCCGGGCTTGCCGGCTGCTCGATCGAGGACCACACCGGCGATCCGGACAAGCCCATCTATGAATTTTCGCACGCGGTCGAGCGTGTCGCCGCCGCGGTGGAGGCGGCGCGGGCGCTGAAGCGCGACTTTGTCTTCACGGCGCGGGCCGAGAATTTCCTCTGGGGCAAGTCCGACCTCGACGACACGATCAGGCGGCTGCAGGCCTTCGAAAAGGCCGGCGCCGACGTGCTCTATGCGCCGGGCATCGGCGACGTCGAGATGGTACAGACCTTGTGCTCGGCGGTCGGCAAGCCGGTCAATGTCATGGCGAAGCCCGGCTTCACCATCGCCGACCTTGCCGTGGCCGGCGTCAAACGGATTTCGCTAGGGCCGTGGCTGACCAATTTCGCCTACGGCATGCTGGAGACGGCGGCGCGCGAAATCCAGCAGGACGGCACGTTCGGCTTCACCCGCGCCGCCATGCCGTTCGGCAAGTTGCAGGCGCTGTACGGCAAATCCCAGGGCTAGGACGGGCCCGAATGAACCTTGCTGTCGTCGACATGCATACGGGCGGCGAGCCTCTCCGGATCGTCACAGGCGGTTATCCCAGTATTCCCAAGGGCACCATCCTGGAGAAGCGCGCCTATGTGCGCGACCATCTCGATCATTTGCGCAAACTGCTGATCTTCGAACCGCGCGGCCATTACGACATGTATGGCGCCCTGCTGGTCGAGCCCGATTTGCCCGGCGCGGACCTCGCCGTGCTGTTCATGCACAATGAGGGTTATTCGACCATGTGCGGCCACGCCATCGTCGCGCTCGGCCGTTACGCGATCGATCAAGGGCTGGTGGCCAAGCAGGAGCCGTTCACCACCGTGAACATCGAGGCGCCGTGCGGCCTGGTCGTCGCCTCGGTCGCGGTCAGCGACGGCAAGGCCGGTTCGGTGTCGTTCGAGAGCGTGCCGGCCTTCCTGTTTGCCCGCGACCAATAGATCGAGCTGACGGAATATGGCAAGATCGGTTTCGATGTCGCCTATGGCGGCGCCTTTTACGCGCTGGCCGACTGTCATCAATTCGGCTTGGAGTTCGGCCGCGACCGTGTGCGCGATTTCGTCGACGCGGCAACCGCGCTGACGAACCGGCTCAAGGCCGAGTTTCCGCTTTCGCATCCCGATCATGATGACCTCGCCTTCCTCTACGGCACCATCCTGACAGATGGAAAGGACGCCTTTTCCGGGGAAGTCACCAGGAATGTCTGCGTCTTCGCCGAGGCGGAGGTCGACCGCTCGCCGACTGGTTCCGGCGTCACCGCCCGGCTGGCGGCCATGCATGCCAAGGGCGAGATCGCCATCGGGCAGAAGCGCATTTTCGAGAGCATCGCCGGCTCGCGCTTTTCCGGGGTGGTGGCGCGAACGGCGAAGGCCGGCCCGTACGAAGCGATTGTCGCCCGCGTCGGCGGCCGTGCCTATTATTCCGGACGAGCCGAATTCATTGTCGAACCGGACGACGAGCTGGGGCGCGGCTTTCTCTTGCGCTGAAGGCTCAACCGCGTGCGGGACGGGCCGCTTCCCGTGCCGAGACCGCCTTGTGCAGATGCACCATCATGGCGGCGGCGAAGAGCGGCGTCAGCAGGTTGAGCAGCGGCACGGCGAGGAAAGCCGCGATAACCAGCCCGGAGAGAAACACCGTGCCGGCATACCGCCTGCGCAGGGCCCTCGCATCTTCCTCCGGGCGAAAGCGCATGGCGGCGAATTCGAAGAATTCGCGTCCGAGCAGGTAGCCGTTGACGATGAAGAAGGCGGCGACGTTGATGCCCGGCACCAGCAGAAGCAGCAAGGCGACGATGTTGCCCAGGATGACGACGCCAAAGAATTTTATCGCCAGCACCAGCGATCGCAATGCCGGCATGGCGCGTCCGGCCGGGTCGCCGGGGTAGTCGGTGCGCTCGACCACTTCGGCGACATCGTCGAGGAACAGGCCGGCGATGACGGCCGTGACCGGCGCGACCAGCAGCGCCATGCCGAAGGCCAACGCGATGGCGGCGATTAGTCCGCCCAGCCACCCGGCCCAGGACGGTATGCCGGGCAACGATGTCTGGAGCCACGGCAGGGCCAGCCATTCGACAAGGCTGGTCAGGCCGAACCAAAGGGCGACCAGCGCCAGCAGGGTCAGGCCAAGCGTCTTGATGAACACGGAGCGAAACGGAGGCGAGAGCAACTCCAGGGCCGCGCTGCGGGCAGCGTCGAAAATCACCGTGCTTCACCCCAACGTCAGCGGACACAGCCACAAGGCAGGACGTTCCCGAGATAGGCAGTGCGGCCCGCGAGCGCAAGCGCGGGCCGTTGCCAGCCTCGCACTCACCCGAATCTGCCTATCGGGCGGAGGCCGGCTTGCGGGCCGGTATGGTCATGGCCGCCACGCCGACAACGACAAAACCCATGCCGAGCCAAGCCGTGGGGCCCAGGCTTTCACCGAGGAACACGGCGCCAATGCCGACGCCGATCGGCACGCGCAGATAGGCCTGAGACGTCGTGCCGACCGACCCCAGCGTGTGGATCAGACGGAAATAGATGACGAAAGCCAGTGCCGTCGAAAACACGGACAGGCCGAGCAAAGCGAGTATGGAAGCCGCCGAAGGCGCCAGCGTCCACGGCTGGTCGACCGCCAGGCTGAGCGGCACCAGCATGATCGCGCCGCACAGCATCGAACCGGCGGCGGGAAGCATCGGATCGAGGCCCCTGAAGCCGCGGCCGAAAATGGCGGCGCCCGCATAGCACACCGTTGCCGCGACGATGGCTAGCTGTGCCCAGAGCTGGTGGCCTATGCCGCCAAGCGCCTGCGTGCCGACGATCAGGCATATGCCGGCAATGCCTGCGCCGACGCCGACCAGCTTGCGCGCCGTCACCGGCTCATGGCGGGTGATGAGCGCCGTCAGCAGGAAGGTGAAGATCGGCGAGGTGGCGTTGAGGATGGTGGCAAGGCCGGCGTCGACCGAACGCTCGGCGGCGGCGATCAGCGTGAACGGGACGACGCTGTTGAGGCAGGCCTGGAAGGCGAAGCGGCGCCAGCTTGCCGCGTCGCCCGGCATGGCAAGGCCGCGCCAGCGGATGACGGCGAACAGGATGGCGCCGGCGATCAGGGTGCGGGCGGCGATGAAGGTGATGGGCGGGATGGTCTCGACGCCGATCTTGATGAAGGTATAGGACGCCCCCCACAGCACCGCCAGCACGCCGAGCAACACCAGGTCGGTGGTCGTATCGCTCTTTGCTGACATGGGCTTGCCGCCTTCGGATCGGGATCGAACAAGCCCTTTTAGGCAACGCCACGGCGAAATGCTTCGGCCACGATCGAATTGTCGTAACGCCTGGGTACAACGAAAACCAACTGCAGAACTGTCTTGCAGGCGCGCAGTCGCGGGCTTCTTCGGCAAAGGACGGGCCTCGCCGCTACGCCGGCAACGACAGAAAATCGGTTGCCAGTTTTCAGGGTCATGCTGTAGACCCGCGCGGGCATGGCAAGAAGCCGGCTCGGGTTTTGGCGGAGACATTGATGCCGGATTATGACGTGCTTTGCATCGGCAATGCGATTGTCGACATCATCGCCCAGTGCGAGGAGGACTTCCTCGAGACCAACGGCATCATCAAGGGCGCGATGAACCTCATCGACACCCACCGCGCCGAATTGCTCTACAGCCGCATGGGCCCGGCGATCGAGGCCTCCGGCGGCAGTGCCGGCAACACGGCGGCTGGTGTCGCCTCCTTCGGCGGACGCGCCGCCTTCTTCGGCAAGGTCTCCAACGATGCGCTGGGCGAAATCTACGCGCATGACATCCACGCGCAGGGCGTCGCCTTCGACACCAGGCCGCTCGAGGGCGAGCCGCCGACGGCGCGCTCGATGATCTTCGTCACCCCCGATGGCGAACGCTCGATGAACACCTATCTCGGCGCCTGCGTCGAACTCGGGCCGGAAGATGTCGAGGCCGACAAGGCGTCGGGCGCCAAGGTCACCTATTTCGAAGGTTATCTATGGGACCCGCCGCGCGCCAAGGAAGCCATCCGGCAGACGGCGAAACTTGCGCACGCGGCCGGTCGCGAAGTCTCGATGACCTTGTCGGATCCATTCTGCGTCGACCGCTACCGCGACGAATTCCTCGACCTGATGCGCTCGGGCACGGTCGACATTGTTTTTGCCAACAGCCACGAGATCAAGTCGCTTTACCAGACTTCGTCCTTCGACGAGGCGCTGGCGCAGATCCGCAAGGATTGCAAGATCGCGGCGGTGACCCGTTCCGAAAAAGGCTCGGTCATCGTACGCGGCGACGAGACCGTGGTCATAAAGGCAACCACCATCAAGGAACTGGTCGACACGACAGGCGCCGGCGACCTCTACGCCGCCGGTTTCCTGCATGGCTATACACAGGGCCGAGACCTCCAGACCTGCGGCGATCTTGGCTCACTGGCGGCCGGATTGGTGATCCAGCAGATCGGCCCAAGGCCACGGCAGAACCTGCGCAAAGAGGCAGAGCAGGCGGGATTGTTGTAGGAACGCCTTTCCTTCTCCCCTTGTTGTGGGAGAAGGTGGCCGCGAAGCGGCCGGATGAGGGGTGTTCCAGCTTGGCAATGGCGGCACTCCGTCCAGCACCCTCAACCGTCTTGGGCGAGTCACGGGCCTCGCCCGCCCTTCGGGCCCCGCAGGGAGAAGGCAAGCGCGGACCGCTTCTCACCGTCGCGCAGTTGTCACAGACCGCTCCTAAAGGCAAATGCGATCGTGCCGTGACTGACATTTCGGCACGCTAATCAGGGTGTGGAGCAATGCAGGACAGCAATCTGTCGGATCGCTGCATCTGTTGCCGTCGCGCTTTCCATTTTCCGCCGTAACCGTTCTACAACCGGCCGCGGCTGAGGGAGGAGCGCGCGCGGCCCCAGAAGACAGATGCATGACCAGATTTCAGACTAAGACGACCGGCATCACGCAGGACGATTTCGCCGACATGGTGGCGGAAAAAGTCGAGCGTGCGCTTGCTCACTATGACGAGGCCATCAACGGCCCGACAATGATCTCGGTCGGCAAGATCGCCGGCAGCATAGCGTCCGCGGTCACCTTGCTGTCGCCCAAGCACCAGCGCGCCATCGACGCCATTCACGCCGACCTTCCCGGCCTTGCCTCGAAATTCGTGCGTGCGCTCGCGGCGGAAGCCGCGCGCCGCAGCGAAGCTGGCACGGTGGGGACGACGACGCTGTCGGCAGAGGCCGAAACGCTTCCCGCGCTTCCCCAGTCCGACGACCTAGAATCGATGCTGATCGAGGACTGGGCCGGCCGCGTCGCCGGCTCGACCTACCTCGAGGAAAACCTGCGCATCGCCCGCTCCACCCTGCACCGCTGGCAGAGACGGGGCGACGTCATCGCGCTGCGCAAGGGCGGTCGCAAGCACGTCTTCCCGCTGGCGCAGTTCGTCGACGGCAGGCCGGTGGCAGGCATAAGCGATGTGCTGGAGATCATCGGCAATCCAAGGCTCGCATGGCTGTGGCTGACCCGCCCAGCGGCTCAGCTCGACGGTCGCATTCCGATCGACCTGTTGCGCCAGGACCGGGCGGAGGAGGTGGTCGAGGCGGCGCGGGCGTTCGCGCGGGGGTGAGAGACCCAGTCTGATCGCCAGCTTTCGTCCGCCACGCCGACCGCTCCTCAAGTCCCCGCCGTATATGCCGCAATCGCCGCCATGTTCACAATATCGCTGTCCTTGGCGTTCAGCGAGACGATCTGCACCGGCTTGTTCAGGCCGACCAGCAGCGGGCCGATGACGGTCGAACCGCCGAGTTCCTGCAGCATCTTGGTCGAGATCGAGGCCGAGTGGAACGCCGGCATGATCAGCACATTGGCCGGGCCGGTGAGCCTTATGAACGGATATTGCGCCATGGCGCGGGCGTTGAGTGCCACGTCGGCTGCCATTTCGCCGTCATATTCGAAATCGACGCGGCGCTTGTCGAGGATGCGCACGGCTTCCTGGATGCGCTCGGAACGCTCGCCCTGCGGGTGGCCGAAGGTGGAATAGGCGAGCATGGCGAGTCTTGGCTCATAGCCCATGCGGCGGGCAAATCCGGCGGCCTCCTCGGCGATGTCGGCGATCTGCTCGGCGTTGGGCATGTCGTGCACTGCGGTGTCGGCGACGATCACCGTGCGGCCGCGCGCCAGCACGATCGAGACGCCGATGACGCGGTGGCCGGGCTTGGCGTCGATGACGCGCCTGATATCGTCGAGCGCGGTCGAATAGTTGCGGGTGACGCCGGTGACGATGCCGTCGGCATCGCCCAGCGCCACCATGCAGGCGGCGAAATGATTACGGTCGTTGTTGATCAGCCGCTGGCAGTCACGAAACAGGAAGCCTTTGCGCTGCATGCGTTCGTAGAGATAGTCGGTGTAGATCGAATTGCGGCGCGACAGACGCGCATTGATGATCTCGATGCCTTGTTTGTTGAGGTCAATGCCGGCGTGCCTGGCGTTCTCCTTGATGACGTCGTCGCGGCCAAGCAGGATGGCAGTGCCGAGCCGCTGGTTCACATAGGAGACGGCGGCGCGCATCACCTGCTCCTCCTCGCCTTCGGCGAAGACGATGCGCTTGGGCTGGCGGCGCACGCGGTCGTAGATACGCTGCAGGGTCGAGGCGATTGGGTCGCGGCGGGCGGAAAGCTCCTGCGCATAACGGTCGAGATCGAGAATAGGCTTGCGGGCGACGCCCGAATCCATTGCCGCCTTGGCCACGGCGATCGGAATGGCGGAGATCAGGCGCGGGTCGAACGGCACCGGAATGATGTAGTTGGGACCGAATTTCGGCCGGTTGCCCTGATACGCGGCGGCGACGTCGTCGGGCACGTCCTGGCGCGCCAGTTCGGCGAGCGCGCGAGCGGCGGCGATCTTCATGTCGTCATTGATGGTGGTGGCCCTGACATCCAGCGCGCCGCGGAAGATGTAGGGGAAGCCGAGTACGTTGTTGACCTGATTGGCGTAGTCCGAGCGCCCGGTGGCCATGATGGCGTCAGTGCGGATCTCGGCCACTTCCTCCGGGGTGATCTCGGGATCGGGGTTGGCCATGGCGAAGATGATCGGGTTCTTGGCCATCGACTGCACCATGGCGGTGGTCAGCGCCCCCTTGGCGGAAAGGCCGAGGAAGACATCGGCGCCGTCGAGCGCTTCGGCCAGGCTGCGCGCATCGGTCTTGATCGCATGCGCCGACTTCCACTGGTTCATGCCCTCGGTGCGGCCCTGGAAGACCACGCCCTTGGTATCGCACAAGGTGATGTTTTCGGGCGAAAAACCCATCGCCTTCATCAGTTCGATGCAGGCGATGCCGGCGGCGCCCGCGCCATTGCAGACCAGCTTCGTGGTCTTCATGTCGCGGCCGGTTACCTCCAGCGCGTTGATCAGGCCGGCGGCCGAGATGATGGCGGTGCCGTGCTGGTCGTCGTGGAAGACCGGGATGTCCATCAGTTCGCGCAGGCGCTGCTCGATGATGAAGCATTCCGGCGCCTTGATGTCTTCCAGATTGATGCCGCCGAAGGAGGGACCGAGGAAGCGCACGCAGTTGATGAACTCGTCGGCATCCTCGGTATCGACCTCGAGGTCGATGGAATCGACATCGGCGAAGCGCTTGAACAGCACCGCCTTGCCTTCCATCACCGGTTTGGAGGCCAGCGCGCCGAGATTGCCTAGGCCAAGGATGGCGGTGCCGTTGGAGATGACGGCGACCATGTTGCCGCGCGTCGTGTAGTCGAACGCTCTCGATGGATCCTCGGCGATGGCGCGCACTGGCACGGCGACACCAGGCGAATAAGCGAGGCTGAGATCGCGCTGCGTCGTCAT
This sequence comes from Mesorhizobium sp. B2-3-11, assembly GCF_006442215.1. NCBI lineage: Bacteria > Pseudomonadati > Pseudomonadota > Alphaproteobacteria > Hyphomicrobiales > Phyllobacteriaceae > Mesorhizobium > Mesorhizobium sp. B2-3-11. The sequence continues at coordinate 93,452 of NZ_VFVS01000016.1, read as the reverse complement.
CGGCTTGGTGGCGACGATCTCCAGCTTGCCGGGCCTGCCCATGGCATGGAATTCGAGCGCTTCCTGTGCGCTGACGGACGGACCGTTGTTCTCGGTTTTCCTGGCCATGATGCTTTTGATTTCCTCGCCGGTGGGACACCTTTTTGAAGCGGGTGCCTGTGTGCTTGCGAATTAAGACCACGGGCCGCCGCGTGTAAACCACGAAGCTCTGCAAAGCTGCTTCAAAGCGGACACGCTCGGTCAGGAGCCATTCTGCGCCACCCTGGATGCCATGATTTCATGCGCATGCTGGCGGGCCGTTGCCCATCGCCGCAGCGTCCTGGTTCCGCGGAACGGCCCTTGCGATAGCGGCGGTTGGCTGCTTCCCAGTCTCTTCAGCAGGTCGGCCAGGAATACTGTGAGTTCCTGCCGTTGAGCCCGCACCTTGGCCAGCGTGCGGTTGCGAATCTCCTCGCGCGGAATGGCGCGGTCGCGCAACGTCTCGACGGCGCGCCGGATCGGGCTCGGCGATGATGCAATAGTCCGGATTGAAAAAGACGTCCCGGCCGCCAAGACTAGGTGTGGTCACCACCGGCAACCCGGCCATCATATATTCCATGCTGGAGCACATTGCCCCTTCCGCCGCCGACAGACAGAGCCCGACCGCGGCCTGGTTGTAGACGCGATTGACCTCCTGCGGCGCCAGCCAGCCAGTCAGGCGATCACACCTCGAGCAATGCGCGCTGAATAGCCCCTTCCATGGAAAGATGGCTCGCGGTCTTCCCCTGCTTTCTATCCCCCCGGCATTAAACCGCGCCATCACATCTGCTAGCGTGCCGCGCCATGAACATGCACAGCCCGAACGAGCCCGACGCCGCCCCCGAGGTGATGACGCCGCCGCAGCCCGGCGCTGCCGCCGTCACTCCGATGATGGAGCAATTCATCGAGATCAAGGCGGCGAACCCGGATTCGCTGCTGTTCTACCGCATGGGCGATTTCTACGAGCTGTTCTTCGACGATGCCGAGAAGGCGAGCCGGGCGCTGGGCATCGTCTTGACCAAACGCGGCAAGCATCAGGGCCACGACATTCCGATGTGCGGCGTGCCGGTGCATGCGGCTGACGATTACCTGCAGAAGCTGATCGGCCAGGGATTCCGCGTTGCCGTCTGCGAGCAGATCGAGGATCCGGCCGAGGCCAAGAAGCGCGGCTCCAAATCGGTGGTGCGCCGCGATGTGGTGCGGCTGGTGACGCCGGGCACCATTACCGAGGACAAATTGCTGGCACCCTCGGAATCGAGTTTCCTGATGGCGCTGGGCAGGGTGAAGGGCGGAGCGGAGCCAAGAGGCGGGGAGCGCGGTAGCGCGACAGGGCACCAAGGAAGCTTTGCAATTGCCTGGATCGACATCTCGACCGGCGCCTTCCGCGTCGCTGAGACCACCGCCGACCGGCTGCTCGCCGACATCTTCCGTGTCGATCCGCGTGAGTTGATCGTCGCCGAGCCGGTGTTCCACGATCCAGAGCTGAAGCCGGTTTTCGACGTGCTCGGACGTGTCGCCAGCCCACAGCCGCCTTCGCTATTCGATTCGGCCTCGGCCACGGGACGGATCGCGCGCTTCTTCGAGGTGGCGACACCAGACAGTTTCGGCACGTTTTCGCGCTCCGAACTGTCGGCGATCTCGGGCGCCATCGCCTATGTCGAGAAGACGCAGAAGGCCGAACGGCCGCCGCTGTCGCGGCCCGAGCGCGAGGAGCAGGGCTCGACCCTGTTCATCGACCCGGCGACGCGCGGCAATCTCGAACTGCTGCGCACGCTGTCCGGCAGCCGCGAGGGTTCGCTGTTCAAGGCGATCGATCGCACGGTGACCGGCGGCGGCGCAAGGCTGCTCGCCGACCGGCTGATGGCGCCGCTCACCGACCCGGCGGCCATCGGCGCACGGCTGGATTCGGTGTCGTTCTTCCGTTCCGAAGTGCGGCTTTGCCAGGCAGTGCGGATGAGCCTGAAGAGTGTCGCCGATATGCCGCGTGCCCTGTCCAGGCTGGCGCTCAACCGGGGTGGCCCGCGCGATCTCGGGGCGCTCCGCGCCGGCTTCGAGGCGGCAGGCGCCATCGCTGAAACCTTTGCCGCGATCGCCCTGCCCCAGGAATTGGCCGGCGCGATGGCCGCGATTCAGGCGCTGCCCAAGACACTTGCCCAACATCTCACCCGGGCGCTCGGCGAGGAACTGCCGCTGCTCAAACGCGACGGCGGTTTCGTTCGCGGCCGCTACCATGCCGAACTCGACGAGATGCGGGCGCTGCGCGACGAGTCGCGCAAAGTGATCGCCGGGCTGGAGCGCTCCCTGATCGAGGAGACCGGCGTCCGTTCGCTGAAGATCCGGCACAATAACGTGCTCGGTTACTACATCGAGGTGACGGCCAACCATCATGCCGTCATGACCGGCAGCGATGGCGCCAAGGCGCGCTTCATCCATCGCCAGACCATGGCCAATGCCATGCGCTTCACCACGACCGAACTCGCCGAACTGGAGACCAAGATCGCCAATGCCGCCGACCGGGCACTGAGCATCGAACTGGCCGCCTTCGATGCGCTGACGGCCGAAGCCGTCGGCCAGGCCGAGGCGATCCGCGCCGGCGCCGATGCGCTCGCCGTGCTCGACGTGTCGGCGGCACTTGCACTTTTGTCGGAAAGCGAGAGCTGGTGCCGGCCGGTGGTGGATTCCAGCCTTGCCTTCGAGATTTCAGGCGGCCGGCATCCAGTGGTCGAACAAGCGCTGCGCCGTTCGGGCGAAGGCCCGTTCGTCGCCAATGATTGCGACCTCTCGCCGGAGGGAAATGCCAAGAACGGCGCGATCTGGCTGCTGACCGGCCCGAACATGGGTGGTAAGTCGACGTTCCTGCGGCAAAACGCGCTGATCGCGATCCTGGCCCAGACCGGCTCCTTCGTGCCGGCGGCGTCTGCCCATATCGGGGTCGTCGACCGGCTGTTCTCGCGCGTCGGCGCGTCGGACGATCTGGCGCGCGGCCGTTCGACCTTCATGGTCGAAATGGTTGAGACGGCGGCGATCCTCAACCAGGCCGGCGAACGCGCGCTGGTGATCCTCGACGAGATCGGCCGCGGCACCGCAACGTTCGACGGCCTGTCGATCGCCTGGGCGGCGGTCGAATATCTGCACGAGAAGAACCGCTGCCGGGCGATCTTCGCCACCCATTTCCACGAGATGACGTCGCTTGCCGGCAAGCTGGCGCGGCTTTCCAACGTCACCATGCGGGTCAAGGAATGGGAGGGCGACGTCGTTTTCCTGCACGAGGTCGGCAAGGGCGCCGCCGACCGCTCCTACGGCGTGCAGGTGGCGCGGCTCGCCGGCTTGCCGGAAGCGGTGGTCGAACGGGCCAAGGCGGTGCTGCACCAGTTGGAGGAAGGCGAGGTCTCCGGCAAGACCAACCGGCTGGTCGACGACCTGCCGCTATTTTCGGTGGCGGTAAAGCGGGAAGCGCCAAGGCCGATGAAGAGCGACGCGCTGGGCGCGGCACTGGGTGACATCAACCCCGACGAGATGACGCCAAAGGAAGCGCTGGAGGCGCTTTACCGGCTGAAGGGACTGGCGGGGAAGTAGTCAGATCATCTCCAGCCCACTCTTCCGGCTGGGTGGCGGGAACGCACTGTCGAGATCGGCGATGTCCTGCGGCGTAAGCTTTATGTCCAGTGCGGCAAAATTCTGGCGGACGTGCGCCTGGCTGCCCGCCTTGGGAATGGCGATGACGCCGTCCTGCTGGATTACCCAGGCCAGGGCGATTTGCGCCGCGGTTGCGCTGTGACGGGCTGCGACCTCGGCGAGCCTGGCATTGTATGCCAGCGCGCCCTGCTCCACCGGCGAATAGGCCATTAGTGGGATGCCACGTTTCCTCATCCAGGGCGTGAGATCGAATTCCGGGCCGCGGCGGACCAGATTGTAAAGCACCTGGTTGGTCTGTACCTTGTCGCCGTCGGACAGGAGTCCCAATTCCTGCATCTCGTCGGTGTCGAAATTGCTGACGCCCCAATGCCGGATCTTGCCGGCTTTTTTCAGCGCCTCGAAGGCTTCGACCGTTTCCGATAGGGGCACGCTGCCCGGCCAATGCAGAAGATAGAGATCGATGCGGTCGGTGGCGAGGCGCTTCAGGCTGTTCTCGCAGGCGCGCTGCAGGCCGGCCTGCGAAGCGTTGGAAGGCAGGACCTTCGACACCAGGAAGACCTCGGCGCGGCGCCCGGCGATAGCTTTGGCCACCACTTCTTCCGCACCGCCGCCGGCATACATTTCGGCGGTGTCGATCAGCGTGACGCCGAGGTCGAGACCGAGCTTGAGGGCATCTACCTCCTCGGAGCGCCGGCGCGAATCCTCGCCCATCTTCCACGTACCCTGGCCGAGAACGGGTATGGCCTCGCCGCAGGGCAGCGTGGTGGTCCTGACGCTCGATTCCATGGCCTGGCTCCGTGGTACCCGATCGCATCGAGCCGCGACGAGACTCCGGAAGGAGTTCTCGCCGGGCCCTGCTTGGCGATGCCGGAAGCTTACTTCACCGGATGGGCGGCGAGCCAGTCCCGCATCTGCTTGATTTCGGCTTCCTGCGCGGCGATGACGCCTTCGGCGAGCTTGCGGATTTCCGGATCCTTGCCGTTGGCCAGCTCGACCTTGGCCATGTCGATCGCGCCCTGATGATGCGGAATCATGCCGCGGACAAAATCGACATCGGCATTGCCGGTATATTGCGAGGCCATCATGCCGGTATGCATCTTGTCCATAGCCGCCTTGTAGCCCGCCGTCGAAGGGCCTTCCGCCCCCATGGCCATGGCGCCCATGTCGTGCTTCATCTCCTCGCTCTGCGCCGGCACGCTTTCAAGGAAGACGGCAAGCAGCATTCCGGCGGCCATCAGCAGCAGCACGAGTTTTTTAGCCAAGGTCATTCATGGTCTCCTGTTGGTTGGGTTTGGTATCTGGGAGTTGATCTCAGAGTTTCAATGTTCTGAGCCGCAATGCGTTTGCGATCACCGAGACGGAGGACAGGCTCATCGCCGCCGCCGCCAGCATCGGCGACAAAAGCGTGCCGGTGAGCGGATAGAGCACGCCGGCGGCGACCGGCACGCCGAGCACATTGTAGAGGAAGGCGAAGAACAGGTTCTGCCGGATGTTACCGATGGTCGCCTGGGCCAGGGTACGGGCGCGGACGATGCCGTTCAGGTCGCCCTTGACCAAAGTGATGCCGGCACTCTCGACCGCGACATCGGCGCCCGTTCCCATGGCGATGCCGACATCGGCGGCGGCAAGCGCCGGCGCGTCGTTGACGCCGTCGCCGGCCATGGCAACGCCGGCACCCCTGCCGCGCAGTTCGTCGACGAGCGCCGCCTTCTGTTCCGGCAACAGACCTGCCCGAACCTCGTCGATGCCGAGACGTCCAGCGATCGCCTTGGCGGTGCGCTCATTGTCGCCGGTCGCCATAATGATCCTCAGCCCGCTATCATGCAGCGCCTTGATCGCCTCGGTCGTGGTCGCCTTGACCGGATCGGCGACGGCGACGATGCCGGCCAGCTTGCCGTCGACAGCGACGAACATCGCCGTCTTGCCATCGCCCTGCAACGCTTCCACGCTGGCCAGGATTGCGGAAACGTCGATGGCGAGATCGGCCATCATCACGGTATTGCCGAGCGCGACCCTCTTGCCCCATACCGTGCCGGAAACGCCCTTGCCGGTAACCGCTTCGAAGCTGCCGGCCTCGGCGATCTTCACGCCGCGCTGGCCCGCCCCGTCGACGATGGCCTCGGCCAGCGGGTGCTCCGAGCCTTTTTCCAGGGTCGCGGCGTATACCAGCAATTCGTCCTCGGAAAAGCCACTGGCAGCCACGACGTCGGTCAATTTCGGCCGGCCCTCGGTCAGCGTGCCGGTCTTGTCGACGATCAAGGTGTCGACAGCGGCGAAGCGTTCAAGCGCGGCGGCTTCCTTGATCAGCACGCCGGCATGCGCGCCGCGCCCGGTGGCGGTCATGATCGACATCGGCGTGGCGAGACCCAGCGCACAGGGACAGGCGATTATCAGCACCGAAACCGCCGAGACGATGGCGAAGATCAGGCTGGGCTCGGGGCCGAAGACCGCCCAGGCGACAAATGCGGCGATCGCGACGAGGACGACGGCCGGGACAAAATAGAAGGAAACGCGGTCGGCCAGGCCCTGGATCGGTGCGCGCGAGCGCTGTGCCTTGGCGACGAGTTCGACGATGCGCGACAGCGTCGTCTCGGCGCCGATCCGTTCGGCGCGCATGATCAGCGAGCCATTTTTGTTGAGCGTGCCGCCGGTCAAGGCGTCGCCTTCGGCCTTCTCGACCGGCAAGGGCTCGCCCGTGATCATCGATTCGTCGATGGAGGAGCGGCCTTCGAGTACCGTGCCGTCGACCGGCACGGCATCGCCGGGCCTGATGCGCAGGCGCTCGCCGGTCTTGACGTCGTCCAGCGGCACATCGCTCTCGGAACCGTCCTCGGCGATTCGCCGTGCGGTCTTCGGCGCGAGGTCAAGCAGAGCTCGGATCGCCGATCCGGTCTTTTCGCGGGCGCGCAGTTCCAGCACCTGGCCGAGGAAGACCAGCGCCACGATGACTGCGGCTGCCTCGAAATAAACCGGCACCGCACCGCCATGGCCGCGAAACTGATGCGGAAAGATGTCCGGGAAGAGCGTGGCGGCGACGCTGTAGAGATAGGCGGCGCCGACGCCAAGCGAAATCAGCGTCCACATGTTGGGGCTGCGGTTGAGGATCGAGTCCCAGCCGCGATGGAAAAACGGGAAGGCGGCCCAGAGCACCACCGGGCTCGCCAGGACCAGTTCGATCCAGACCTTTGCGCGATCCTCGACCAGGCCCTCAAGCGACAGGCCTATCATCGGCGCCATGGCGACGATCAGCAGCGGGACCGACAGCACCGCGCTCACCCAGAGCCGTCTGGTGAAGTCGACCAGTTCGGGATTTGGCCCTTCATCACCCATCGGCACGCCCATGGGCTCGAGCGCCATGCCGCAGATCGGGCAGGAGCCGGGCTTGTCGCGGATGATCTGCGGATGCATGGGGCAGGTGTATTGCGTGCCCTTGGGCACCGGCGCCGGCGCCGGCCTGCCGCCGAGATAGGTTTGCGGCGCCGCCTCGAACTTCGCCTTGCAGCCGGCGGAGCAGAAATAAAACCCTTGGCCTTCATGGCGGACAAAATGTTTCGCCGTCGCGCGGTCGACGCTCATGCCGCAGACAGGGTCGGTCGCCGTCAGGTAGCTTTCCGGCTCGGCCTGAAACTTCGAACGGCAGCGCTCGCTGCAGAAATGATAGAGGCGGCCGCCATGCTCGAATGTCGGTTTGCCGGCGGCCGGATCCACGGTCATGCCGCAGACCGGGTCGCGCAGAACCGCATCCGAGGCAGCGCCTTTCGGCGTGCAACAGCCGCGATGCGAGCCGTGCGTGTGGTGATCGTGATCTGAATGCGTCATTCTAAAAATGCCTTGATTGTCACTGCTTCAAAACCCGAGGTAGTGCTTCCAGTAACTGGAAGGTCAAGGGCCGTTTTGGTTTTCCGCATTTCAAGCCCCGTGAAATCGATCGACCCCCCTGCACAAAGGCCGAGCTCGTGCCACAGGGACCGCGAATGGGCTTGTCGCAAAATGCAGGAAGCCGATCGCCGAAAGAATCATGGTGGAAGGCGGACGAACCGTGCAGTGGATCGTCGAATTCTGCAGAGGTCGGCGACACATTATCGTCCCGGCGCCTAAGCTTGCCTGACGGCCGACAGGTCCACATCCTACGGCACAGGAATGCGCTTGGGCGTCGCGGGAAGAAAGCCAGCCGGCACCGCGGCGGAAATCCCCAACACTCCTCAAGGTAAGTATAGGCCTCAGTGTTGCTTGGACCCGCCCATGCGGCGAGCGGAGGCAGAAATTGAAACCCACGCCTCCCCTAAAAATCCACAGTGATGTCGGCCAATTGAGGGGCAAATAGCCCTATTGTCCTTTCGTTTGATTACAACGCAAAACCTTTCGCAAGAAAATAGGAGACGCCGGCTCCACATGTGCTATAGAGCCTGCCATCCCAAGAAAAAATAAGTTTTGTTGAAGAATGAAGCGCCTGGTCATCAACCTCGATCGATCTCCCGACCGGCTTGCCCATACGACGGCGGAGTTTGCGCTCATCGGCCTCGGATTCGAGCGGGTTGCCGCAATCGATGCAAGGGACCATCCGGAGCTCATGCTGCAGCGCCAGCATCCACTGTATGCGGTGCGGCGCCTGTCCGGCAGCGAGATCGCATGCCTGCACAGCCATCGCGCCTGCTGGACCATTATCGCGCAAGACGACGCGCCCTATGGCGCCGTCTTCGAGGACGACATGGTGTTTTCCGCGAAAGCCGGTGCGCTGCTTGCCGATACTAGCTGGATTCCGGCCGATGCCGATGTCGTCAAGCTCGAGACATTCTTCCACACAACCGTGATCCAGAGGGAGAGGTTTTCCGTCGGCGGCGGTTTTTCGCTGTTCAGGCTCCGCAAGAACCACATCGGAACTGGCGGTTACCTGCTCTCCCGGCAAATGGCACGTGCCCTTCTCGAGGCGACCGCCGACGTCAACGTGGCGGTGGACAGTCTCATCTTCGACCCTGCGTTCGCTACGTCGAGCGGCAAGACGATCTACCAGCTGGTCCCGGCGCTCTGTGCGCAGGAGCAGTTCGTGGGCAACAGGTTGCCGAGCCTGGTTGAACCGGGACGGGAGGCCGAGTGGGTCGCAAGCGGGCTCGCCGGCGGACACAGGATGCCGGCTCTCGCGCGGATACGCAGGGAGGCCCGGCGGGCAGCGCGGCAGATCACCGATCTCTGCAGGCTGCGGCGGCAGATTGTCGTACCGCTCGCTCCAGTCGAGGCAAACGACTAGAGCGTTTGCCGGATCGACAGCAGGCCCATACCCAGCGCCACGAAAACACGCTATAGACGCCGCCCAAAAGGCAGGGCCAACCGGTATCCATGGCGAAAATTTCCCTGAAGCTCGATGAATTGATCGACGGCGACGCTTTGCGCCGCGAGATGACCGCGCTGACCGCGGCCAGTGCCGGCGACGGTTCCAGCCAAGCCATCCGTGCTGCCGTTCTTCAGCTTCTCAAGGGGCGCCTCGCCGAGGGCCGCAAGACAGCCGAGGCCATGCTGAGGCAAGATGGCGGCGGCAACGCTTGCGCCGAACGGCTGTCGCACCTGATGGACGAGCTGATCTGTGCGCTCTACGACTTTGCCGCGACGCATGTATACCGGGTGAAGAACCGGTCCTCGGCCGAACGCATGGCGGTCGTTGCCGTCGGAGGCTATGGCCGCGGCACGCTGGCGCCGGGATCCGACATCGACCTCCTGTTCCTGCTGCCCTACAAGCAGACGCCGTGGGGCGAACAAACAGTCGAGTACATGCTCTACATGCTGTGGGACATGGGGCTGAAGGTCGGCCATGCCACCCGCAACATCGATGAGTGCCTCAGGCTGTCGCGCACCGACATCACCATCCGCACCTCGATCCTGGAAGCCCGTTTCCTGTGGGGCGAGCGCAAACTCTATGACGAGCTGATGCTGCGCTTCGACCATGAGGTGGTGCGCACGACCGGCCCGGAATATGTGCAGGCCAAGCTCGCCGAACGCGACGAGCGCCATGCCAAGGCCGGCGAAAGCCGCTATCTGGTCGAACCCAACGTCAAGGACGGCAAGGGTGGGTTGCGCGATCTGCAGACGCTGTTCTGGATCGGCAAGTATTTTTACCGCGTGCGCACCGGTGAGGAACTGGTCGAGAAAGGCGTCTTTACCGAGGCCGAGTATCGTGAGTTTCAGAAGGCCGAGGATTTCCTGTGGGCGGTGCGCTGCCACATGCATTTCCTCATGGGGAAGGCCGAGGAGCGGCTGCATTTCGACATCCAGCGCGAGATCGCCGAACGGCTCGGCTATACGACCCATCCCGGCCTGTCGGCTGTCGAACGCTTCATGAAGCACTATTTCCTCGTCGCCAAGGATGTCGGCGACCTGACCCGCATCTTCTGCGCCGCGCTGGAGGAAGAGCAGGCCAAGCACGTTCCCGGCTTCAACCGCATCTTCCTCACCTTTCAGCGCCGTAAGCGCAAGCTTGCCGGCACGTCCGACTTCATCGTCGACAACCATCGCATCAACATCGCCGACGACGGCGTCTTCGAGCGCGACCCGGTCAATCTTCTCAGGCTGTTCTGGTTCGCCGACAAGCACGGGCTGGAATTCCATCCCGATGCGCTGAAACTGCTCACTCGTTCGCTCGGCCTGGTCAACAAGTCGCTCAGGCGCGACGAGGAAGCCAACCGGCTGTTCCTCGACATACTGACCTCGGACCGCAACGCCGAACTCAACCTGCGGCGCATGAATGAGGCGGGGCTGCTGGGCCGGCTGATCCCGGATTTCGGCAAGATCGTCGCCATGATGCAGTTCTCGATGTACCACCACTACACGATCGACGAGCACCTGATCCGCTGCATCGGCGTGCTGGCCGAGATCGAGCGCGGCGACGGCGAGAAGGTGCATCCGCTGTCGCATTCGCTGATGCCGGGCCTGAAGAAGAGCCGCGAGGCGCTCTATGTCGCCGTGCTGCTGCACGATATCGCCAAGGGCAGGCCTGAAGACCATTCCGAGGCCGGCGCCAGGATCGCGAGGCGGATCTGCCCGCATATGGGGCTTTCGCCGGCCGATACGGAAACCGTCGCCTGGCTGGTCGAGAACCACCTCGTCATGTCGATGACGGCGCAGACCCGCGACCTCAACGACCGCAAGACGATCGAGGACTTCGCCTCGATCGTGCAGTCGGTCGAGCGGCTGAAGATGCTGTTGATCCTGACCGTCTGCGACATCAGGGGCGTCGGACCGGGCGTGTGGAATGGCTGGAAGGGCCAGTTGCTGCGTACGCTCTACTACGAGACCGAACTGCTGCTGACCGGCGGCTTTTCGGAAGTCTCGCGCGCCCAACGCACGGCGGCAGCGCGCGAACGCCTGGCGGAGGCGCTCGCCGACTGGCCCGACAAGGCGCGCAAGCGCTATGTCAGGCTGCATTATGAAAACTATCTCCTGACCGTGGACCTGCCGGACCAGCTCCGCCACGCCGAATTCATTCGCGAGACGGACGCGGCTGGCAATAAGCTCGCCACCATGGTCAAGACCCATCAGTTCGAGGCGGTGACCGAAATCACCGTGCTGGCGCAGGACCATCCCCGTCTTCTCTCGGTCATTGCCGGGGCATGCGCCGGGGCCGGCGGCAACATCGTCGACGCGCAGATCTTCACGACATCGGATGGCCGCGCTCTGGACACGATCCTGATATCGAGGGAGTTCGATCGCGACGAGGACGAGCGCCGGCGCGCCGAGCGCGTCGGCCGGCTGATCGAGGACGTGCTGTCGGGCAAGAGCTGGCTGCCGGAGATGATCGAGAAACGCACCAAGCCAAGGCGCGGATCCAAGGTGTTCAAGATCCCGCCGCGCGCCGAAATCCGCAACGCGCTGTCGAACCGGTTTTCGGTCATCGAGGTCGAGGGGCTCGACCGCCCTGGCCTTTTGTCGGAGATCACCCGGACGCTGTCCGACCTGTCGCTCGACATTGCCTCGGCGCATATCACCACTTTCGGCGAGAAGGTCATCGACACCTTCTACGTCACCGACCTCACCGGCCAGAAGATCGACAGCCCAGCCCGCATCGCCACTATCCGCAACCGGCTGATCGCGACGCTCGAAGGCATCGTGCCGGAACGCGGCGGCAGGTCCAAGGCAGCCGCCGAGTGACGGCCATCATCCCCTTCTCCCAGTCCCACAGGTAGTTTGCGAACGCATGAGTCTCGTCAAGAAATTTGCTACCGTCGCTTCCGGCACGTTGATGAGCCGTGCGCTCGGTTTCGGCCGCGAGATGCTGATGGCAGCCGCACTCGGCACCGGACCGGTCGCGGACGCCTTCAATGCCGCCTTCCAGTTTCCCAACACGTTTCGCCGGCTGTTCGCGGAGGGCGCTTTCAATGCCGCCTTCGTGCCGCTGTTCGCCAAGGAGATCGAGACGCACGGCACCGACGGCGCCAAGCGTTTCTCGGAAGAGGTGTTCGGTGTCCTGTTCACCGCGCTCCTGGCGCTGACCGTTGCCATGGAACTGGCGATGCCGCTGATCGTGCGCTATCTGGTGGCGCCGGGCTTTGCCGACACGCCGGGCAAGTTCGAGACGACCGTCACGCTTGCGACGATCATGTTCCCGTATCTGATCTGCATGTCGCTCGCAGCCATGATGGCGGGCATGCTGAACTCACTGCGGCGCTATTTCGCGGCGGCGATCGCGCCGGCTTTCCTCAACATCATCCTGATTAGCGTGCTTGGCTACGCCTGGTACCATGGACTGGATGCACATGCTGTCGGCTTCGCCCTGTCCTGGGGCGTGCTGGCGGCGGGCGTGGTGCAGCTTGCCATCGTCTGGGTGGCGGTGCGCAATGCCGGCATCTCGATCGGCTTCCGCCGGCCGAAGATGACGCCGAACGTGAAGCGGCTCCTGATCCTGGCGCTGCCGGCGGCGATCACCGGCGGCATCACCCAAATCAACCAGCTGATCGGAACGGCCATCGCCTCGGCGCAGGACAGTGCCGTCTCCTCGCTGGCCTATGCCGACCGCGTCTACCAGTTGCCGCTCGGTGTCGTCGGCGTCGCGGTGGCGATCGTGCTGTTGCCCGAACTGTCGCGGGCGCTGAAGTCAGGCAACCTGATCGAGGCCGCCAATCTGCAGAACCGCTCCGTCGAATTCACCCTGTTCATGACCTTGCCGGCGGCGGCGGCACTCTGGGTCATGTCGGAACCGATCGTACGGCTGGTCTATGAGCGCGGCGCGTTCGCCGCCAACCATTCAACGCCTGTCGTGGCGGCGATCCTGGCGATCTTCGGTCTCGGCCTGCCGGCTTTCGTGCTGATCAAGGCCTTCACCCCAGGCTATTTCGCCCGCGAAGACACGCGCACGCCGATGATCTTCGCCGCAATCTCCGTGGCGGTGAACGTCGCCACGGCGCTGACGCTGTTCCCGAGGATGGGCGCACCCGGTATTGCCGTGGCTTCGGCCGTCGCCGGCTGGGTCAACGCGCTGATGCTGCTTGCCGTGCTGATCCGGCGCGGCCATTGGGGCCGCGACGTGCCGCTCCTGAAGCGCATTCCGCGGCTGGTGCTGTCGGCGGTGGTAATGGGGGTCGCCCTCTATTTCGCCGAGCATTATTTCGCCGTCAGGCTCGGACCCGGCTCGCCGCTGGTCATCAAGGCGACGACGGTACTCGCGCTGGTGGCGGGCGGAGCTACGCTCTATTTCGTCACCGCGTTCGTCACCGGCGGTGCCGATTTCAGTATGATCCGGCGCAATGTCGGGCGCAGGGGATCGCCAGCGACTAAGGAACAGTCTCCAGATCCGTAAGCCGGAATTCGTCTGCCGTCGAAAGTATCGAAACGGCGTAGTAGCGCGCGCAAGCGTAGTGGAAACAGTCCGCCAAATTCAGGCGAATGGCGTTGTTGCGAAACCGCGACGCAGCCTCGATGGACAATGACGTTGCCTCGGAGGCAGGCGGAAGCTCCCGCAAGGCTATAGCTCGCTCTTCAAGAAAACGACTGACTATCCTCAGGCTTACTTCGACGGGCACTGCCAATTTTTCTGATCGCGAAAGCGCCATCGAGGCTTCCCAGACGGCGATCGCCGACGTGAAAGGAGCCGGCGCCTCCATGATCGCTTGCGAGCAGCGTGGAGCTTCGGCCTCTTGGCTCAGCATCGCGACGATAGCGGCTGCGTCGACGAACATCAGTCTTCGCCGGACAGTTCGTCGTAGACCGAGCGCGGCAGCGGATTGCGTGCCTGCTCGCTCAGCTCGATCCCGAATTCGGCACGGAGTCGTGCAGCCGTCTCAAGAGGTGTCTCTCGGTTACGCCGACGCTCCAGGGCTTCGCGCATGGCGATGACGATCGCCTCGGTGAGGCCGACTCCCTCGACCTTGGCGAAGGCGCGCGTCAAGCTGTCCGCCTCCTTGTTGTTGATGTTGATGGTCATCGCAGTACCTACATTCATTTGTATAGTCATTGATACGTAGCACACTACAAAAATAAATCAACATGGTCGCGGAGCGATCTCACGCCTCTTGATCCTCTCCCCACTCTCGTCCATAAGCGCGCCGTCGCAAGGCTTTCGCCGCGCGCGGTTTCCAGCCGCGTGATTGGCTCCGAAAAGTCTGCAACTTTTCGGAATCACGCTTATACGGCCCTCCACAAGCCATGAGGAAACCATGTCCGCCTTCAAGCCACTCGTCTTCTCCGGTGTCCAGCCGACCGGCAATCTGCATCTCGGCAACTATCTCGGCGCCATCAAGAAATTCGTCGCCCTGCAGGATACGTCCGACTGCATCTATTGCGTCGTCGACCTGCATTCGCTGACCGCCCAGCTCGTCTATGACGATCTTGCCGACCAGACGCGGTCGATCACCGCGGCGTTCCTCGCCTCCGGCATTGATCCGAAGAAGCACATCGTCTTCAACCAGTCGCGGGTGATGCAGCATGCGGAGCTTGCCTGGATCTTCAATTGCGTCGCGCGCATCGGCTGGATGAACAAGATGACGCAGTTCAAGGACAAGGCTGGCAAGGACCGCGAGAATGCCTCGCTGGGCCTGCTCGCCTATCCCTCGCTGATGGCGGCCGACATCCTGCTCTACCGCGCCACCCACGTGCCGGTGGGCGAGGACCAGAAGCAGCACCTGGAACTGACCCGCGACATCGCCCAGAAATTCAACAACGATTTCTCCGCCCGCATTGCCGGTCTTGGCGTCGGCGTCGAGATGCAGGTCGGTGAGGAGACGGTGAACGGCTTCTTCCCGATCACCGAACCGGTCATCGGCGGGCCGGCGGCGCGCATCATGAGCCTGCGCGACGGATCGAAGAAAATGTCGAAGTCCGACCCATCGGACCTGTCGCGCATCAACCTGACCGACGATGCTGACACCATCTCGAAAAAAATCCGCAAGGCCAAGACCGACCCGGAGGCCCTGCCGAGCGAGGTCGACGGGCTGGAAAGCCGGCCCGAGGCGGAGAACCTGGTCGGCATCTATGCGGGTCTCGCTGAGATGTCGAAGGCCGATGTGCTGAAGCAATTCGGCGGCCAGCAATTCTCCGTCTTCAAGCCGGCGCTGGCCGATCTCGCGGTGGAGAAGCTGGCGCCGATCGCCGGCGAGATGCGCCGCATCCAGGGCGACCGGGCCTATGTCGACGCCGTGCTCAGGAACGGCGGCGAACGCGCCGGCGTGCTTGCCGAGACGACAATGAAGACGGTGCGCGATATTGTCGGGCTGCTGCAGGGCTGAGCCCGATCGTCAACGCGCCGCCTCATACCGGCCAAGACATACTGGCCTGTGGCCGGCGGCTTGCCGCCGGCCTGCCGCAGTGGCAGATTGCGGCCGAAAAGTTACCGAGTAGGTAGACATGGTCTCCAAACGTCTCAGCCGCGAAGCCGGTCATCGCAGGAAATTCCTGACGATCATCGATGACACGCCAGAATGCGAACGCGCCGTCGCCTACGCCTCGAAGCGGGCGCAGAGCACCAGCGGCACGCTGGTGCTGCTCTATGTCATCGTACCGGACGATTTCCAGCACTGGCTGGGCGTCGAGAAGATCATGCGCGAGGAGGCGAACGCCACGGCACGCGCGGCGCTCGACGGCTACGCCAACAAGGTGCGCCAGAAGCTCGGCATCGAACCGGAGATGGTCGTGCGCGAAGGCAAGCCTACGGAAGAGATCCATAAACTGATCGAGGAAGACCAGGATATCGCCATCCTGGTGCTGGCGGCCGGCGCCGGCAAGGAAGGTCCCGGACCGCTGGTCGGTGCCGTGGCCGGCAAGGGTGCGGCCTTTCCGATCCCGGTGACCGTGGTGCCGCAGAACCTGTCGGATGAGGAGATCGACAGCCTCGCCTAAGGCCCGCCCGGGATCCAGTTCCCCAGCCAGCAAAAACATTCCGCCAGCCAGCCGTTCCGGCGACGCGTTTCGCTTGAATGTCCAGCCGATAGAGCCTATTTAGAACTATTCCAAACTAGTTGCCCAAAACGGGCATGGAGACGGCTATGTTCATCCAGACCGAGTCGACGCCCAATCCGGCGACGCTGAAATTCCTGCCCGGCAAGGAAGTGCTGCTCGAAGGTACCGCCGATTTCCGCGATGCCGACAGTGCGGCGACGGCCTCGCCGCTGGCTGGCCGGCTGTTCGAAATCCCCGGCGTCACCGGCGTGTTCTTCGGCTATGATTTCATCACCGTGTCCAAGGACGGCCCGGACTGGCAGCACCTGAAGCCGGCAATCCTCGGCGCCATCATGGAGCACTTCATGTCCGGCGCGCCTGTCATGGCCAAGGCGGGCCCCGCCGCCGAGACCAGCCAGACGGGCGAATTCTACGACAAGGCCGACGAGGAGCTCGTCATCACCATCAAGGAGTTGCTCGACACGCGCGTGCGCCCGGCGGTCGCCCAGGACGGCGGCGACATCACCTTCCGCGGCTTCGAGAACGGCACCGTGTTCCTGCACATGAAAGGCGCCTGCGCCGGTTGCCCGTCGTCGACGGCGACGCTGAAGCACGGCATCCAGAACCTGCTTCGCCATTTCGTGCCGGAAGTGCAGCAGGTCGAACAGGTCTCCTAACCGCCAGTTCCCTGCCGACAGACAACAAAAAACCGGGCCGAATTGCCCGGTTTTCTGTTTGGGACGTCCGTTGTTGCCTAGACGGTCCGCGTATGAAAGGCGACTTCCAGTTTAACCACGATGTGCCGAAAAAGCGGGGCTTTCCGGCATCATGGCCTAAAGAACGATGACCTTGGCGCCGACCTCGGCGCGATCGTAGAGGTCGATGACATCCTGGTTCATCAGCCGGATGCAGCCCGACGACATCGCCTTGCCGATCGAGTTCCATTCGGGGCTGCCGTGCAGGCGGTAGCCCATGTCACCGCCCTTGTTGAACAGGTACATGGCGCGCGCGCCAAGCGGGTTCTTCAGGCCCGGATCCATGCCGCCGGCGAACTTGGCCAGTTCGGGCTGGCGCTTGATCATCTGCGAGGGCGGTGTCCAGGTCGGCCATTCGCGCTTGATGGCGATATGGGCGGTGCCGTGCCATTCAAAGCCTTCGCGGCCGACGCCGATACCGTAGCGGATGGCCCGGCCGCCGCCCTCGACGAAGTACAGGAACTTGTTCTGCGTATCGACGATGATGGTGCCCGGCTTTTCCTTGGTGTCGTAGTTGACTTCCTGGCGATGGTACTTCGAAGGCACTTTCTCGATCGGGATCCGCGGCAGCTGGTAACCGGCATCGGTCACCGCGCCATAGTCGTTGGAGAAGATCTGCCCGCCGATGGTGCTGCAACCGGCAATAGCGGTGGACAGCGCCAGTGCGGCGATTATTGCAAGCGACTTCATGCGCATGTGGTGATCCGGTGCCCCGCCTAAACCAGAGCGGCACGAGTCGGCCGCTTTCTCATCATCATTCATGCTGGCATTTGCTTTGCTTGCCAAGCACACGATGCCTATATGCGGGGACTTACATGCTGGTATGCGTATCACTATGGCATTTCGGCAACATACCTCGCCGGATTGTCAAGGAAATTCAATGGGCCTGAATCGCAGGCCCGCAAAATCGAGGACCCGCCATGAATGTCGGCGACGCCGCCCACCGCTCAGGCCTGCCGGCCAAGACCATCCGCTACTACGAGGAAATCGGCCTGATCGCGCCCGCGCGCGCCGCCAATGGCTACCGCGACTATTCGGGCGACGACATCCATCGGCTGGCCTTCCTGCGCCGCGCGCGCAATCTCGGCTTTTCCATAGACGATTGCCGCCAGCTGATGGCGCTCTACAGGGATCGTGGCCGCGCCAGCCAGGACGTGCGCGCGATCGCTGCCGCCCATGTGATGGCGATCGAGGAGAAGGTGCGCGAGCTGCAATCGATGCGCTCGACGCTGCAGAAGCTCGTTCACGCCTGCCATGGCGACGAGCGGCCGGACTGCCCGATCCTGGATGATATGGCGGGGGCGGCGTGAGTCAGCGACAAACCCCATCGCAGGAGCGATAGACCTCGTATTGAGGAAGGTGGCCTGGGCGAAGGCGGCGAAAGACGGCAAACTAGATGACAGCCCGCATCTTCGAAAGCCCCGTCTTGCCCCTGTGATTGTCGACGGTGCGAGTGGCCTTGCACACTTCCGTGAAGGCCGCCAGCATTGGTTCGTGTAGTTGCACGCCCTAATATGAACGTAACGTATAAGCCGGAGAGAGCGCATGACCCGCGACCAGATGCTCGCCTACCTTCGCGCCGCCGATGCGGTCGCTCGCGAGGCTGCCGCGCACGGCCATCATCCGTTCGGTGCGGTGCTGGTCGGCCCCGACGACGCGATCCTCATGCGCCAAGGCAATATCGATACCATTCATCACGCCGAGACCGAACTTGCACGGCGCGCGGCAGCAGCCTATTCGCCTGAGTTTCTGTGGACATGCACGCTGGTCTCAACCGGCGAGCCCTGTGCGATGTGCACCGGAACGCTCTACTGGGCGAATATCGGCCGGCTGGTCTATGGCTTCGAGGAGATCGAGCTTCTCGCGCTGACTAGCGACCATCCCGAAAACCCGACGATGAACCTGTCCTCGCGCGTTGTGCTCGGCTCTGGACAGAAGAAGATCGAGGTTCACGGCCCGTTCCCCGAAATTGCGGACGAGCTGGTCTCGGTGCACCGTGGCTTCTGGCAGCGGTAGTGGTTCTTCGGGTTTGCTGGGTTGCCGGTCTGTCCTGAATGTCTTCCAATTTCGCTTTTGGTTTGGCTACCAGATAATCGCCGCCTAAAAGCCTATAGTTGATAGACCGATGGCGAATTGAGGACGTGCTGATATGGTGCGCGTCATGGACCAGAGGATTTTAGGCTATGGACGCGGAGGGGCGGTTGGCGTCTTTCTCGGCCATATCGTGTACATGATTTTCAACGGTGACGATCTGCGCAGCATCATAGAAAGTGCCGCAATGTCTGCCGTGGTCGGAGTATGTATCGTTCTGCTTGTCGAAGGTGATTTTAAGCGGCGGGGAACTAGGCACCCCTAACCTTGCGTCATCGCCCCCCACACTGTCCCAAAGCGAGGAGGATGGCTCACAGCGTCTCCTCCTTGCCTTGATACGAAGGGTGAGCCAACCCAGCCCTGTTCAAACCCAATAAAAAGCCCGCCACAGACGCCTGAGAAACCGTCGCAGCCGCAGATCGACAAGTTTAGAGAAGCCGCGCGCGAACTGAAAGCCGACCAGTCCGACGCAGCCTTTGAGGCTATCGTAAAGAAGACCGCGCATGCACTGAAGCTGACCCAGGAACAGATAAAGGAACTGGCGCGTCGGAAGCGGGATCAAGGCGAAGATTAGACGGCTATTCACCCTTTCTTCACCATATCAGCACATGCTCATAATCGGACATGCTGATGTAGCTCGTACGTGTCGAAAGCCCCGGTGCAGGCCCAAGCGCCGGGGCTTTTTCAGATAGCTCCCGATGGCTCCGGGAAATAGCGTCCTTCAGAAGATTCCCATGACAACTAGGATGATCCCAATCGCCGCAAGGGCCATGACGAGGATCATGGCCATCTCGAAGGCGTGACCGAAATTGTCAGTCATCAGGCACCACGCACAAAGGACAACAGCCCGGCCTGCTCATCGTGTGACACAGGATCCCGCAGGCCGGGCCGTACGCCGGCTTTTGAGGGGACGAGCCGGTGAAGGTTGAGCATGTTCCTAAGCGGACCTGTTCGCAATGGCATGTCCGAATGCGTACAAAATTCCGGTCTTATCCAGCAAACGGACCAAACAGCCTTCGGCTACCTTTTCGCCAGCAAGAGAGCTTCGCGCACCAGCGATGGCAAACTGCCAACGCCAAGCAAATCGATAAGCTCGCGTGCTTGGCTGAGGGTGATTCCGGTTTTGTCGACAAGCCAGTTGGCGTGCTTGTCCTTGGCGGTTTGGATCAGCATTTTCGTTTCATCGAGTTCGTGCATGGCAAATGCTCCATGGCGAAACCGAAACGTATCCCTAGTGAAAGTAGCTCGCAAGCCGCGTAGGTGAAATCGTACAAATCAGACAAATCGGCCTCGCGGCCCGGCGCTTAAACGAGGATGGGTCCGTCAAATATACAATCGCCTTCTAAAAGGCGATTGTATATTTGACAGACCCAATGACAGAAAGCCCTTGCCGGGTTCAATCCGACTGGATTGAACCCGTCCCCGGCGGCGCGAAGAAGCACGTCCATCTGAACCGGTAATAGGCCTCAAATTTCAAGTGAGGAATGATCGTCCGGTAAAACGTCATCAATCGCTCGCAGATATGGTATTGATCATCAGGCGAAGTCTGGACGCGTTCTCGGGGGATAAACCACTCCGGTTCCTGGGGCTCATTCAAGTAAGCCGGGCGCGGCATCCTGACGAAATAACCGTCTTTCGTCATCCTGACGTAGTCGGAACTGATCGGGTGGCAATCTTTGTTTCCGCAGCAGTTATAGTGAAGGACGGGATCAGTCTTGCCTGTATACCAATCGTGAGCGTCTGCATCGCCGGGCAGAATGAGCCATGCCAATGCGATGTGTCTTAGCGACTGTCTCATGGAACTAGCCCCTCACCATTTGCCTATAGCATATTAGTGAGCGCTAATCAAAGTGGTGAAGCCGACCGGCTTGTCGACAAGTCAGGCGGCGCTATCCAGCCGTAGCCTGTGGAAACCGGTATCACGTCGCTTTAAATTAGCCAGCCTTAATAAGAATCGAACGGGTTCAAACCATGAACAAAATCTGGCATGGTGCCTGCCATGCCAATCATCTCCCCGATTCTCCTGAACCCTCTGATCGACGGCCGCCAGTCCGAGCGCGCCATGCTGGTGCGGCGTGGCGTGCAGCGGCTGCTGATGCAAATGGGCGCCCATGTGCTGCCTGAACTGTCGCTGGCCACCGGCCGCCGCGCCGACCTCGTGGCGCTGACGCGGCAGGGCGATATCTGGATCATCGAGATCAAATCCTCGATCGAGGATTTTCGCGTTGACCGCAAGTGGCCGGACTATCGCCTGCATTCCGACCGTTTTTTCTTTGCCACCCATCCGGGCGTGCCGGCCGAAATCTTTCCCGAAGAATGCGGCTTCATTCTCTCCGACGGATATGGCGCCGAAATCCTGCGCGATGCGCCGGAGCATCACATGGCGGCGGCAACGCGCAAGGCGCTGATGCTGCGTATCGCGCGTGCGGGTGCTTCGCGGCTTCTGGCGGCGGAACTCGCGGGGGTCGCGGTGCCGGCACTGGAGGGGGAGAGCGAGTAATCGCGGCCCTGAAATTGACGCCCGCAACTGTCAGATGCTCCAGCCCGGAACTGCTACTCCTCCGTCCCTTCCACTCCACTCGCAGCCGGCGCCATCAGCAGGACCGCGGCGCCGAGCAGCGCGGCGATGAAGGAACCGGCGAGAATGCCGACCTTGACCGCGTCCTGCAGCGCCACGTCACTGGCGAAGGCGAGCAGGCCTATGAACAGGCTCATGGTGAAGCCGATGCCGCACAGCAGCGAGATGCCGATCATGTGCGACCAGCCGGCATGGGCCGGCAGATCGGCGAGGCCGAAGCGGATGGCGAGCGCGGAGGAGCCGAACACGCCGACCAACTTGCCGACGACGAGACCGGCCGCGACGCCCAGCGTCAGCGGCTCGATCAAGGCGCCGAAACTCAGGCCGGCAAGCGAAACGCCGGCATTGGCAAAGCCGAAGATCGGGACGACGATGAACGCCACCAGCTTGTGCAGGCCATGCTCGAGCCGGTGCAGCGGCGAACGGTCGAGATCGTGGCCGATCCCGGCGGAGCGTTCGAGCGGAATGGTGAGCGCAAGTGCTACGCCGGCCAGCGTGGCATGGACGCCGGACTTCAGCACCAGCACCCACAGGATGGCGCCAAGCATGAGATAAGGCACCAGGCTCATCACCCGCATGCGGTTGAGCACGACAAGCGCGGCAATGACGGCGAAGGCCGCGCCGAGATAGGCCAGCGACAGACCGCTGGTGTAGAAGATGGCGATGATGATGACGGCGCCGAGGTCGTCGATGATGGCAAGCGCGGTCAGGAAGACCTTCAGCGAGGCCGGCACGCGGCTGCCGAGCAGCGACAGCACGCCGAGGGCGAAGGCGATGTCGGTGGCGGTCGGGATCGCCCAGCCGGACAGTGCGGCCGGATTGCTGCTGTTGATGGCGACATAGACCAGAGCCGGCACCACCATGCCGCCGGCCGCGGCGATGCCAGGCAGCATCCTGCGCGGCCAGGTCGAGAGCTGGCCATCCAGCATCTCGCGCTTGATCTCCAGCCCGACGAGCAGGAAGAACACCGCCATCAGCCCGTCATTGACCCAGTGCGAGACACTGAGCGGGCCGATATAGGCGTGGAGAACGGCGAAATAGGTTTCGGCAAGCGGCGAATTGGCGACGATCAGGGCAAGGGCCGCCGCCACCATCAGGATAATGCCGCCAGCCGCCTCGCTGTCCAGGAACTCGCGGAAGACGGAAACCGGCCGTTGCTTCAAATCCTGCATTTTGCCTCCGTTACCTAGCCTGGCAGCCAACGTTGTTTGCAATGATGGCAGGTGCCGTTGACGATGCAAGGCGCCTTAGTTTCGTATGAGTTCACAGGCATATCGTATGCTTGGGAAATCGACCGACATCGCTTCGTCATCCACAGGCGTAGCAAGGAGCGTAGCGACGCGGCGCAGACCCGAGGATGACGAAGCTCGGGTGGCCTTACGCCAATTGCCCGGAGTCGACGTCTCTCAGCGCGGCGCGCGCTTGGCGAGGATCCGCTGCAGCGTGCGGCGATGCATGTTGAGCCGGCGCGCGGTCTCGGAGACATTGCGCTCGCACATCTCGTAGACGCGCTGGATATGCTCCCAGCGCACCCGGTCGGCCGACATCGGGTTTTCCGGTGGGGCGGCGCGCTCGCCGGTGGTGCGGGTCAGTGCCGCAAAGACATCGTCGGCATCGGCGGGCTTCGACAGATAGTCGACGGCGCCGAGTTTCACCGCGGTCACCGCGGTGGCGATGTTGCCGTAACCGGTCAGGATGATGGTGCGGGAATCCTCGCGCTTCTCGCGGATGGCGGCGACCACGTCGAGGCCATTGCCGTCGCCCAACCGCATATCGACCACCGCATAGGCGGGCGGATTGGCGCGGGCCTTGCCCACGGCCTCCTCGACGCTCTCCGCCGTCTCGACCACGAAACCCCTGGTTTCCATGGCACGGGCCAGACGGGTCAGGAACGGCTTGTCGTCATCGACGATCAGAAGCGAGGTATCCTCGCCTTCAACCATAGGCCCACTGTTTTCATCGCCTGTCATCGTCTCGAAAATTCCTGCTGCCTTATTTTTACGCAGATATAGTTTTGCGGGGCTATTGTCCAATTACGCAGTGTCAAACATCGTCGCCGGGGCCGTTTCCGGGTTCAGGAAAACGCTCCTCGGCCAGGAAATCCGCACCACGGCCCCTTCGCCGAGGCCGCTCGAATTGCGAAAATCGAGCGTGGCGCCAGACCGTTCGAGCAATGTCTTGGCGATGAACAGGCCGAGCCCGAGGCCGCCTCCGGCTTCATTGCCCTGGCGTGTCGACATATAGGGCTCGCCAATGCGGTCGATGATCTCGGGCGGAAAACCCGGGCCGTCATCGGTGATCGAGAAGGAGACCATCGCCTCGTCCCAGCTCCAGCGTATGGTGACGCTCTTGCGGGCGAAATCGACGGCGTTCTCGACCAGGTTGCCGAGGCCGTAGATGACACCCGGATTGCGCCGCCCGACCGGCTCCGGTCCGGTCCGCTCGCCCGGACGAAGCTTGATCGAGATGCCGAAGTCGCGATGTGGCGCGGTGACCTCCTCGACCAGCGAGGTCAGCGGCAGGCGGGACAGATGCGCCTCGCCTTCGGACGACAGGCTGGTCAGGCGCTTCAGGATTTCGCGGCAGCGCTCGCTCTGCGAGCGCAGCAGCTTCACGTCTTCCCCGTATTTCGGATCGGTGCCGAGCGCCTTCTCCATTTCCTTGACGACCAGCGTGATGGTGGCGAGGGGCGTGCCGAGTTCGTGCGCGGCGGCGGCGGCCAGGCCATCGAGCGCGGAAAGGTGCTGCTCGCGCTGCAGCACCAGTTCGGTGGCGGCGAGCGCGTTGGCCAGAAGCCGGGCTTCGGCGGCCACCCGGAAAGCGTACATGGCGGTGAAGGCGATGGACGACAGCACCGCCATCCACATGCCGGCGACATACACGAAGGGCATCGCCAGCGGCGCGTCCTCAGGCCAGGGCAGCGGCAGATGGCGGAAGACCAGCAAGGTCGCCGCTATCATCACCAGCCCGCCAAGGATGGCGGTGAGGCGAAGGGGCAGCGACGTTGCCGAAATGACGACGGGCACGGTCATCAGCAGCGAGAACGGATTGGTCAGGCCGCCGGTCATATAGAGCAGCCCGGCTAGCTGCAGGCTGTCGAAGATCAGGATGCCGAAGGCTGCGAACGGAGTGAGCCGGTGCGCGGCCGGAAACCGGAAGGCCAGAAACAGGTTCATCCAGGCCGAACAGGCGATCAGGGCAAAACACAGGCTGACCGGCAGCGGGAATTTCAGGCCGTAAGCGACGACGAGCACCGTCACGCTCTGTCCGACAATGGCCAGCCAGCGCAGCCGGATCAGCGTGTTGAGGCGCAGTCGCTGGCTCTGCTGGAAATCGGGCGTGTTCAGGATGTTGATCATGGCAATGGATTACAGCCGTGGGAGGAATAGCGCCAGTAGCGCTGTCAGCCCGAGCCCTCCCCAACTTCGTCATCCCTGGGCGAAGCAGGAGCGAAGCTCCGTCGCGGAGACCCTGGGATCCATGCCGTGACCTTAGCCGGGGCGTGCAACGGAGCAGAATTCTGCACCGTCGCGTGGCCTTGATGTCGCGGCATGGATCCTCGGGTCTACGCTGCGTCGCTACGCTCCTTGCTTCGCCCGTGGATGACGAAATGATGGGCGCCAATCGCCAAGGCGTGCGTTATCCCCAAGGCTAGGTCCCTCGCGGTTTGGCGCGGGCGGTGGCGGCGGCGAGTAGCGGGTTTTCCGGCCAGACATGTTTGGGATAGCGGCCGCGCATGTCGGCACGCACATCGGCCCAGGAGCCGCGCCAGAAGCCGGGCAGGTCGCGCGTCGTCTGGATGGGCCGGTGCGCCGGCGACAACAATTCGAGCGTCAAAGGCACGGTACCGTTGGCGATCGAAGGATGGCGGTCGAGGCCGAAAAGTTCCTGGACGCGGACCGCCAGCACCGGCCATTCGCCGTCGTAGCGGATCGGCACGTGGCTGCCCGACGGAGCGTCGAAATGGGTCGGCGCCAGCGTCTCGACCTTGCGCTGCAGGTCGTGCGGCACGAGCGACGCCAGCCCGGCCGGGACAGTGCCGGGGTCGATGGCGGCCAGGGATGCCGCACCGGACAGAAACGGCAGCAGCCAGTCGTCGAGTTGTCCGATGAGTGCTTCATCCGACATGTCCGGCCAGGGCGCGCCTAAGCCTTTGTACAGCCAGGACAGCCGCTGGCGCAGCGTCTGAGCCTCCTTGCTCCAGCTCAAAAGGGAAAGCCCATGCTCGCGCAAGGCCTCGATGATGGCGCGGTCGGCATCGGCGCCGGCCGGCGCCGGCAGCATGCGTTCGACGAGCGTGATGGCGCCGAGGCACTCGGTTTCGCGCACCCGCACGGCGCGGCGCTCGCGGTCGAAACTCGTCTGCCTGCGCGTTTCGATCTTGTTGCCAAGCGTCGACCGGATGTCCTCCTCGCCGATTGCCGCCGCTGCCGTGATGCGGGCATTCTGCGCCTTGCCCTGCAGGTCGGCGACGACCAGAAAGGGTTCACCCGCCAGCGGATCGGCGGCATCGAGCATGGCGCCGGAGCCATTGGCCAGCACGAAACGGCCGCGCTCGCCGCGCGCCTTGGCGACGCGGTCCGGCCAGGCATGGATGAGCAGGGTTCCGGTTGGAACAGCTCCGCTGGTCTTCGCACCGCCTGCCTGACTGGCCAGGCGCTCGGCAAGCTGGCGCGCCGACGCGGCACGCGGCGATTTCTCGCCGCGAAAGCGCATCAGCCGCCGTTCGAGGTCGGCACCGTCGCCGCCGAGGCCACGCTCGGTGAGCAGCACGGCAAGCATGGCTGCTTCCTGCGCCTGTCCGGCCTTCGCCGCCTCGGCGACCATATGCGCCAGCCGTACCGGCAGAGCGAGCTTGCGCATCGAAGCGCCCGCGTCCGTCAAGCGGCCAGCCTCGTCGATGGCATCGAGTGCGCGCAACAGCGCCCTTGCTTCGTTGAGCGCGGGAGCCGGCGGCGGATCGAGGAAAGCGAGCGTCCTGGGATCGGCGACACCGAAGGCGGCGCAGTCGAGCAGGAGGCCGGATAGGTCCGCCTCGAGGATTTCCGGCGGCGTGAAGGCGGGAAGTGCCGCCGTCTGCTCAGCCCGCCACAGCCGATTGGCGACGCCGGCCTGCGTACGGCCGGCGCGGCCGGCGCGCTGGTCGGCGGAAGCCTTGCTGACGCGCACTGTCTCCAGCCGTGTCAGGCCGCTGGCCGGCTCATAGCGTGGCAGCCGCGACAGACCGGAGTCGATGACGACGCGCACGCCGTCGATGGTGATGGAGGTTTCGGCGATCGAGGTCGCCAGCACCACCTTGCGGCGGCCCGCCGGCGCCGGCTTGATCGCCGCGTCCTGCGCCTTGCCGTCGAGCTGGCCATAGAGCGGGACGATATCGGTGTCGGCGCCGACCTTGCCGGCCAACCGCTCGGCGGTGCGCTCGATCTCGCGCTGGCCAGGCAGGAAGGCAAGCACGCTGCCGCTCTCGTCGGCAAGCGCGGAGCGGATTGCCTTGGCCATGGCATCCTCGATCGACATCCCGGCCGGCCGTTCGTCGTAGCGGACATCGACCGGGAAGGCACGGCCCTCGCTTTCGATCACCGGCGCGCCCGACAGGAGTTTCGCGACCCGTGCGCCGTCGAGCGTTGCCGACATCACCAGCAGACGCAGATCCGGCCGCAGCGCGCCTTGTACATCGAGGGCGAGAGCGAGACCGAAATCGCCGTCGAGCGAGCGCTCGTGGAATTCGTCGAAAATGACGGCCGAAACGCCGGGCAGCTCAGGGTCGTCAAGAATCATGCGCGCAAGCACGCCCTCGGTGACGACCAGGATTTTCGTCCGCGCCGAGGTGCGGTTTTCCATACGCATGGCATAGCCCACCGTGGCGCCGGGCTCTTCCCCCAGTAATTCGGCCATGCGGCGCGCCGCGGCGCGGGCGGCAAGCCGGCGCGGTTCGAGCAATACGATCTTGCCCGCGCCCAGCCAGGGCGCATCGAGCAGCGCCAGCGGCACCAGCGTGGTCTTGCCGGCACCGGGCGGTGCCACCAGCACGGCGCTGTTGCCAAAGCCGAGCGTCTCGCTCAGCTCCGGCAGCACGGCGGATACCGGAAGCTCCGGCAAGGGTCTGGTCGTCATTGCGATCGCATATCAGCGGTCGCGGGCGCCGTGCAACTCGTGAAAGTCGCGCCGGTCAAAGCCGGGCTCGCGCAAACGGATTCCAACGCACCGTACCCAGCCGCGCTTCCTCGCGCACCAAGCAGCAGGCGAACAGCGTCGAAAAGAAGCCAATCTCGAACACCGTGAATTGGCCGCCCAGGCTCTTGATAACGGCATCGCTGCCCGAATAGCTTGCATAGGCGATCGGGGCGAGCAGGATTCCGTTCGGTACGTTTTTCATTTCCGGGGAGAGAAAGTTGAAAATACTGGCGCTCGGTGCGCATGCGGACGACATCGAGATCTTCATGTTCGGTACGATGGCCGCCTATGCCGCCCAAGGCGCGGAACTCAGTTTTGCCGTAGCCACCGATGGTGCCAGGGGCGGCAAGAGCGATCCCGCTGTCCTGGCTCGGGTCCGCCGTGAGGAAGCGATGGCCGCGGCCGCGCTGCTGGGGGCGGCGGCGCGCTTCCTCGATTTTCCCGACGGCGGGCTGGTGGCCGACGCCGCACTGATCGATGCGCTGAAAACACTGATCGGCGAAATCGGGCCGGATCTTGTGATCACGCACGCGCCCAACGACTATCACGCCGACCATCGCGCGCTGTCGGACGGCGTGCGCATCGCTGCGTCGTTCGGCGTTCCCGTGCTGCATGCCGACACGATGGGCGGCACCGGGTTCTCGCCGACCCACTATGTCGATATTTCCTCCCATGCCGATATCAAGGCCAGGGCGATCCGCATGCATCAGTCGCAGGACCCCGATCGCTTCGTCGATATCGCGCTGACGCAGAACCTTTTTCGCTCGGGCCAATGCAATGGCGCGCAAGGCTCGCTGGCCGAAGCCTTCCGCTTCGAGCCGACGTTTCCATTCGGCGACATCCGCGCGCTGCTGCCGCCGGCGCCGCCGATCCGGACGGTGATGGTGAGCACCAAGCGGGTCGACTGACGTTTCGGACGCGTCCACAATCCGCGCTCATCCGACCGGGCCTTCGGCGCTTTTCCCAACGTTTTCAGAGACCGGCTTCAGTATGTTGCGGCGCAGCAACGAATTCGCTTGCCTTGTTTAGTAAAAATTGCATCACTAAACAAATTACTAAACATCCGCGGCGCAACGATGCCGCCGTGTTTGGGCCTCTGAGGAGAGAGGTTGAGGTTCTTGAGACCGCCATCCGGGCGTGTTTCACAAATGGGAGGAAGGCATGAAATCGAGATTGAAACTGGCGTTGGGACTGACCTCGGCGATCGCAGCGTCGACAGCCGTCTCGAACGCCGCGCACGCTGAAGACCTGACGCTGTGCTGGGCCGCCTGGGACCCGGCCAACGCGCTTGTCGAACTGTCCAAGGATTTCACCAAGGAAACCGGCGTCGGCATGAAATTCGAATTCGTGCCGTGGACCAACTATGCCGACCGTTTCCTCAATGAGCTGAACTCACACGGCAAGCTCTGCGACCTGATCATCGGCGACAGCCAGTGGATCGGCGGCGCGGCCGAGAACGGCCACTACGTCAAGCTGAACGACTTCTTCGACAAGGAGAAGATCAGCATGGACGACTTCGTGCCGGCGACCGTCGTCGGCTATTCGGAATGGCCGAAGAACACGCCCAATTACTGGGCGCTGCCGGCCATGGGCGACGTTGTCGGCTGGACCTACCGCAAGGATTGGTTCTCCAAGCCCGAGCTGCAGAAGGAGTTCAAGGAGAAGTATGGCTGGGACCTCGGCCCGCCTACGACCTTCGAACAGTTGAAGCAGATCGCCGAATTCTTCCAGAAGCGGCAGGTCGACGGCAAGACAGTCTATGGCGCCTCGATCTACACCGAGCGCGGTTCCGAAGGCATCACCATGGGCGCCATGGACGTGCTCTACAGCTATGGCTTCCAGTACGAAAACCCGAAGAAGCCCTACGAGATGGAAGGCTTCGTCAACTCCGAGAAATCGGTGAAGGGGCTGGAATTCTACAAGGCGCTCTACGACTGCTGCACCCCTCCGGGCGCCTCGAACAGCTACATGGGTGAAGGCGTCGATGCCTTCAAATCCGGCCAGGTGGCGATGCACATGAACTTCGCCTTCACATGGCCGGGCCTGCAGAAGGACGAGAATGTCGGCGGCGACAAGATCGGCTATTTCGTCAATCCCAAGGGGCCGGACGGCGACCAGTTCGCCCAGCTCGGCGGCCAGGGCATTTCGGTGGTGTCCTATTCCGACAAGCAGGAAGCGGCGCTGAAATACATCAAGTGGTTCGCCAACAAGGACGTGCAGGCCAAGTGGTGGTCGCTCGGCGGCTATTCCTGCCTGAATGCGGTGGTCAAGGATCCGAAATTCCCGGCCAGCCAGCCCTATGCTCAAACCTTCCTCGACTCGATGGCCATTGTGAAGGACTTCTGGGCCGAGCCGAGCTACGCACCGCTGCTGCAGGCGTCGCAGAAGCGCTTCCACGACTATGTCGTCGCCGGCCAGGGTTCGGCCAAGGATGCGCTCGACGGGCTGGTCAAGGATTGGACGCAGGTCTTCCAGGACGATGGCAAGATGTAGCCGCGAGGCAATATCCAGGCTCCTCCCGAGCTGTGACCGCCGCGTCCCGTGCCGACCTTGGCACGGGACGCGGTTCAGATAAATTCCATCACAGAGACGCCCAAGTGACCGAAGCAGGACTTACCATGCTCAATCGGACCGCGGAGAACGTTGCCCGGTCAACCCCGGAACCGTTGGCGCGCAAGGTCCGGGGCATCAGCGACAAGGGCCTCGCCTGGCTGTTCATCTCGCCGACGATCCTGTTGCTACTCGCCATCAATATCTTCCCGCTGTTCTGGGCGATCTATCTGTCGTTCACCAATTTCCGCGCCAACCGCCCCAACGAAGTGGTGAAGAACCTCGGTTTCGCCAACTACCAGCGCATCCTCGGCGACCAGGACATCTGGATCGCTATGCAGACGACGGCGCATTTCGTGTTCTGGACCATCCTCTTGCAGACGCTGATCGGCTTCACACTGGCTTGGCTGATCGACAGGAAGTTCCGCGGCCACGCCTTCTGGACGACGCTGATCCTGGTGCCGATGATGCTGTCGCCGGCGGTGGTCGGCAATTTCTGGCGCTTCCTCTACGAGCCTCAGATCGGGCTGTTCTCTTATGTGATCTCGTTCGTGTCGGGCATTCCGCCGACAAGCATCCAGATGCTCTCCAACGTCTCGCTGGCACCGTGGTCGATCATCATCGTCGACACCTGGATGTGGACGCCATACGTGATGCTGATCTGCCTCGCGGGCCTGCGTTCCATCCCTGAATACATCTATGAGGCGGCCGAGGTCGACCGTGCTTCCAACTGGCGACAGTTCTGGTCGATCACCCTGCCGATGGCGCTGCCCTTCATCATGCTGGCGGTGCTGTTTCGCGGCATCGAGAACTTCAAGATGTTCGACATGGTCAATCTGCTGACCGGCGGCGGACCGGGCTCCACCACCGAGGTGGCCTCGATCACGCTGAAGCGGCAGGCCTTCGAAAGCTGGCGCACCGGCTATTCGTCAGCCTTCGCCATCATCCTGTTCGTCGCGGTGTTCGGTCTCGCCAACATCTACGTCAAGGCGCTCAACAAGGTGAAGCAGAGATGAGCCTGACCACTGCCCATTCGGTCGTCGCCCCCTCGGCAGGTTCGAAGCGCATCGCCGGCGCCATCATCATCGCCTACGCGCTGATCTCGATCGTGCCGCTGTTGTGGATCTTCGCCACCAGCTTCAAGACGCCGCCGGACTCGATCGCCTATCCGCCGAAGATCGTGTTCCAGCCCAGCATCGAGGGCTACTGCAATTTGTTCACGACGCGGACCAGGCAGACGCCGGAATACATCAACTCGCTCGGACCGGCGACCGGCTTCTGCGACGAGACGGTGCGCAAGCGCAACATGGTGATCGCCGGCCCGTCCAACTTCCTGCCGCGCTTCATCAATTCGCTGGTCATCGCCTTCGGCTCGACCTTCTGCGCCGTCTTCCTCGGCACGCTGTCGGCCTATGGCTTCTCGCGCTTCAAGGTGCCGCTCGCGGACGACCTTCTGTTCTTCATCCTGTCGACACGCTTCATGCCGCCGATCGCGGTCGCCATCCCCATCTATCTGATGTACCGCGAGCTTGGGCTGTCGGACACCGCGCTCGGCATGATCCTGCTCTACACGGCGGTCAACGTATCGCTGGCGGTCTGGCTGCTCAAAGGTTTCATCGACGAGATTCCGCGCGAATACGAGGAAGCCGCCATGATCGACGGCTACACGCGGCTGCAGGCCTTCTGGCGCACCGTGGTACCGCAGGCGACCACCGGCATTGCCGCGACCGCCATCTTCTGCCTGATCTTCGCCTGGAACGAATACGCCTTCGCCGCGCTCCTGACCTCGGGCACGGCGCAGACGGCGCCCCCCTTCATCCCGACCATCATCGGCGAAGGCGGACAGGACTGGCCGGCGGTGGCGGCCGGCACGACGATCTTCCTGGTGCCGATCCTTGTCTTCACCATCCTGCTCCGCAAGCAATTGCTGCGCGGCATCACCTTCGGCGCGGTACGCAAATGAGCATGACCAAGCCCATCAAACGCAAGTCGCGCTGGCCGCGCTGGGCAAGGCGCGGGCTGATGGAAAACATCGCGACCGCACTGATCGCCATCGGCTTCCTGATGCTGTTCCAGCCCTTCGCGCTGTCGCTCTACACCTATTCCTTCATCACCATGCTTGCCGGCACGGTGATGTTCATCGTCGTCTCGAAATTCCCGGAATAATCATGGCCGAAATCCGCGTCCAACATCTGAGAAAGGCCTTCGGCGATTTCGTCGCGGTGCAGGACTCCAACTTTGTCGTCGAGGACGGCGAGTTCTTCGTCATGCTCGGACCATCGGGTTGCGGAAAGACGACGACCTTGCGAATGATCGCCGGGCTCGAGCTGCCGATGCGCGGCCAGATCCTGCTCGGCGGCGACGACGTCACCATGCTCCGGGCCCGCGAGCGCGACATCGCCTTTGTCTTCCAGCTGTTCGCGCTCTATCCGCACATGAATGTGCGCAAGAACATCGGTTTCCCGCTCTTGGCGCAAGGCATGCCGTCGGCCGAGATCCGCACCCGCGTCGAGGAGACCGCGAAGCTTCTGCGCATCGACCATCTGCTCAACAAATCGGTCTCGGGACTGGCGGGCGGTGACCGCCAGCGCGTCGCGCTCGGCCGCGCCATCGTGCGGCGGCCGAAATGCTTCCTGATGGACGAACCGCTGGGGACCCTCGACACCGAATTCCGCGATTTGATGGTCCATGAGTTGCGCGAGCTGCACAACCGTATCCATGCGACGACTGTGTACGTCACACATGACCAGATGGAAGCGATGTCGATGGCCGACAAAATCGCCGTCATGAACCACGGCGTTATCGAGCAGTTCGGCACACCGCGCGAGATCTACGACCGCCCCGCTACCATGTTCGTCGCCGACTTCATCGGCTCGCCGCCGATGAATTTTCTGGGCTTCGGCGGCGGGCTCGCCAAAGGTGCCAAGGAGATCGTCGTCCAGGGTGCCAAGGTAGCGGTGCCGGAAGTGCGCGAGGACATCGCGCCGGCCGACATGGCGCTCGGCATCCGGCCCGAGCACATCCGCTTCGACGATGCCTCCAAGCTGCGCGGCGCGATCTACGGCACCGAATATCTCGGCACCACGCAGATCGTGGCGGTGGAGACGGCGGACGGCATCATCAAGGCGCGCGTGCCGGCCGAAATTCGGCTCAACACCGGCGACCATGTCGGCCTGACGCTGAACAGCGCGCGGCTGTCGCTGTTCGACAAGGGCTCCGGGCGCGCGGTGAGGACGGCGATCCACGATACTGCTTCGGAGCGGAGAGTGCAGTATGGCTGATGTGCGCATCAAGGGCGTGACTAAGATTTTTGGCGAGCAGACCGCCGTCAACAGTCTCGACCTGCATATAACGGACGGCGAATTCGTCGTGCTGCTCGGACCGACCGGCGCCGGCAAGACGACGACGCTGCGGCTGATCGCCGGGCTGGAGCGGCCGGATGCCGGAACGATCGAGATCGGCGGCCACAATGCCACGAACCTGTCGCCGGCCGAGCGCGACACCGCTTTCGTCTTCCAGCAATATTCGCTCTATCCGCATTTGTCGGTGTTCGACAACCTCGCCTTCCCCCTGCGCTCGCCGGCGCGGAAAATACCGGAAGACCAGATCCGCCGCCGGGTCGAGGAGGTGGCGAAGATGGTGCGCATTCATCACAAGCTTGCCAGCCGGTCGACGAAATTGTCGGGCGGCGAAATGCAGCGCGTCGCCATCGGCCGCGCGCTGGTGCGCAAGCCGTCCATCTACCTGATGGACGAGCCGCTGTCGTCTCTGGACGC
Source organism: Mesorhizobium sp. B2-3-11 (assembly GCF_006442215.1). NCBI lineage: Bacteria > Pseudomonadati > Pseudomonadota > Alphaproteobacteria > Hyphomicrobiales > Phyllobacteriaceae > Mesorhizobium > Mesorhizobium sp. B2-3-11. Next base: position 59,520 of record NZ_VFVS01000016.1, on the reverse strand, counting down.
CAAGCTGCGCGCGGATCTCAGGCTCGAATTGAAACGCATCCAGTCCGAGCTCGGCGCCACCATGCTCTACGTCACGCACGACCAGATCGAGGCCATGACCATGGCCGACCGGATCGGCATCCTCGCCAACGGCGTGCTGGTGCAGATCGGCTCACCACGAACCATCTATTCCGAACCGGCAAACCTGCATGTCGCGGCACGGCTTGGCCAGCCCGCGATCAATCTTCTGCCGACGGGGCTTCTGCCTGATAGCGGCGCGCCGGCCGGCACCAGGACGATCGGCGCACGCACCGAGCATCTGGCTATCGAGAAAGCCATGCACGGCCATGCCGACGGCGTCGTCGACTGGGTCGAACATCTCGGCGACCAGAACCATCTGCATGTGACAGTGGGGCCGAAGAAACTAGTGACGCTGACCGATCCCGACACGGATCTGGCGCAAGGCGACAAAGTGATGATCCGCTACCGGTCGCCGCTCTATTTCGGCGCCGACGGACAACGACTGATGTGAATGGTTTTCGGCATCCCCGCCAAGGTGATGCCAGCTTCTGATTGACGATTGCGAAATACGGGACGAATTCGATGAAGCACTTTTTCAACCGCAGGGAAACGATCGTCACCGAGGCGCTGGACGGATTGTTGCGCACCATTGGCTCAGGCGACCTCGCGCGCCTCGACGGCTATCCCGAGATCAAGGTCGTGCTGCGCGCCGATTGGGACAAGTCCAAGGTTGCCATCGTCTCCGGCGGCGGCGCCGGGCACGAGCCGTCGCATGCCGGCTTCGTCGGCAAGGGCATGCTGACGGCTGCCGTCTCGGGCGAGATCTTTGCCTCGCCAAGCGTCGAAGCGGTGCTGGCGGCCATCCGCGCGGTCACCGGGCCGGCGGGTTGCCTGCTGATCGTCAAGAACTACACCGGCGACCGGCTCAATTTCGGCCTGGCGGCCGAGAAGGCGCGCGCCGAAGGCTTTCGTATAGAAATGGTGATCGTCGCCGACGACATCGCGCTGCCCGATATCGCCCAGCCGCGCGGTGTTGCCGGCACATTGTTCGTGCACAAGATCTCAAGCCATCTGTCTGAAGCCGGCCGCGATCTGGCCGAGATCGTGTCAGCCGCACGTGCGGCTGCGAAGGATATCGTCTCGCTCGGCATGTCGCTGTCGTCCTGTTCGATCCCAGGCCAACAGCACGAAGACAGGTTCGGCGCCGACGATGGAGAGCTTGGACTAGGCATCCACGGCGAGCCCGGCGTTGAGCGCATCGCGGTGCAAAGCGCCGACCGGCTTGTGGCTGTTATGGCGGAGCGGCTCTTGGTGCGGCTCGACCCGACGGCCACCTATGCCTTGCTGATCAACAATCTGGGCTCGGTGCCTCCGCTCGAAATGTCGCTGGTTGCCAATGCGGTGCTTGCCTCGCCGCTCGCCAAGACCGTCAAGCTGACGATCGGCCCCGGGCCGCTGATGACGGCGCTCAACATGAACGGTTTCTCACTGTCGCTGATCAAGCTCGATGCGGCGCGAGAGGCTGCCTTGCTGGCACCCGTCGGCCCGCATGCCTGGATGCCGGCAAAGCCGGTCGTTGCGCCTGCTGTCGAACCTATGACCAAGGCAGCCGGACAAGGCGAGGCGCGCAAGGCCAGCCAGGATGAAGGCACCAGGCGCTTGATCGCCACTGTCTGCGAAAGGCTGATTTCGCTGGAAGCGACATTGAACGGACTGGACGCCAGGGCGGGCGACGGTGACACCGGCTCGACCGTGGCGACCGGCGCGCGCAGCATCCTCGAACGGCTCGATACGCTGCCGCTTGCCGGGCCGGCCGCGACCCTTGGCGCGATGGGCGATATCCTGAGCGCCTCGATGGGTGGCTCCAGCGGCGTGCTGCTATCGATCTTCTTCACGGCGGCGGCGCAGGCAATGGACAGTGATGCGAAGCTATCCAAGGGGCTGCTCGCCGGGCTTAAACGAATGACCTTCTACGGTGGCGCAGAACCGGGCGATCGCACCATGGTCGACGCGCTGGAGCCGGCCTTGAAGGCGCTCGACGGCAAGGGTCTGGAGGAAGCCGCGATAGCGGCCCGACGCGGCGCCGAGGCCACAGCCGCGATGGACAAGGCCAAGGCCGGACGGTCCGCCTATGTCGGCGCCAAATTGCACGGCGTGGTCGACCCCGGCGCCCATGCCGTGGCCGAAGTGTTCGCGGCCGCCGCCACGCTGCTTGTCACGGCCTGACGCATGCACCAGTTGTCGAACGACCGTTCTTTCGCTACTGCGGGCAAGGTGGAAACCGGGAATTCGGGCGACATGACGGCGCTGGACCTTTCGAGGCTGATCACGGCGGCCGCGGACACGATTGCCGCTCACGCCGAGGAATTGACGGCGCTCGACCAGGCGATCGGCGACGGCGACCATGGGCTGAACATGAAGCGCGGCTTCGAAGCCGTGCGCGCCGAGGCCGATGCGTTCGCGGCAAAGCAGCTGCCCGACGCCCTGAAGGCGATCGGCACCAAGCTGGTGATGACGGTGGGCGGTGCCTCCGGTCCGCTCTTCGGCACGCTGTTCATGGCGCTCGGCAAGGAGATTTCGGCGGAGCCCGACCATGCCAACCTGACGGCTGCCTTCGGCAAGGCGATCGAAGCGGTGGCCGCGCGCGGCAAGTCACAAGTCGGCCAGAAAACAATGCTCGATGTGCTGCAGCCCGTGCGTGACGCGTTGGCCGGGGGAAAGACGGCGGCTGAAATAGCCGACATCGCCGACGCCGCGGCCGAAGCGACCGTGCCGATGAAGGCGCTGCGCGGCCGTGCCTCGTTCCTCGGCGACCGCTCCATCGGCCATATGGATGCCGGCGCGCGCTCGACCGCGCTGCTGGTGCGCACGGTGGCGCAAATCATCGGGGACAAAGCATGAGCAATGTCGGGATCGTGATCGTGTCGCATTCGCCGCTGGTCGCGGAGGGCACGGCCGACATGGTACGCCAGATGGTGGGCGACGAAGTGCCGCTTGCGTGGTGCGGTGGAAATGGCCATGGCGGGCTCGGCACCAATGTCGAGGCGATCATGGGCGCCATCGACAGGGCCTGGTCGGAAGCTGGCGTTGCCGTCCTTGTCGATCTCGGCGGCGCCGAGACCAACAGTGAAATGGCGGTCGAGATGATCGGCGAGCCGCGTGCGCACAAAATCATCGTCTGCAACGCGCCGATCGTCGAGGGCGCGGTGATGGCGGCGACCGAGGCATCCGGCGGCGCCTCGCTGCGGGAAGTGGTCGCGACGGCGCACGAATTGTCGCCGTCGTGAGTGAACGGGATTTTTGAAGACATGTCCGAAACCGCCGAAGCGACCGTCCTGATCACCCACGATGTGGGCCTGCATGCGCGTCCTTCGGTGAAGTTCACCAAGCTGGCCAAGAGCTTTGCCGCCGACGTGGAAATTGCACTTGCCGCCAACGGCCCATGGTTCGATGCCAAGAGCATCGTCAAGGTGATGGCGGCCAAGGCACCGAAGGGCACGGTGCTGCACATCAGGGCCAAAGGCGATGGTGCCGATGATGCTGTCCGCGCGCTGATCGAACTGGTGCAGCGCGATTTCGACGAGGATGCCGGCCATGTCCGCTCGGCTTGAGGGCGATCCATGCCTTGGCCTGCCCGCTGGGAATGCGGGCCATGCGCATTGAGGGTGTTCCAGCCTCGGCCGGCTATGCCGAGGGGCCTCTGTTCGACCTCGGCCGGCCTGCAAGCATCTACGCGAGCAAGGCAAGCGCTGCGGAAGAGAAGATGTCGCTGGAGGCAGCGATCGGCAAGGCGGTGAACCGGCTCGTGGCCATGATCGAAACCGCCGACAGCGATGCCGCCGGCATACTCGAATTCCACCTCGCCATGCTGGAAGACGACGCGCTTAGCGGACCGGCCTTCGCGTCGATCGCTTCCGGAAAACCCGCCGACGTGGCCTGGCGGCAGGCACTCGATGCCGAGATCGCCGGCTACGACGCCTCGGACCAGGATTATTTCCGCGCCCGCGCCACGGACCTGCGCGACATCAGGGATCAGGTGCTGCGCGCCCTGACCGAGGACGGTGGCAGCACGGCACCGGCCGGCGCCATCCTCCACGGCGAGGACATCGCGCCGACGCGCTTTCTCGAAACCGACTGGAGCCATGGCGGCGGCATCGCGCTGGAGGCAGGCAGCACCGCCAGCCACGTCGCCATGCTGGCGCGCTCGCGTGGCGTGCCGATGGTCGTGGGTCTGCGCGAGCCGCTCACCGCTGTTGCCGGCATCGCGCTGCTCGACGCGGAGCACGGCAATATCGTTCTGGCGCCCTCGCCTGTGGAGATCGGCTCGTTCCGGCAGGCATCCTCCGCCTTCACCGCCCGCCAAGGCGACGCGCGCACCTTTCTGGCACGGCCTGCGGCGACGAAGTACGGCACCGCGGTGCGGGTGCAGGTCAACATTGCCGACCCCAGCGATGTCGAGGCCATCGACATCGCGACTTGCGACGGTGTCGGCCTGATGCGCACGGAATTCCTGTTCGGCAAGACGCTGCCGGATGAAGAGACCCAGTATCGCGCCTATCGCAAAGTGCTGGAATGGGCCGGCGAAAAACCAGTGACGATCCGTACCGTCGATGCCGGAGGCGACAAGCCGGTGCCGGGCTTCACCGTCGAGGAAGGCAATCCGTTCCTTGGCCTGCGCGGCATCAGGCTGTCGCTGGCCAGGCTCGACATATTCCGTGTTCAAATCAGGGCATTGCTGCGCGCCGCACCACACGGCAATCTCAAAGTCATGTTTCCGATGATCGCCACATCAGAAGAGTATGAACGCGCCGCCACCCTGTTCGCCGAGGAACGGGCAGCCCTTGCCGCGCGCGGCATCGCGCAAGAAATGCCGCCGCTCGGCATCATGGTCGAAGTGCCTTCGGTAGCCATCGCGCCGGAGGCGTTCGCCGGCGTCGCCTTCCTGTCGATCGGTTCCAACGATCTGACGCAATATGTAATGGCGGCCGCGCGCGACAATGCCGCTGTGGCCCACCTGAATTCTGTTCGTCATCCCGCGGTGCTTAGGCTGATCGGTTCGGTCTCGGCCTTCGGACGGGAAACCGGGATTCCCGTCAGCCTGTGCGGGGATGCCGGCGGCGACCCCGCCTCGATCCCGTCGCTGCTGGAGGCCGGCCTGCGCGATCTCTCGGTCGCGCCGGCGCAACTCGCCATGGCCAAGGCGGCCATCGCGGACGTCCCGGTCTAGGCGGCAGGCATGATCGATATCAAACCCGAGCCCGGCTCCGAAGAAGCGATCCGCGCCTACAAAACGATCCTGTCGCAGGTCATCGACCAGCGTCCGTCCGGCATGCGCCAGCGCCTTGCCGACGCGCTCGGCAAGCACCGCAGTTTCGTCACGCAGATTTCGAGCCCCACCTATTCGATCCCGATTCCGTCGAAGCATCTGCCCGCCATCTTTTCCGTCTGCCATTTCAGCCAGGCCGAGCGGGACCAGTTTCTCGCCGCCTACCATCAGGCGCATCCAGGGAAGATCTCGGTCGCCGCGGGCGCGCGCAAGACAAGGCACGTTTCGCTCATCGTGCCGGATTTCGGCGACGACAAACAGAATGCGGCGCTCGACCGCGCGATCAACGAATTCATCCAGAAGGTCACCAGCATCACCGGCAAGAGTGGCTGATTGCCCCTTGATGTCAGGCTATTTCGGGAGGAGACGGCCGTGAAGAAATTCATGAACTCGGTGGACACGGTGCTGACCGAAAGCCTCGACGGTTTCGTGGCCGCCCATGCCGATATCCTAGTGCTTGGCGAGGAGCACAAATTCATCCGCCGCAAGATGCTCAAGCCGGGCAAGGTGGCGCTGATCTCCGGCGGTGGCTCCGGCCACGAGCCGCTGCATGGCGGCTTTGTCGGCCATGGCATGCTGGACGCCGCCTGCCCCGGCCAGGTGTTCACCTCGCCGACGCCGGACCAGATGCTGGCGGCCGCGCAGGCTGTCGACACCGGCGCCGGCTGCCTGTTCATCGTCAAGAACTATGAGGGCGACGTGATGAACTTCGACATGGCGGCGGAAATGTCGGAAGGCGTGCTTCAGGTGGTGACCAATGACGACGTCGCTGTCGAGAATTCGTCCTACACGACCGGACGGCGCGGCGTCGCCGGCACGCTGGTGGTGGAAAAGATGGTCGGCGCCGCCGCCGAGCACGGGCTGGCGTTGCCGGCGTTGAAGGCGCTGGGCGAGCGTGTCAACGACGCGACCCGCTCGATGGGCGTGGCGCTGACCAGTGGCACCGTGCCGGCGGCCGGCAAACCGACCTTCGACATCGGCGATGGCGAGATGGAATTCGGCGTCGGTATCCATGGCGAGCCCGGCCGCCGCCGCGACACCTTGAAGAGCGCCGATGCGATCGCGCAGGAGATCTGTGCCACGATCCTTGGGGATCTGGATGGCCAGGCGAAAGGCCCGGCGCTGCTGTTCGTCAACGGTTTCGGCGGCACGCCGCTGATGGAGCTCTACTTGATGTACAACAGCGCTCGCCGGATTTTCGAGAAGCATGGCGTGACGATTGCCCGCTCGCTGGTCGGCACCTATGTCACCTCGCTCGACATGGCCGGCTGCTCGATCACGCTGACCCTGCTCGACGACGAACTGACGGACTGGTGGGACGCACCTGTCCACACGGCCGCGCTGCGCTGGGGCCTATAAGGCTGGCTTCGGCCGCGCTTTTCTGCAACCATTCTGGACAATCCACTTAGCCATGGATTTGCCCGGGTTGATGCTGCCCTCCCTCACCTTCGCCGAAGAAAGACTGCTGCTGCGCTTGGCCGATCCGGAGGCCGCGGCGGTCGAGGACAATTTGTCGGCGAAGGCACTGTCGGCGTTGCTCGACAATGCCGAATTCCACGGTGTCCTGCCGATTATGCTGCGTAAGCTCAGGGAGCGCGGCGACGCGCGCCTGCCTCAAGATTCAGGCCTGCAATCCAAGCTGGATGATCTGCGCCAGAAGGCGACGATCGCCACCGGCCATTCGATGCTGCTGCAGTATCATGGTGACCGCATCATGAAGGGGATGGCGGCGGAAGGCATTCCGGCGCGGATCGTCAAGGGACCGGTCTTCGCGCGAAAACTCTATCGCAACATTTCCGACCGGCCGTTCACCGACATCGACATCCTTGTCGAGCCCGCCAACCTTGCGCGGGCAAACCAGGTGATCGCGGCGTCAGGCTTCGAGCTTGGCAGCAACGAAGCCGAATCCTACCAGCTGCAGGAGTTCAAATGGCAGGAGAAGGAGAACTCCAGCCTGCTGGTCGAGCTGCATGGCGACCTTGTGCACGACACCGGCATGCGGCGGCGCCTGTCCCTGGGCTTTCGCGAGCTGGGCATCATTGACGGCGAGGCGACGGACACGCCGGCAGCCCTTTTGACGATCGCCATCGTGCATGCGGCAGGGGGGCATAAATTCCACCGGCTGCAGCTTTGTGTCGACGTGCTGCAAGGCGTACGGGCGCTACAGTCGCCGAAAGCCGAGGAACGCTTGCTCGACGCCGCCCGCATGACCGGCATCGAACTCGAACTGGCGATCGTGCTCAACGTGACCGGCCAGTTGTTCGACGAATCGCATGCGCTCGAACTCGCCGCTCGGATCAAGCCCGACCTGTCGATACGGCTGGCCAAAAAGCTGATCACGACGAACACGCTGCTCAGGGTCAATTCCCGGGAGAAGATCGGCTCGCGCCTGCGTCGCGATGCGTTCCGCTGGATCCAGCGGCTGGCCAAGGCCAGGCCATACGCGGCTTGAAGTGGCCGTCAGTCCCGTGACGTCAATATGGCGCTTATCAGCGCCGCCGCATCGGCCGGACGCGCGCCCACTTCCAGGTTGAAGGCCGGCACCGAGGAGACCAGCTTGCCGATCGTCGCCAGCCGGCGCTTCTGCAGCGGCAGCAGGCCGGTCATGCCGGTGCGGACATTGTCCATCGCCAGCGCCACCGTCGCGTCGGTCCGGGCCATGGGCGTGAGCCGGGTTTCTTCGTCGGCCGATCGCGCAAGGTGCAGGAGTGCTGCTACCGGACGGGCAGTCGGGTTCTCGATTTTTATGATCCCACCCAGCTTTTCCAGCGAAACAGCCTGTTCGCCGTTACGGTCCCAGGACGGCCCGAGACATGGCGCCACAAGCGGGATCATCCGCGCGGTCTTCTCATGGATCTTGACGTGGCGGGGCAAACCCCAGGCAACAGGCCTGGCGGAAGCGACATCCAGGATCATGGCATCGTCGGAGCACAGGCCGAATCCTTGCGTTGCCAAGGCCAGCGATGTGGTGGTCTTGCCGGTACCGCTCGGGGCATGGACCAGCACGACGGCGTCGCTGCCCGGCAGCGTCAGGCCCGCCGTGTGCAGCATATGTTGGCCGCCGGCATCGAGTGCTGCGTCCAGCATCAGCATCGATGGCGTCCAGGCGGCCTTGCTGTCGGGCACGATGCGGAGTCGAGCCCAGCCCTTCTCGTTGATCTCGACGGTCTGGCGCCCCGGCAAAACCAGATGCACGCTGGCGCCGTCCGTGATCATCCGGCAGTAGCCATCGTCCGGTATCTCGCCGTCAAAGACCAGGGATCCGGCGGGTGTCTCGTCCAATGTTTCCGCCTCGACGATGTCCAGATGAAAATCCGCTTCGGTCGAACCTTCGACGCGCAGGCTGGCGAGCATCCTGTCGAAGCCCAGCCATAGTCCGGCGCGGTCGGCCGAAATGCCGAGGACATGGCCGTTGAGATCATAGAAGGCGCAAGGTCTGGTCAAGCGGCGCGCACTTTCGAGGCGCGGTCATGGTGGCGATAGATCTCGACCATGCCGGGAAGGCTGTCGCTGACCACCGGCCTGCCGTCGAGGCAGACCCAGCAATGCGCCGACAGCCGCGACGCTTGCAGCGACTTCGGATCGACGCCGAAGCGCAACTCCGGATCGAAGCCGGCAAGGCGCAGGAAACGGTGGCCGAGTAGTCCTTCCCGCAGGCATCTGCGGTCGCGCATCAGCCAGGGACGGCGCACGGCACGGTTGACACGGGCGATAATGTAGGGGGCTGGCAAGCCGCGATAGGGCGTCGGCGAAGCGAGGGGCGCCCATTTCAGCACCTCCTCGAAGCTGCGGTTGGCAATGAGGACCGGCATCAGCCGCGCGCTTGCCCAGAGATGGCAGCGAAACAAGGCGCGCAAGAGAGGACTGTCCGCCATCAAGCAGTCCTTTCAGCTATCGAGTCCTGGAGCGGCGAGAATGCCTTCCGAAACAAGATCGGTGGCCAGCGCCGCCATGTCCTCGTCAAGCGTGCCCTTGTCGACCTCGAACTCCTCGCAAAGCAGGCCGACGATCTGGCCGAGGTTGCGCGCGCCATCCACCTTGTCGAGAAAAGCTTCGGTCGTGCCGTTGCAGGTATAGAGTTGACCGCTGCGCGCCAAAAGCACGACCGCGCCGTCGCCGACATGCTGAACCGAGGCATCGTCCGCCAGCCGCAGAACCGTTCCAGAGGCAATTTCCATCACGAACCCCAAAAGCGATGCAAAACCCCGAAATGAGATAGCGCGGTGGTGGGGCGCTGTCTATCGGCCGGCGGGGGGCTCGTGTAGCGCTATGCTTGCAGCACGCTCTTGTCAGGCTGTAACATTCATCCAGAGCCGAAAATCGTCCCGGAAACAGTCGTCGGAATGACGCGGCAGGCGAGTGCGTTGACCGGCAAGACCGTTGCTTTTCTTCCCTTGGGTAAGGTAAGAACTCCCCGGGACCTGGGGAGATAAGCGTATGCGTTACAATTGGGAGCGGGCTCCAACGACTTTCGAACGTCATCGAAAAGCTCTTGCGACAGCCATTTTGATCTTCGGCGGTGTCGGCCTCATGCTGGTGGCCTTGCCGATCTAGTGCAATCCACATTTGTCCAGCGAATCCTGTTCGTTAGACGGCTATCGATGGATTGCTCAGCGGAGCTGTCCGGCCACGGCGATGAAGCGGCGATCACGCCCTTCAAAGCCTTGGCTGAAGCGCTGCACCAGCACGACGATCACCGCCGGCTTGCCAGCCGGTGTGTATTCATAGGATTGCGACAGGCTGTAGGAGCTCGGGCAGTTCCTCGAGCCCGGTACGGCCTTGTCCTCATGCAAGGTCCTGAAAGGCTTGCCGTCCTGGCCTTGCAGCGTCAGCCGGAAACCGAGCGCCTTGCCCGATGTGTCGCCTTGCTGGGTGTCATCGAAGCTCGCCGAACAATCGGCCGTGCTGCCGGCCAGAATCTGTTCCAGCTGGATCGTCGAAACCCCGGTTTCGTCATAGAGCGGCACGCCACCGCGCGTGTCAGGTCAAGACACGGCCGACTGAGACGAAAATGCAGGGAGACATCGCCCGAAGAAACAACATAGGCTATTGCCGAGGACCGCAAATCGTTCCTGGGGAGGTTACGGATGGCTTCACGCTATCACGAGGTCTATGACGGCTGGAAACGCGACCCGGAAAAATTCTGGGCGGAGGCGGCCGAGGCCATCGACTGGTATTCGCCTTGGGACAAGGTGTTCGATACCGCCGCCGGCGTCTATGGCCGCTGGTTCACCGGCGCGACCTGCAACACCTGCTACAACGCCCTTGACCGGCATGTCGCCGGCGGGCGGGCCGACCAGATCGCCCTGATCCATGACAGCGCCATCACCGGAACGGTGAAGAAGTTCACCTATGCCGAGTTGAAACGCGAAGTGGTGGCGCTGACCTCGGTGCTCAAGAACCGCGGCGTCGGCAAAGGCGACCGCGTCATCATCTACATGCCGATGGTGGCCGAAGCGGCCATCGCCATGCTCGCCTGCGCCCGCATCGGCGCCGTGCATTCGGTCGTGTTCGGCGGCTTTGCCTCGCATGAGCTTGCCACCCGCATCGACGACGCAAAACCGAAACTGATCATCTCGGCCTCCTGCGGCCTGGAGCCGGGCCGGGTGGTCGCCTATAAGCCGCTGCTCGACAAGGCGATTGAGATGTCCCGCCACAAGCCGGACGCCTGCCTGATCCTGCAGCGCGACCAGTTGCGCTGCGATTTGAAGGACCATTTCGACATCGACTATGCCGATGCCGTCGCCCGCGAACGGGCGGCCGGCGCCAATGTCGACTGCGTGCCGGTGCTGGCGACCGACCCGCTCTACATCATCTACACGTCGGGCACGACCGGCCAGCCCAAGGGCATCGTGCGCGACAATGGCGGCCACATGGTCGCGCTGAAATGGACGATGGACAACGAGTTCGGCGTCAAGCCGGGAGAAGTGTTCTGGGCGGCGTCCGACGTGGGCTGGGTGGTCGGCCATTCCTACATCGTCTACGGACCGCTGCTGCATGGCTGCACCAGCGTGATGTTCGAAGGCAAGCCGATCGGCACGCCCGATGCCGGCACCTACTGGCGGGTGATCTCGGAGCATGGCGTGGTCGCGTTGTTCACCGCGCCGACCGCCTTCCGCGCCATCAAGGGGCAGGACCCCAAGGGCGAGTTCGTGCCGAAATACGATCTGTCCAAATTCCGCACGCTGTTCCTCGCCGGCGAGCGCGCCGACCCCGAAACCATCAAATGGGCGGAACAGAAGCTCAACGTGCCGGTGGTCGATCATTGGTGGCAGACCGAGACCGGCTCGCCGATGACGATCAATCCCGCCGGGCTCGGCCTGCTGCCGGTGAAATACGGCTCGCCCGGTGTGCCGATGCCGGGCTACGACATCCGCGTGCTCGATGATGCCGGCCACGAGGTGCAGCGCGGCACGCTGGGCAATGTCGTGGTCAAGCTGCCGCTTCCGGCGGGCTGCCTGCCGACGCTGTGGAATGCCGATGCCCGCTTCCGCCAGGCCTATCTCGATGAGTTCCCCGGCTTCTACAAGACGGCCGATGCCGGCATGATCGACGAGGACGGCTATCTCTACGTGATGGCCCGCACCGACGACATCATCAACGTCGCCGGGCATCGGCTGTCGACCGGCGCGATGGAAGAAGTGCTGGCCGCCCACCCCGACGTCGCCGAATGCGCCGTCGTCGGCATCGCCGATGCGATGAAGGGCCAAATTCCGCTGGGCTTCGTGGTGCTGAACGCCGGTGTCGCGCGCGAAGGCGGCGCCATCGAGAAGGAGGTCGTCGCGCTGGTGCGCGAGCGTATCGGCCCGGTCGCCGCCTTCAAGACGGTGGTGACCATCAAGCGGCTGCCCAAGACGCGGTCCGGCAAGATCCTGCGCGGCACCATGCAGAAGATCGCCGACAAGGAAGCTTGGACGATGCCGGCGACCATCGACGACCCCGCCATCCTCGAGGAAATCACGGCGGCGCTGAAGGCGCGTGGCATCGGCGTGTAGGGAGCACTGCCGGCATCTGGGTGGCGCTACCGTTCCGCGATGTTGCGGCGCTGCAACTTTTGTGACGGCCGCAGGGCGGGACGGCCGAAACTTTGCGCAATCTCGAAATGAGAGCGGCGGCCTATCTCAGGCCGCTGTCTTCGACCGCACTTCCGACTTGTCGAGATAGTAGCTCGAGTACTTGTCGAAGAATTTCTCCGACGCGCCGAACGATCCGTATTTGGCCAGCTTCTTCAGATCGACCTTGTTCAGCACCGCGCCGACGATCTTGTTGGCGACATAGGGTTCGGATTCCAGCATGGAGCGCACCATGGCGCGCGGCGTGCGGCCCCATTCGGCGACCAGAACGAAGCCGTCGACGAGCGGCGCGAAGGCCTTGGCGTCGACCACCGGCCCCAGCGGCGGCAGATCGACGACGATGTATTCGAACGTCTCCTTGGCGTTCTCGATGAAGCGCCGCATGCCGGCCGAGGAGAGAAGCTCGCTGGTGTGCGAGAAATGCCCACGCGACACCGCCGGAATGATCGCCAGCTTGGTCTGCCTGTCGATCTTGCCGACGGACTGCCAGGTTTGACCGCTCACCACGGCTTCCATCAACCCTTGCTCGGCTTCCATGCCGAGGCTGCGGCTGAGGCCCGGATTGCGCAGGTCGCCGTCGATGAGCAGCGTTCTGGCGCCGTTGGCGGCGAGCAGACCGGCGAGATTGGCCGCGACCGTCGACTTGCCTTCGCCGGGCAGGACCGAGACCACGCCGATGACGCGGCTGGCTTGCCCTTCCATGACGACATCGAAAGCGATCTTGGCGCTGCGCAGCGTTTCGGAGAACATCGACGCCGGAGCGTCGATGCTTACCCGCATTCGCGCGCGCCTTTCAATGGCGGCCGGCGATCTGGCGACCTTGAGATCGGGCTCGTCCGGTTTGTCTTCCTTCGTCGGTTTGCTGCCGATGGTGGGCAGGTAACCGAGGAATTTGAGGCCAACGCGGTCGCGCACCTCGTCGCCGGTCCTGAAGAACCGCTCGTTGAACTCGTTGAGCCCGCCGAAGCCGGCGCCCATCAGAACGCCGAGCACCAGCGAAAGGCCGAGCACGATGACGGTGCGCGGGCTCGAGGCGGCAAGCGGCGTCGACGCATCCGAGATGATGCGGATCTTGCCGACCGGGAAGGATTGTTGCTGCGCGGCTTCCTCGTAGCGGCCGAGGAACGTCTGGTAGAGTGTGGTCAGCGCCGTCGCCTTCTGGTCGAGCTCGCGCAGCTTCACCTGCGACTGATTGTCGATGGAGCTCTTGCCTTGCGCGGCGGCGACATTGGCCCTGAGCGCGGTCTCGCGCGCCAGCGCCACCTCATATTCGTTGCGATAGTTTTGGGTCAGTTGCTTCAGTTCGCCGAAGATCTGCGCCGATATGTCGGCCTTCTCCTTGGCGAGCGCCACCGCCTGCGGATGCTGCGGGCCGAAATTCGCCTCCACATCCTGCTGCCGCTTGGCGACGGTGAGATAGCGCGTCTTCAGCGCCGCGATGACTGCGCTGCTTGGCTGGTCGCTGGATATGGCGGCGTCCTTGAAAGCGTTGTCCGAACCGCTGTCGACGATCGACTTGTATTGCTGGTAGCGGGCGCTGGCACGTGCCGTGTCGGCCTGCGCCACGATGAGCTGGGCGTTCAGGTCGGCGAGCTGCTTGTCGCTCATCAGCTGGCCGTCGCTGTTGGCGGACAGGCCGTGTTCGGCCCTGAATTTCTCGACCGCCAGCGATGCCTGCTGCGAGCTCTCGCGCAGTTCGGTCAGCCGGCCCTGCAGCCAGACCGCCGCGCGCTCGGTGGCGTCGAAGCTGGCATCGAGCTGATCGGCGAGATAGGCGTCGGCATAGGCCTTCGTGATGGCTTTCGCCAAACCCGGATCCGTCGCTTGATAGCCAAGCGCGATGACGTAGCTTCGCCCGACGCGATCGGCCCGGATCTCGTTCTGCAGCTTGAGGATGGCATAGTCACGTCGCGACGTGGCGATCAGCGCATCGCGCGCGGCGGGGTCGAGCTTGGAGATATCGCCGACGCCCGGCGTGGCCTGGCTCGGATGGACATACTGGATCAGACCGCGGATCATCCCGACGCCCTGGGCAAGCGCCGACTGGGGCGGGTTCATGAACGCGTCGTTCTGGTCGAGCTTGAGCTTGTCGACGACCACGGCGGCGAGCCGGGTCGAGGTCAGGATCTCGATCTGGCTCAGGATGGCCGAATCGGTCTGCATGGTTGTCGATGCCGCCGAGATGTCGTCGACGATCTTGTTGAGGCCCTCATCGATCAGCACGCTGGAGACCGACACAAATTTTGGCGGCGTCGTCTGCAGATAGAGCAAGCCCAGGAAAAGACCGATGATGGCGCACACGCCAACCACCTTGGCCTGCCGTGCGGCCATGCCAAGCAGCCGCTCGATATCGATGAAGTCGTCGCCGTCTCCTACGTCCGAATTCGGCAATGGCATCCTCTTGTCGAGAGGAAAATTGGCATAATTCATCTTCGGTCCAATTCTGGCTTGTCTCGCTCGCGGGCCCCAGAAAGATCGGGAGCATTGGCGGACGCGACACACGCTTGGTGCCGGACAGCGAGGAGCCGACCGGCCCCTCCGCCGTCAGCCATCCGACAATGCTCCCGAAAGATGGGCATTATGCGGCTTCTTCCTGGCGTTCATGCGTCCGGACGAACTCCCGGAGCATCTCGAAAACCGGGCCCTTCATGTCGTCGCGCGCCAGCGCGAAGGCGATATTGGCCTGGATGAACCCCTCCTTGGAACCGCAGTCGAACATGCGGCCCTTGAAAGGCTGGGCAAAGAATGGCTGCTCCTGCGACAGGCGGACCATGGCGTCGGTCAGCTGGATCTCATTGCCGGCGCCGCGTTGCTGGTTGCCCAGAAGCTGGAAGATCTCGGGCTGCAGGATATAGCGGCCGTTGATGTAGAAGTTCGACGGCGCGTTGACCGGCGCCGGCTTTTCGACCATGGCCGTCACCTCGAAGCCGCCGCCAATGTCGGCGCCACGGCCGACGATGCCATATTTGTTGGTCTCGGTCGGATCGCAGCGCTCGACGGCGATGACGTTGCCGCCGGTCTCGGCATAGAGGTCGGTGATCTCGGCCAGGCATCCGCGCCCTCCAAAGGAGACCATGTCAGGCAAAAGCAGGGCGAAGGGCTCGTTGCCGATGACCTCGCGCGCGCACCAGACGGCATGTCCGAGGCCTTGCGGTGATTGCTGGCGGATAAAGGAGGTGGCGCCGGCCACCGGAAGCAGGCTTTCCAGCGACTGCAATTGCGCCTTCTTGCCGGTCTGCTCCAGGGTTCCGATCAATTCCGGATGGAGGTCGAAATAGTCCTCGATGACCGCCTTGTTGCGGCCCGTCACGAACACGATGTGTTCGATGCCGGCCTCGAAGGCCTCGTCCACCGCGTATTGCACGACGGGCCTGTCGACTACGGGAAGCATTTCCTTCGGCATCGACTTGGTCGCCGGCAGGAACCTTGTTCCAAGCCCCGCCACCGGTATCACGGCCTTCCTGATTTTCTTCATCGCAAATTCCTTCTGAGGAGATCGACTTCAGTCCATTCACAGGCCACGAAAAATCCCTCCATGTGCCTGCATCTTCACCTCCCCACCCCAACGGCAAACTGTGCCGCTACTCTTCGCAACCGCACGGCGATCGGCATGCCCATATGCCCGACCGCCGCCGGGTCGCTGAGCGCAGTCCGTATCGCCTTGAGCGGGGACCGCGCCTTGATGTGCTGAACCATCGCCAGGAACGAGGCTGCCTTGCGCAGGCTGCGGCCGCGCCGGGCGAACGCTGCCTGCGCAGCCTCATCCATCTGGTGGGTTTGAGCGAATACCGCATCTGCTTTGCGCATCGCTTCGACGTGATGAAGCTCGAGCACACGGGAGATGGAGCCGCTGCGAATATGATAGGCATAGCCGATAGTAGGCTCGACCACGCATCTGCCGCCCTTGGCGAGAGCGTCGGCAAACAGGATGTAGTCCTCGCCGATCCTCAGTTTCTCGTCATAGCGCAGCTGGTTCTCGTCGAGGAAACTGCGCAGGAAGATCGGCTTGAGGTAGCCGAAGTTGAATTTCGATTCGAACACGACGTTGCCGGCGATGTAGGTGGCGAGCGTTATCTCGCGCAGACCTTCCAGATACTGGCGCGGGAACATCGCGTCCTCGATCACACCGTCCTCACGGACGACCTGGAGATTGTCGACGGCGATCTCGGCGTCCGCCTTTTCGGCGCGGCCTATCATGGCGGCGATGCGGCCGGGAAAGACGGCGTCGTCGGAATCGAGAACCGCGATCCACCTGCCGCGCGCGGCGTCGAGCCCGGCATTCCTGGCCCCACCGGGGCCTTTGTTCTTTTCGAGCGCCACGACGCGCACGATGTGCTCGGGGTAGGCCCGCGCCACATCGAGTGTGCCGTCACGCGATTTGTCGTCGACGACGATGATTTCAAGGCTGACACCCTTCTGGGCGATGGCGCTGGCGATCGCCCGATCAAGGGTTGCCTCGGCATTGTAGGCGGCAATCACAAAAGAAACGTCGGGGACGAAGGCACCATCAGGCTGCATGCTTGCCCCCTTCCTCTGGTGAAGGCTGGCCGTAGAGGCGCAGTTCGCGGACACCGACAAGGCCGCTGACGACGCCGACATGCATGATGCCGCGCAGTACGCTGCGGTTCCTGCGCATCGGGCTGGCGGCAACCGGAAGTGCGGCGGCAAAGCAATAAGCGGCCTTTGCCGCGGCAAGGCCGGCCTGCTTCACCCGAGCGATGCCGCTGGCATTGCGGCCCAGGAGATGGCCGTGCGTCTGGCCGACCCGGAAACGACGGCGGCTGAGCCAGTCGAACGCGGCTCTGGCCCTCGGCACCGCCTCGTCCACCCATGCTTCCGGGGCAAAGGCGATCTGGCCGCCTGCCTTGTGCATCTGGTCGAAGAATTCGGTGTCCTCACCGCCGGTCTGGCCGCGCGCCAGGCTGAAGCGGCGGTCGCGCAGGCTGTCCGATCCCATGCGCAGCAGGACGTTGCAGGTGTATCCGGTGCGGATTTCGCCGCGCACGCGAACCGGGAAGGTGGAATGGAAATCGCCGCGGCGCATCCAGTCCGGCGCATCCGGGCGATAGAGCGCGCGCACCGGGCCGAGAACCGCGGCGGCGCCGCTCTGTTCAGCCATTGTCACCAGTTCGGCGAGCCAGTGGGCGGTGGCGGTCTCATCGTCGTCGATGAAGGCCAGGAAATCCGCCTTGCTGGCGTCGAGGCAAGCGTTACGGGCAATCGAGATGTTACGCGCCGGGCAATGCCGGTAGCGGACCGGCAGCTTCAATTCCTGCGACAGCGCCGTCACCAGCGCCCTGGCGCTCGGCGTGTCGTCATTGTCGGCGACGATGACGCCGACCTCGAAGCCGTCAGGCATGGCAAGCGCGGCGAGCGAGCGCAGCGTGTCGGCCAGTTCCGGCCGCCGGAACGTGCACACGCCGATGTCGATGCTGCGGTTCCTGGCCCCAGCCACCATTACGCCGCCCTCCGCCACGCGCCGAGGCCGAGAAGCTGCAGCCAGAAGCCGACGGACCAGCCGAAATGCATGACCATCGCCGAGACGCCGGCAAGCGCGATATCCGCATTGCGCTGACTGATGGCCGTCACCAGGCCGTAGCCCAGGCACACCGCCACCCACAGCAACAGCGGCAGCGCCGCAATCCAGTGCACGAAGGAGAAGGCCGCCAACAGAACCACCGGGAAGACCGCCAACGGCACCATCTGCCGAACCTTCGGGATCACCCGGTGCTTCAGCACATTCTTGGCCCGGCCACGGCCATAGCCGAGGTACTGGAAATAGAGGCCGCGCAGCGAAGTACGCGGATAGTAGACCATCTGCGTCCTGCCGCTCATCCAGATCCTGTAGCCGGCCTGCCTCAGCCGATAGTCGAGTTCCGCATCCTCGTTGTGGCTGAACGTCTCGTCATAGCCGCCGACGGCCTGGAAGGCCGATATCCGCATCAGCGCGTGATGGCCGTGGTCGACCCACTCGCCGGCGGAGAGGTGGCGATGCTTGGAGCCGCCGGTGCCGAGCTTGGAGTTCTGCGCCGCCGCCGCCGCCTTCTGCACGGTGCCGCTGCCGCTGGTCAGCATCGAAACCACCACCGAATCGGCGCCGGTGGCCTGCGCCTCCTCGATCAGCCGGTCGCAATAGTCGTCGGGATAACCGCCATGGGCATCGATGCGGATCAGATATTGCGCGCCCTCGCCGAATTTGGACACCGCCAGGTTGATCGCGGCACTCTGGATGCGCCTTTCATTGTGAAGCAGGATGATGCGCGGATCGTTCTTCTGGCGCTCGCCGACAATTGCCAGCGTACCGTCGGTGCTGCCGCCATCGGCAACAAGGATCCGCGCGCCAAGCCGTTCCGCCGCCGGGCAGAGCTGGTCGAGCAGCGCACCGATATGAGTTGCCTCGTTGAAGCACGGGATCACGATCAGGCTGGCGGCAGGCGCTTGCGTCATCGGGCGATGTTTCTCCTAGGCCAAAACTTCGGTTGTGAAAGGCTCGCGCCCGATGGTCAGTCGGCGAAGTTTCTCGACCAGGGCGCTGCAGTCGCCGCGATCGTAGCTCCACATCCTCGGATTGTGGGCCAGCACGCGCGCCTTGAGCCTGCCGAAGCGGTGTTGTTCCATCCTGCCAAGTGCTGTTTCCAGCGCCTCGGGCGTGGCCTGCGGCAACAAAACGCCGATATCGCGATGCCGCAGGAACCGTCCGGTCTCGGTGTTGTCCATCGAGATCGGCACCGCGCCGAAGCGGCAGCCTTCATAAAGGCGGTTGGGCAGCAGCCATTCGGAGTTCTGTCCCTCCTCGAAGAAATCGATCGCCCAGGAGAAATGGACGTCCTGATAGATCGCCGCCATGTCCTCCGGGTTGCGATACGGCCCGCGAAACGACAGGTAAGGTTCGGCATCGACGAAGGCATGGAAATCCGGGAATTCGGAAAGTGCCGGGCGGCCGCGCAGTACGATCTCGAACCGGCCCTCCATACGGCGCGTGAAGCCGGCCAGCAGTTCGAGCGAGCGGCGGCACCGAAGCGCCCCGAACCAGCCGATACGCCATGGCGGCGCGCCAGGTCCTTCCACCGCCTCGCGTTCGCCAGGCAGAACAGCCGCTGCCTCGAAATACTTGTTCTCGACCAGTTCCACTGGTGCCGCGACCTGGCGGAAGGGTTTGAAATAATTGGCGATGAAGGCGGGCGAACTGGTTACCAGCAGCTTCACGTCCCGCGCCAGATGGCGCTCGGTGGCGCGCAGCGCCTTGCCAAGGACATCGTCGCGGAGCACCAGGCGATGAATGTCGAGGCATTCATAGACGATCGGGGCCGCGGCGCCGAAAGCCGACCTTGCCCGGCGCGCCAACGCCAGCATTTCCAGGTTGCGCGCGATGATGATGTCGGGCTTCGGCATGCCCTTGAGCTTCGAACCTATCGAAACTGCTGTTTTCGCCACGGCCGCCAGACGCTGCGCGAATCGGCCGTCACGCGTCGCGCCAAGGTCGACCGGCCGCAATCCTTCGATATCGGCAACCGGGGTGGCGGTACGGCGGAAGCCAGCCAGGGTGACCTGGGCGCCACCTGTCCGGAGCATCGTGATCCGCCGGCGAACCGCCGGATCGGAAACATCGTGTACAAGGTACAAGACATGCAGCATGAAAACTCGACCGCTGTTTGACCCACCCGAGGCGAGCCTAGTACAGCTCTTGCTGCATCGCAACATTTTTGCTGCGGCGTAGCAAAAATCGACCCGGTGCGTTGATCAAGGCGAATGCCAAGCAGTCAGGAGAACCACACGCTCCGGATGGATTTGTCACATTATTTCAAAGGCTTGCTGGCTCTGGAAGCTTCGCTTGGGAAGTCAGGCCGCGGAAGACCATCGACTGGCGATAAATTTGTCCACGGTGCATATTGCGCTGCAGCATAAAATGCGTGGATCGACACGAAGCAGGATGGCGCCCTACGGATTGGCCGAGCCCCGAGCCAAATTCGGTTTCTTGAATAGGTACTTAAGCCACATTTTGATGATGTCTCGATACCTGATGTTCTCCTTTCGCATGACCTCCCCGGCGAATCCCGACCGGAGCAGGTGCTTCCAATAAAGCCACGCAAACGGGTGCCACTCTCCAGCCTTCCACGGCTTAACGCTCTCCGTAAAGTGGATGATTTTCGGCACGGTATGCCTATCTCTCGACATCACGCGCCATGCGGCTAGATCATCGTACATAAACTCTCTCTGGAAATTCCACGTCGCATCCACCTGCTTCCACTTACCCCACAACATAACATTCAGGGCGTCCTGATCGGCATATTCAAACTTGGATGGATGCTCCAGCAACAGATTCAATGCACCTCTCAGAATTCCATCAATACGAGCCCGCTGCATGTCAAGTACCATCATCCCCGCGTTAAAATATTGACCGGGAAGGGTCAAATTATACCTCTGCGCGAACGCTTCTATATTTATACCAGGATCAGGAACAGCCGCACAAACACAGTGACCCAAATCACATTGCCAAAGCTCTTTCAGACTGCCCGTCACAACCATATCGATATCCAGGTATATGAGACGCGATATCGATTCATCCAGAACCTCGTCCATGATAAGACGCAAATAGGTAGCGCGGCTTATTTGCAGAAGAGGAGGCAATGTCAAAGCATCGTGACCAACAATTGAATACCAGCGAACCTCCATCCCTCTCAATTCGGCCGATATTAATTTTTGCAAATCTTCACTTATAGCATCATGTATAATATGCACGTTGAAGGTGTCATCATGACCAGAATTTGATTGGACTGATCTCAATAGTGTAACCAGATGCGGTACATAGTTTGTATCGGACACGCATACTATGTTGATATTTTCATCAACAGAATTTCTCATCACCGTTCCTCAAACTAAAAAAGCCGTTCTGATCTTTCGAACGCCAAAAATCTCAGCCACCACGACCCGGGAGATGCTTCACGGCTCAAAAATATCGCGACTTTGCACTTGGTTGCTTGAAATTTGCTTTAGTCATAGCCCAGGCAAAGCCGAAATGCACTCGAGCTTTTTCTGGTCGGCGGCGCAAAGTGGCGAGAATACCTCGCAGAAGCCGAGCGATGATCCTGTCCGGCAAAAGTAGCCGCCGATTGACGAAGTATCCAATTGCCAATTCCTCCCGCAGAAGCTTGGTCTCGCTCCATGTCTCGGCGTTGTGGTTGGGATTGCTGTAGCTGACATCCCTGGTGTCGATGCGCAACATCGCGTGATGGCGGGATGCCAAATAGTACTTGGTCCATTCCTGGTCCTCGGCCGAAAAGACCTCCTCCCGGAAGGGACGCTCTCGCAGCAGTCGAGTAGGGATCATGGCCATGGTATTGGACAGGCCATTTCTGCCGTTGAAGTTGTGATTGGTCATAACGGTATGGCACTCGTGTGGGGCATCCTGTGCTGGTGGATGCCTCCAGTAGACAATCTCCATGCCCCCACTAATACCAGCGTCCCATCCTTTCGCTATCAGGTCAGGCGCCCGAATGAGCATGTGGCTGCTGATGATGAGCGTGAGAGGCTGGTCGTTGACCACGACACCGAGATTGATCGCTTTCGAAAAATTGAAGTCCTCGGAAGGATATGTCACGATATCCGCACCAAGCTCTTCAAACGCGCTGGATACGGCCGGATCGCGCGACGAATCCACGATGATCAACCGTTTCGGAGGCACGCTTTGTCTTCGCAGCGCTTCTATCACTTCGATCAGGAGCGGCGTGCATTGATATGCGCGGATCACCGCCGCGTAATGCGGCGAAGAACTGCAATCCGGCATTCCAATGACCTGGCTCATTTCGGCGGCATCACGGCTTGGACAGCATGGACCATGTCGGAGGGACCATCAGCTAGCCGGCAGATGGGCGCCGCATGTGTCCAGGTGTCGTAAAAAGCAGCAGCTTTGGCATCGAAGGATCTGAAAACGACGTTCGGGATTCCGAGAATCGTGCTCAGAATATGAGCATGCAACCGATCGGTGACCACAATACGCCCGCGACTCAACAGATCGATACCCACCCTCAGCCGGGTCTCCGCGTAGCGTCGGCGTGCGATAAGCGCCAAGGGCGCCAGCAGCGGATAGGCGGCAGGAAACTTACGCGTGAATTTGGAGAACAATATGTCCCCCAATCGAGCCGCGGTTCTGGGATCATCCAACCAGTCTCTCGCCTCCGCGGAAAGCCCCATCTGGTTCAGCTGCCTCTTGATTTCTTCATGCGGCGCCACCGCTTCCTTGTCAGTGCGCAACAGGCAGAACGCGTCCACATTTGCCGGCTTGCGGACGATCCGGTCCATGGCGAATGCCATGTCCGGACAGAGCACCACTTGGCAATCGAAATTCGCCCGGGCAAAAGCTTCACTTTTTGTGTCACGAGCCAGCAATGTGAAATCGGAATGCGCGGCGATGGCGTCACGCGTCTCCTGCAACACCGCCGGTGAGTCGAAATGGATGCTTTGAGACAGCTGGATGGTCGGTCGATTGGGAAAGCGTCGAAGGATTTTCAAACGAAACTCGTGGTGGTGAGGATATATATCCCCGAAATTGCCCCCGCCATGCATCAAGAGAACGGATGCGCGCTCGATGTGTCGGTCAGATGACGGGCTGTAGGTACTCCAGTCGTGGAATGCCACTTGGCTGCCGGGAAGCTCGCGTTTGAAAAAATCCAATTCGCCCAACAAGATCGCGCAGTCGCCGACGTTGGGATGCTCCGGTGGATCAATAAGGTGGATGCGCTCGCCGCGTCCGGCTATCAGCGGGAGCAAGACTTCTCTGATACGATGCCGCAAGGCAATTTGAAGATCTTCGGTCGTTCGGCTCCCTTGCGGGGGGTCTTCCAGCCATTTCTGGTGCGTCATCAGAAGTCGATCCTTTTGTGTGTCGCTCTTTCCATCTTGCCCCACCGACTGCGGTGCACAATAGCCATATCCGTTTTAATGCTGCACTGCGGCATAAATGCTTGCGCCCTGACCCGACGGGGAATAAAAACGATCGCATCGGACATTGATCGAATATCGATCGCGGGCGGGGATGTGTCGGTTCTGAGTGTACTGGAGGCGCCGGCGCGTGGATGGAATCAAGGGAAGACTGGCCAAAGGCGCGGCATGGATCACCGCGGCTCGGCTCATCACCAATCTCCTGGGCTTGGTAAGCACGCTTGTCCTAGCGCGGCTGCTCACTCCCGGCGATTTCGGAATTGTCGCCCTCGGCTGGACCGTGCTCGCGATCTTGAACTCAGTCACCGAAATTTCGATCGGCGCTGTGCTCATCCATCATCCAAATCCCACCAAGGAACATCTTGATACCGCCTGGACGCTAAGCGCGGTGCGTGCCGCGGCGGTCGCCGCGATGCTTATGGTCGTCGCGATGCCGGCCGAATCGGCGTTCGCGGAACCGCGCTTGCCGCCGGTGCTGGCGGCGTTGGCAATTTCGACACTGATAGGAGGGCTTGGCAGTCCGCGTCGAATCCTCCTCACGCGCGACCTGGTGTTCTGGCAGCAATTCCTGGTCGAAGTTTCCCAGAAGCTTGTCGGGCTCATCGTGTCGGCCGTGTTCGCGTTCATCTTCAAAAGCTACTGGGCGCTTGTTGCGGGAACGTTGGCATCGGATTTCACTGGCCTCGTCATTTCCTATATAGTCGCGCCCTTCAAGCCAAAGCCCGGCTTGCGGCACTGGCGCGAGATGTTCGGCTATTCCATCTGGCTGACTCTTGCACAGGCTATCAACACACTGAACTGGCGGTTCGACCATCTGCTGATCGGGGCCTTCCTCGGCAAGACCCCGCTTGGATATTATTCGGTGGGCGACAATCTCGCCGCCATGCCGACGCGCGAGGCGATCGCTCCTTTGACCTCGGTGCTGTTTCCTGCATTCGCCCATGTGAAGAACCGCGACGACGGCGGCCTGGAGAAGGTCTACCAGTCGTCGCAAGCGCTCGTCACGATGATCGCATTGCCCGTCGGCGTCGGAATGGCGCTGATCGCCGAACCATTGGTCCGGCTGACGATGACGGACAAGTGGCTTCCCGCCGTAATCGTGATCCAGGCGTTGTCTGCCGTGTTTGCCATTCAAACCCTGGGAAGCCTGGCGCAACCGCTGGCGATGGCAACGGGGGACACGCGATTGCTGTTCAAGCGTGACGTTCAGGCATTCATCCTGCGCGTCCCCTCGGTCGTCGTGGGACTTTGGCTTGGTGGACTTGCCGGCGTGGCAATCGCGCGAGCGGTGGCGGGGGTCATCGGCATCTTTTTCAATCTTCAGGTCGTGCGGCAACTCACCGGCATTGGCTATCTTGCACAGGTGCGCCCCAATCTGCGAAGCCTGGCAAGTGCCGGAGTCATGATCGCGGCCGTGCTCGTCTCTCGGTCGGCGCTTCCATCCGGCGTCGAAATATCCGAGATGATTTTGAACCTCGCGTCACAGATCGCCATTGGAGCGATCTCTTTTGCCGGAGCGCAATTGCTGCAGTGGAATTTGATGCGACGACCTGTAGGACCCGAAACTGAACTGATTGCCATGGGCAAGCGGCTTTTGATGGGCAGGGGCGCACGCCTGCTTGGACGGTGGGCATGACAGGGAAAAAGCACGACACCGCGGTCGTCTTCGTGACCGACAACGGATATCTCGGTCCGTCACTCCTGGCGGCACTTCAGTTGACGGCGCAAGGCATCGACGCGTTGGCCGACATCATGATCTACACGGTCGGTGTCGATCCAGCACTGATCGACACACTTCAGAACCGTGCAGGTCGGGCGATATCCTTCATCGCGCTGCCCGACACGTCCTATGTGCCACCGGATGGCGTGGCGTTTGCCAAGAACCACGTGCCAGTCACCGCTTTGGCGCGGCTCGTGATAGCCGACCATTTGCCGTCGCAGTATCGCAACATCGTTTACCTTGATGGCGATATCCAAATCGTTGGAGACATTGCGCCGCTCGTTCGGCATCGGGTCCGGGACGGTTGGATCGCGGCCGGCAGGGGTAGCGCCTGGCTCGATCCCGACGATAGATTGGGGCTTAATCCTAAAGGCTATTTCGATGTGTTGGCGGGAGCCACGCGTCAGAGCTACTTCAACTCCGGAGTGCTGGCATGCAACCGGGACACTTGGGCCATTTATGGTCCCAAAGCGCTAAACGCATTCTTCAGCAACGGCGACACATTCATTCGGCACGACCAGAGTGCGCTCAATGCCGTCTTTGAGCAAAATGTCGAACCGCTCTCGCCGGCCTATAATTTCCACAATGTCTACGCCAAGCTCAAGTGCCACGGAATTCTCGCGCCAAAGATCATCCATTTCACCGGCCCCGCCAAACCCTGGAAGGCTGCCGTCCCGCCATGGGGATGGCGTTTCCACAAGTCTTATACCGATCTCATGGAGCGCTTTCCGGAGCTTGCGTCGGTCTTCAAAGTCGAACCTTACGCGCCGCAGCCGACACCCGGCCTGCGTGCGAGGATTTCAACCCTTCGGGGCGCTCGCACTCGAATATCCCAGCGCCGGGCATTTCGTGCCTATGTCAAGCGGGACTTCTTCGCAGTTAGATAACCGCCGCTATGTCGATTAATTCAGGGCGCGAATATTGGCTCAAGACCGTTTCAATTCCCTGCATGCAATTCGTGGAATTGCCGCTATCGTCGTACTAACGAGCCACTTGGTGTTGGCAATTCCAGGTATCGATTTGCTTGTGTGGGCAGACCCGAACGCGACACGCCATTTCACCTGGCGTTGGGAAAAACGTAATTACCTATTCTCCGCTCCACATCTTCTGGAGTGGGCACGAAGCAGTACTGGTGTTTTTCATATTAAGCGGCTTTGTCTTGACGTTGGCTATTCTCAAGGCACGGGATTCTTTTGCCAATTATGCCGCAAAGAGAATAGTGCGAATTTGGATGCCCTTTGCCGTCGCATTGTTGCTGGCAATAATTGCATCAAAGGCTCTTTTCGTTCAACCCATCGGAGATGGATACAGCGAATGGCTCCAGCACATGCCACCTGGTGCGATTTCAATCAAGTCCGTCGTGGGTCATTTGTTAATGACAGGACTGACCCAACATATGACGCTATCGCCCATAATGTGGTCTCTCGTACACGAGATAAGAATATCCATCGCGATGCCATTCATAGTCTGGGGCGTTCTGAAATTTCCAAAGGCCATGGTAACTTTGTCGTTGGTCCTCTTGGTGCCCGGGGCGATCTGGCCCGAAGCATTTAGCCTTACCGCCAGCAGCGTAACGCAGTCTCTTCTGCAGACCTCCATTTATATCCCGATCTTTGTCGGCGGAGCTTTCCTGGCCGTCTATCGAGACACACTGAAAACAGCTATCGCCAAATATCCAACCGTTGTCGTTGCGTTGATGTGGGCCATGGGAATTCTTCTTTTGGAGGCTCGTTGGATCATCTATGACGGGTTACTTTTCAGCCACATCTCCTCCGGAGTTGGTGCTGGCCTCATAATTCTTATGGCGTTCGCTTCGCCCGGGAGCAGCCGTTTCCTCGATAAGCCGCCGCTGATATGGCTGGGGGATATATCTTACCCATTGTACCTCACTCATTTCACTGTGCTCATCGCTGTCGCCAAAATAGGTACGTTGATTGGTGCTCCTGCGTGGATCGTCCTGCCCATGGTTCTTGCAGTGTCGCTTTTGGTAGCCGATATTTTCCGAAGAATGGTCGATAGCCCTGTGCAAAATCTCAACAAGATGTTTTCGGCCAAGCCCCGAACCGCCTAAGTGCGTCGCGTCGAAACGGATTCAGGCGACACGCTTGGTCTTTGTTTTACGCATGTCGTCTTCCCAAACCGAGATCACTTTTGGGCGACGTGCATTGACCCGCGGCGTCCCATTGAAGTGGCATGGTGGCCAGCCCGTGAGCGTCGAGCGATCGACATGATCGCCTCAATTCACACACCACGATGACGCGCTGCTCAGCTGGAGTGATGGCGCGTTGCACGGGGCTACACGAATTCAAGGCCGGCTAGCCAATTCAAGCTGGCCTATTTTCCGTCGACCTAATGCATGTCGCGCAAACTGCCCAGAGCGCGGAGCGCACAACGCCGGGTTAACAGCAGTCGTGATTGTATTCAGCTGCTCACGCGGCCAGCCTGCCAATCGAGTGATATTCGATGCCGTGGCGCGCCACGACCTTGGGATCGTAGAGGTTGCGGCCATCGAAGATGACCGGCGTGGTCAGTGCAGCCTTCAGCGCATCGAAGGACGGTGCGCGAAAATTCTTCCATTCGGTGGCGATCAGCAGCGCATCGGCGCCGCGCAATGCCGCTTCCTTGGTGCCGCACAACATCAGGTCGTCACGCAGCCCATAGATGGCCTGGCATTCCTGCATGGCCTCGGGGTCATAGGCCTGCACGGTCGCGCCGGCGCTCCAAAGCGCTTCCATCAGCACACGCGCCGGCGCCTCACGCATGTCGTCGGTGTTGGGCTTGAAGGCCAAGCCCCACAGCGCGAAGATCTTGCCCGTGAGATCACCCTTGAAATAGCGGTGCACCTTGTCGAACAGGACGGATTTCTGGTCGTTGTTGCGCTCCTCGACGGCGCGCAGCAGCTTGGCGTCGAATTTGACGCCCTCGGCGGTCTTGATCAGAGCGCGGACGTCCTTGGGAAAACACGAGCCGCCATAGCCGAGGCCCGGATAGATGAAGTGGTAGCCGATGCGCGGATCGCTGCCGATACCCTTGCGCACCTCCTCGATGTCGGCGCCGAGCTGCTCGGCGAGGTTCGCCATCTCGTTCATGAAGCTGATCTTGGTCGCCAGCATGCAGTTGGCGGCGTATTTCGTGAATTCGGCGCTCCGAACGTCCATCACGATCATCTTCTCATGGTTGCGATTGAAGGGCGCGTAGAGTTCGCGCATCACCGCTTCGGTGTCCTCGCTGCTGGTGCCGACGATGATGCGGTCGGGCTTCATG
Source organism: Mesorhizobium sp. B2-3-11 (assembly GCF_006442215.1). Lineage (NCBI taxonomy): Bacteria > Pseudomonadati > Pseudomonadota > Alphaproteobacteria > Hyphomicrobiales > Phyllobacteriaceae > Mesorhizobium > Mesorhizobium sp. B2-3-11. The sequence goes on along the minus strand of NZ_VFVS01000016.1, from coordinate 31,199 downwards.
CAGTCGGCGACGGCGGAGCCCTCCTTGAGGAATTCGGGATTGGAGGCGACGTCGAAGCGCAAATCCTCGCGCCCCCTTTTCTTCAGCGTCTCGGCGATCCTAGCCTTCACCTTTTCGCAGGTGCCGACCGGCACGGTCGACTTGCCGACGACGATCTTGGCGGTATCCATCTCGCGCCCGATGGTCTCGGCGACCGTCAACACGTATTTGAGGTCGGCCGAACCGTCCTCGCCGGGCGGCGTGCCGACCGCTATCATCTGGATTTCGCCATGCCTGACGGCGGCCGCCGCATCGGTGGTGAACTTGATGCGGCCGGCGGCGTGATTCTCCCTGACGATGCTTTCAAGGCCTGGCTCGAAGATCGGGACTAGGCCCTGGTTGAGCCGCTCCACCTTGCTTGCGTCGATGTCGACGCAAACGACCTGGTGTCCAACCTCGGCAAGCACCGCCGCCTGCACGAGGCCGACATAGCCAATTCCAAACACCGTCAAGTTCATGCGGTTTGATTCCCATCAGGCAGCGGGCCTCTTCTCGGCCCTGCCGGTTCAATTCGTCTTTCCGAACTCCTTTATACTGCACACCAGCGATTCCGGAAATTGGCAGGGCTGGCCGAGCGCGGTGAAGGCGACACGTTCGACCTGCAGCGAAAGCTTGCGGCCCGGATCGGCGAACGCTCCCATCCAGCCCTTCATCGTGTCGCTGCCCCAAAAGCTGAAGAAAATCCTCTGCGCATGGCTGGGCAGCTTCGCAGGATCGGTGATGGTGTTCACAAGCTGGCCGTTGAGGTACCAGCGAAGACTATCCTTCTCCCAGACGAAGGCGTAGTCGTTGAAGGCACTGTCGGTGCCACCGGGCACGTCGACCAGCTTCTCGTTCTTGCCCTTGCCGGCGATATAGGCGTTGACCTGCACCTTGGACGTGTCCTTGGTGAGGACCTCGAAATCGATCTCGTCCCAGGGCTGCTTGTCGGACGGGCCGATATAGGAAAAGAAGGCCGCATTGAGGCCGGCGCCTGTATCGGTTTTCATTCGCGCCTCATAGGTACCATAGCCGAAGCGCTGCTTGGTCTGTATCTCACCGCAGGCGAACTCACGATCCTTGGTCTTCTGCTTCGCGAAACCGAGCGAAAGAACGCCGTCGGAAAGCTGGACCAGGCCTTTCGACCAGGTGCAATTCTGATGGCTGCCGTTTGTCCAGCCATCTGAAACGTACCAGCGCTCGCGGTCGAAACTCTTGAAGTCGTCGACGAAAGAGGGCGCGGACTGGACATCCTGCGCATGAGACGCGGTTGCCGGCAGGCTGCCAAGAGCGGCGAGCAGCAAAGCGACTGCCAGGCCGGACCGCCAGCCGAAATGCAGGGGGGTGTCGATTGCTGTCGTGGACATGATTTTGGGATCCGAATTCATGACAAACTCACCTTTGCGCTGTGCGTCCCCAACCCAAAGTCGACGCTTGAACCGCTTCCAAACGGGCCAACCTTGACCTCTTCAATCACCCTCCCGACTTCCTCCAGTCTTGCATCACCTCCGTCGTAACGGTCCCGCGCCGCCGCCTTCACCCCCGGCCGGCTCCTGCCCGCCAGGCCGATGCGACCGTGGCCGGTGAATCGGTGGCCGCGTTCTCGTCGAAGACCACATCCAGCGAATGCCGGAGCTCGCGCACCATGCCGCCCTGGCGCGACAATGCCGCGATGCGGCGCTCGCTTTTCAAGATCGACTGCGTCAGCGCGCTGACCTCGGACGCGCGGCGGTCGGAGGCGGAACCGTTTTCCACGGCTTCGACTGGGAAAGCCGCGTTGGTCGCCTCCTTGCGGTAGCGGCTCTCCAGGCTGGTTTTCTCGGCATCGATTTCAGCCGCGACCTGCTCGAACAGCTTCGCCAGCCGGTCGAGACGCGCAACGTCTGCCTGCCTGTCGCGGATAGGATCCCTTGATCTGAAGCCGAATATCGAGGCCATGAGCTTAAATTCCCGTCATCGCCGGCTTTCTGGACCGGCTTTCCGTCCGGGCCACTGGCCGATCCCCGCAACCGGGGCTCAAAAACTCGTACCGCGTCCACTTCTCCGAAGAAGAGAGACTTGGGACCAGTCCGATCGGGGGCCAATTCGGCTGACCGTTCAATTTGCTGCATCGCAACATAGACTGCCATCCTTGGAGCCGCGAGGCAACCACCCAATTCGTAAACTCATGAATCCGATCGAATGGTTTGCGTGGCACGCTCCCGGGCGGCAGGCAGCACCGGACGGTCCCGCGCCTTACCGTCCCTTGCCCGTGCTGGTTCCGTCCATCAGGAAACGCAGCGTCGGCACGCGCTTGTTCCTGGACACGAGGCCAACACTGCGAAACAGCGCCTCGAGCTTGTCCGATGCCACCCCCTGGACGATAGGAATGAGGTTGGATTGGCTTGCGAAGGCGTAGGCCGCGGCCGAAGCCAGGCCTCGCTCGGCCTTCACGTCGAGGAAATTGCGCAGCCGGTATTTGTCGCGCACATGCCGCTCGTGCCGCCGCAGTACCGCCTTGGACCCTTCCGGCAGGCTGTCGATGGCCAGCAGCGCCAGATCGGCATCGGCCAGCCGCTTCAGGTCTTGCGTCTTGTGGCGGCCACTGAGCGAATCGGCGCGCACGATGGCGCCGTAACCGCAGGAGCGGATGACCTTGAACCGTGCCCCGTGGGCGACCGCCCGCGCGTAAAGCACATAGTCCTCGCCCAGTCGCAGGCTTTCGTCGTAGCGCAATCCGTGGCGGTCGAGGAAGGCACGGCTGATCACGGGCTTCAAGAAGCCGAGCTCGCCTCTTTGCACGCGGCGTCTGGAGATATTGCCTTCCACGAAGCTTTCGAAATCCAGGAATTCCGGATCGGCGGCAAAATCCGGGGCGACGATTTTGGTCGCGTCACCGGTCGCGTCATCTCTGATAAGCATGATGTTGTCGGCGGCGAAATCCCAGTCGGCGCCGGCAAACAGGTTGCGAAACCGGCCCTCGAGGAAGAAATCGTCGGCGTCCAGAATGCTGACGAACGGCGCTCGTGAGCGGGCGATCGCGGCATTGCGGGCAAAGGACGGGCCGCGGTTGACGTCGAGGCGCATGACGGTAAGCCGACCGCTGCCATCATCGGCGGAGCGGGCGACCTCGGCCGTAGTGTCGGTAGAGCCGTCGTCGACGACGACGACCTCCGCCACTTCCGGTTCGCGCAGCGCGGATCCGATGGCGACCGCGATGGTGCGCGCCGCGTTCTTGGCCGCGATGATCACGCAGACCTGGGATTTCGTCATCGACATGGAATTTGCCTCTTGCACAGGTTCCGTTCTGCCCTCGCCCTGTACCCGATACCCACTGCCATCATGGACTGGCCGGCCGTTCGAAGATGCGGCGGCTGATGTCCGCCGACGCGGCCCAGCCAACCTCGGCCAGATAGCGGACGGGAGCCCGCCCGCACAATTCCCACAACACCGTCCGCCGCTGCGGCCAACGCAGCGACAACAGCCATGGCGCAATGACCATGTTGAGCAGATCCTCATTGCCAATGCGCGACAGGATCGGCTTGGCCCGCTCCGACAGAAGCGTGCCGGTGCCGCCCAGCAGCACATCGGCGGCGCGCAGGCCGAACAGCAAGGTGTCTTCCAGTCCCTGGTTCACCGCGGCATCGAGCACGCGCTGCTGATCAGCCTCGTCGAGTCGGCTGGCGCTGGCCCTGATATCGCAGACATAGCCGGCGCAGGGCTCGCGGTTGAACAGGGCCTTGGCGACGCTGATGCAGGACAGCATCAAAGTGTCGGCGGCTGACGTGAAGGGGACTTCGGCGCCGGAAATCTCGACCAGCCGTTTTCGCCGCAGGAACCCGTCGGCATCGCGGGGACTGGGCGAGCCGGGCTGCTGAAGCCGGTAATGAAGATCGACCGTGGATGATTTCGGCCCATTGCCGCGGACCATGTGCTGTTCGCCGAGGAAGCGGACCCACCAGACCGAACGTGACTTGCCTGACACCTCGTAGCCGATCGAGCGCAACACTTCGCGTGCCTTCGAGAACCCGGCCGGCGAGACCAGGATGTCGACATCGCCTGCAGGCTTCATGAAGTGATCGTCGTAAAGCAGATGCTGCTGGAACGGCCCCTTCAGGAAGACGAAATCAATCCGCCTGTCGAGCAGTGCCTCGTTGATGGCCATCGAATCCATCAGGCAGGCGGCGTTCATCGAAACCGTGCTTCTACGATAGGTTTCAAGCCACTGGAAGAGCTCGGCCGGCCTGTCATTCGCCGGCGCACGCGACAGGGCCTTCAGAACGAAGGTACCGACCTTGTTGAGCCTGGCGATATCGGCGACGACAGCGACGGAAAGGCCAGGCGGCGACACCTCGCCCGCCGAGGCGGCCGTTCCTGCGAAATACAATCGTAAGCAGGCCTGCACATAGGCGATCTCATTGGCGCAGTCCGTGGCGCGCAATCTTTCATAAGAGCTTTCCGGCAAGGCCATTGAGCGCACAGTCTCCAAAAAACGGTTTGCGCATCGCGCTATGCTGCACCTGCGAAGCAAAGCATCCTTAAAAACCGCGGCGCCGTAAAGCCTTTCCTTTCGCAGTGCAAAATTTTGCAACCGCCGGGCTATCGGCGGCGGTCAGTTCAAAGGAGGGATATAGTCTAGTGTCATCTAGAATCAATCGCCTGCGTTATTTTCCCTTAAAATAGTAGAATCAAAGGTTTACAGGGCTTCTGGCAGCAGGGGCCGATTGCATGCGGCCTTATCTCAAAAGAGGCGAGTCTCTTATACCGGGTGACGTTCGCAACCCATAATTGATTAACGCAAGGTAAATGAGGCTTGACTCATAAATGTTGCCATGCAGCTATTGCAATGCAGCATTAAAGTGCTGACGGCAATCGACAGGCCGTTTCAAGTCCTAATGGAGAGTAAAATGGAACAGAATGTTGAAAAGCATGAGTATGAAACGCCAAACCTGACGGTACATGGTTCAATTGAAACCATTACGCAGGGCGGCGGTGGCAACACGGCACTCGACGCGTCGTTTCCCGCGCACACCCCGATCGGCGACCTGACTTTCTCCTGAGACCAGCCTGATGCTGGAGGAGTGACGTTGGGCCTCCAGGATCCAAGACCAAAATGGAGCCGGGGATGAAAATCCCCGACTTTCCGCCTTGAACCGACGACGTGTAGGCCGTGTGTTGCAAACGAGGTTTTAGGATGAACTGGAACCCCTCCGAGCAGGATTGCGTAAGGGCCACCAAGGACGCCGTTGCTTGCGAATTCGGCAGTGGCCTCGCGCTTCTCAACCTGAAATCCAATATTTATTACAGCCTCAACGGTGTCGGGGCCTTCATTTGGGAACTGATCCAGGAATCCAAATCGATCGCCGATATCCGCAGCGCGGTTCTCGCTCGCTACAATGTCGACGCCGAACGCTGCAAGGCCGACGTCGACGCATTGCTGAAAGGCTTGATTGAAAACGGGCTTGCGAGGCTTGAGCATGAGGCCCTCGTCTAGGCAGATGTCACAAAAGGCCGTGGTTCCGCAGCAAAGACCTGTGACACAGGGACATCCCCGGCCGATGAAGCAGCGGCCTGGCGGGCGGAGCCTGGCGAGGGTTTTGTCCTTGAGCGGCTCGGAAGCGTTTTTCCTGTGCCGCTGCCTGCTGGTGGTCGCGGCCGTCCGGCTCGGGCTGACATTGTTCTCCTACAACCGCGTCCGCGGGATGGTGACACGGCTCAACGCGCGCCAATGTGCCAGCATGGGCGAGTTGCGGCTTGTCGCCTGGGGGGTTGCAGCGGCCGCACGGTTCGTGCCGGGCGCCACATGCCTGACCCAGGCGCTTTCGGGCCAATACCTCCTGGCGCGCCAAGGCAATGCCTCGAATGTCCGCATCGGCATCGAGCGCGGCACGGGCGAGCGATTGAAGGCGCATGCCTGGCTGGTCAGCGACAACCACATCGTGCTTGGCGGATCCATCGATGGTTTCGCCCATCTGGTCGACCACGGCAGCCGATGAGCGGCGTGGCCGGAATCCTGCTGCGACAGGGCCCCGCGCCGGCTGAAGCGGCGAGCGGCATCCAGCAGATGCTGGCGCGCATGCGCCATCGTGGCCCAGACGGAAGCTCATGGTGGCTGGACAGCGGCATCGCGCTTGGCCACGCCTGGCTGAACACGACCGACGAAGCCGGCCCCGGCCCGCTGACCATGGCCGGCGGCAAGCTGGCCATCACCGCCGACTGCCGGCTCGACAACCGCGACGAGTTGCTCGCCAGGCTCGGTATCAGGGACAGCTCAGTCGCCGACGCGGTATTGCTGATGCGGGCCTATCTGCGCTGGGGTGAAGCCTGCCCCGTGCATCTGCAAGGCGATTTCGCCTTTGCCGTCTGGGATGCCGAGCGGCAACTTTTGTTCTGCGCGAGGGACCATTTCGGGGTCAAGCCATTCTACTACCACGCCGCGGAGCGACGCTTTGCCTTTGCCTCCGAGATCGGGCCAATGCTCGACCTCGACGGGGTCGATGCGCGCCTCAGCGAGCACCGGATTTCTGGATTCCTGGCCGGGCTTGCCGATGACCCGCAATCCACGCCCTATAGCGACATCTTCGCCCTGCCGGCGCGTCACAGTCTCACCGTCAGCGCGCAACGTCTGGTGCTGCGCCGGTATTGGCAGATCGAACCATCGCAGGGGGTGCCGCGGTCTGATGCCGCGGAAGAATTCGCCCATCTGTTCTCGCAAGCGGTCCGAAATCGCATGCGGGGAAGTCCGTCGGTCGGTGCGATGCTCAGCGGCGGCCTCGATTCCTCCTCGATCGCCTGCGTGGCCGGGCTGCAAAATGCGGCCGGGCGCAAGCCGAAGCTGCCGACCTTCTCACTGGTTTTCGACAGGGGTTCGTCGATGGACGAGCGCTCCTTCATCGATGCGGTGCTGGATCAGCAGAAGGCCGATCCGACGCTGATCCCTGTCGGCAACTATGAGCCTTTCGCTGAGTTCGAACGGGTACTGGAGGAGCAGGAAGGCACCTTCCTGGCGCCGGGCCTGACGCTGACCCGCGGCATCTACCGGACGGCGGGCGCCAAGGGCATCAAGGTGCTGCTCGACGGCCATGGCGGCGACGAAGTCGTTTCGCAGGGACATGGCCATCTGCACGAGCTTGCCAATGGCGGCAGATGGCTGGACCTCTGGCGCGAGGTCCGCAGCGCCTCCAACACCTATGGCGGCAGCACGCTCGGCCTCTATTTCCAGTTTCTCACCATTTACGGACCGGCCTGGCGCATCGCCAGGCTGAGACAGCTGGGGAACCGAGCCGTGAACAGGATAGGCAGGCCTGCCAAATCGCAGCGTGGCCGGAGCTGGCGCGACCTGATCAATCCGGACCTTGTCCGGCGAACGGAGCTCATCGACCGGTTCCACCGAGCCGGCTATATGCCGCCCAGCATCCAGGCCAGCGACGCGCTCAGCCACCGCTGGATCCTGTCCAACGGATATGTCCCGCATTCTTTCGAGGTTCTGGACAAGGCCGCCGCCAATTTCGGCGTCGAGCCGCGTTATCCGTTCTGGGATAAGCCGCTGGTCGAATTCTGCCTGGGGCTGCCGGGCGAGCAGAAGCTCAGTCACGGCTTTGGCCGCTACGTGTTGCGCCAGGCCATGGAGGGTATCCTGCCGGCGGCGGTCCAATGGCGGCGCGACAAGATCGATTTCACCGCCAATCTCGTCAACGGCATGGTGCGCAATCATCGCGACCTGCTGGAGCAGTTGCTGGTTGGCGATGCGGGTCGCATCGCACCTTATGTCAACCTGCCGGAAGTAAACGCCGCCTATGCGCGGCTGCTGCGCCAGCCGGACCAGGCGGCACCGCTCGACGTCCAGTATGTCTGGCGCTCGGCTTCACTGTCGCTGTGGCTGCGGCAGGTCCAGCATGGCGGGAGCCCCGCATGATGTCTCGCCATGAGCCGTTCGGCGGCGATCTCGACCATCTTGCCCAGCGCGGCGGGATCGCGGGAGAACGACGTTACTACCGCGCCTACGGCCTGATCATCGCATCCGATGTGTCACTGCCCGAACTGGAGCCGGCGGAACCGGCGGCGGCCGACATCGAGATCGCCATCGGCCCGATCGATATGCCCAAGCCCTCGGCGGAGGCCGCGACCGTCTTCCGCTTCGAGCCCGGCCGGCAGTATCTGGCCTGGGAGGCCGTCGGCGCATTCCTGATCAGCGACGCGCGCCGCATCGATGTCCAGCCGGCGCCCGGCGTCGACGACGCCTTGCTTGCATTCCCGCTGCTGGGGCCGGTGCTGGCGCTGCTTCTGCACCAGCGCGGCCTGCTGGTTCTACATGCCAGCGCCATTGCGGTGACCGGCAGGGGCGCCATCTTCATGGGCGACAAGGGCGCCGGCAAATCGACGACGGCAAGCGCGTTGGTCCGGGCCGGACACGATCTGCTTACCGACGACGTCGTGGCGATCGACCTGGCAGACCCGAACCAGCCGATGATCGTTCCGGGGTTTCCGCAGATCAAGCTTGCCGCCGATGCCGCGGCGGCGATCTCGCTTGGGCAGGCGCAAGTGCGGCCGCAAGTGCATCCCGCGATCGAGAAAATGCAGCATCGCCTGCACGGCGCCTTCTCCGGCAACAAGGTGCCGGCGGCCAGGATTTACATCCTCGAGCGCGGCGAAAGGGCTGGGATCACCCCCTTGCCTCACATCGCCGCCTTGCCGGCCATCATCAAATTCTCCTACGTGACGCGGTTCGGCCGCGCTGCACTCTCCGGCGATTTCGCGGCGATGCATCTTCGCCACTGTTCAGCAATCGCTAACCATGTCGGCGTGTGCCGGCTGGACGTTCCGACGGGCATCGACAGGATCGGCGAGGCCGTAGCGCTGATCGAGAAGGAACTGGCTGGAGATGCCTAGGTCATCGGTCTTCAGCCTGTCGCTGTTTCGCGATGTCGCGGCGTTCGGTGCCGTCATTGCCCAGATCGGCGGGCGGCGAACCTGGACGGCGCTGTTGTTCCTGATCCTCGGCAGCCTGACCGAAGGCATCTCCATCCTGCTGCTGGTGCCGCTGCTGCATCTGGTCGGGCGCGCCGACCAGGATTTCGCGGTCAGGCTGCCGAACATTGATTTTGTGCGCTGGCTGGTGCCAGGCGGAACGCTGCAGCTGACCACGGTGCTCTGTGCGCTGGTCGGGCTTATTGCCGTGCAGGCAGCTTTCAACCGCTTCAAGTCAGTCTATATGGCAAGGCTGCTCTTCGATTTCATCAACCGCTTGCGCATGAACCTGTTCGAGAGCATCGGCAAGGCGCGGTGGGGCGTGTTCACGCGCATGCGCGGCTCCGATCTCGACCATGCCCTGACCGGTGACATAGACCGCGTCCAGGGGGCGGCCTTTTCCCTGCTGATGCTGGTGCAGATCGCCGTGCTGCTGGCGGGCTATCTCGTGATTTCCATGTTCATTTCGCCGGTCATGACGGCGTTTGCCGTTGTCATCGGCATCGTGATGTTCATAGCGCTGCAGCCGTTCCGCTCGCGCGCCACCGCTTTCGGCCGGATCCTGACGACCAATCGCCAGGATCAGTACCGCACGGTCTCGGAATTTCTCGGCGGCATCAAGGTGGCCAAGAGCCTGAATGTCGAGGCCAGCTATTTCGCGCAGCTGCAGGCCACGCTCGAAAAGATGAAGGCCGACAACATCGCCTATGTCCGCAATTCTTCGATCGGCACCGCCGTGTTCCAGGTGGCGAGCGTCGTGGGCTTGAGCGTCTTCATCTACGTGGCGCTGGTCCGCTTCCACCTGTCGCTGGCCGAGATCGTCGTGCTGCTCCTGGTCTTCATGCGAATCGCGCCGCGCTTCATGGACATGCAGACGCAGGCCCAGCAGCTGCTGATCAACCTGCCCGCCTACACAGCAATGCGTAGCCTGCAGGCACGTTTCGACGCCGAGCGCGAACCGGGCCATATCGAACCCAGGGACGCCCGCAAGCTGTCGCTCGATACGGGGCTGAACATTCGTGATGTCTCCTTCGCCTATGACGACGGCACCGGCAAGGCGGTGGTGAGCGACATCACTTTCGGCCTCCCGGCCGGCAAGGTCACCGCTCTGATCGGCCCGTCCGGATCAGGCAAGAGCACGATCGCCGACATGCTGCTCGGGCTGCTCGAGCCGACCGCCGGCAAGATCCTCGTCGATGGCGTCGAGATCGATGCCGGCAATCGCCGCCGCTGGCGCGATCGGGTGGCCTATGTGCCGCAGGACGTGTTCCTGCTGCATGACACGATCGCGGCGAACCTGCGGCTTGCCGCCCCGCAGGCCGGCAACGACGAATTGTGGACGGCACTGCGCGCCGCGCACGCCGGCGAATTCGTCGAACGGCTCGACCTGGGACTGGAGACGGTGGTCGGCGACCGCGGCGTACGCCTCTCGGGCGGCGAGCGTCAGCGCATCGCGCTGGCGCGCGCGCTGCTGCGCAAACCCTTGCTGCTCATCCTGGATGAGGCAACAAGCGCGCTCGACTGGCAGAACCAGTCGCTTATCGCCCGGTCGATCGACGGCCTGCGCGGCGCGATGACGATCCTGACCATCGCGCACCGGCCATCGATGATCGCCTTCGCCGACTGGGTGGTGGCAATGGAAGGGGGCCGCGTCGTGGAAGTCGGGCAATATCAGCGGCTGAAGGCGAAGCCGGGCAGCCGGCTGTCCCGGATGCTGTCGGGAGAACAATCGGAGACTGAACCCGCCGATGTGGCCTGAGGACGGTGATATCCCCGTGGGATCTAATGCAGGCCCCGCCGGGCGCTGCCAAGCTTCTCGCCCTTGGGCACTTCGGTGGAGTTCTGCTTTCTCTCGGCTTCGCGCAGCCTGTCGGCTGGTGTCGGCGCACTACTGGCGATCATGGCATAAACAACCGCGAAATAACCGGCCTGGATGACCACGGCGCAGATGATGATACGCATCAGTGTCGTGCCAAGCGAAGCCCCACCTAGCCAGGACCAGGCAACGACGATCGCGAGCGCGAAGAGCATCCCAACGATGAATTTTGGAAGCGACATACCCAATAGCCCATAAACCGGCTCGGGTCATATCCAACGATAGCCCCACCCGAGCGCCGTCCCTTGTCATGCGGGCTTGTTGAGTCACCCGCTGCCGACCGGTTGCTTCCGGCCTTTCAACCTATCGTCACTATGACAGGTATAATTTGCAATTCTATTAAGGCGAGCAGAAGGCGGCAAGGGCAACCGCACATATTTTTGATTGAGCTTACGCCTTCGACTCTGCCATGCTGCAACGCACACGATCGCAATTCACTCAACCTGCAGCCGCCATAAGCTGCGAGTACAATCTATAATATTAAGCAGTATTTTAGGTGAATAGTTTCGAATATGGCATCTTCCTAAAGCACTGACATGCTCCCAGCCCTCGCCCCGAGGACGCGTCGCCTAGGAATCGCCTCAAAAAAGTCCTGATTTTTTTATCCTTGCCCATTTATTGTCACAAATGTGCTAAAGATTTCGAAATTTGTGCAGGGCGAGCTTATTATTTAGTCAATTCATGACGCGACTATTTCAAGAGGGTTGGAAATTGTGTGTTGCGCTGCAGCATTTTTTTGGTATCGTGCGGTAAACCATTCGTTCAACGCATGGAGTTTCCGTATGAGGGATATTGCCAAGGCGGCCACGGCGGACTTTTCGCAGGCTGACACCGACTTTCCGCCGCCGATCGGCGGCCTCATCAAGCGGAGCTTCGACATCGCCGGCTCGCTGGCTGGGCTGATCGCGCTCAGCCCGCTGTTCATCATGATAGCGTTGCTCGTCAAGTTCTCCGATGGCGGGTCGATTTTCTACGGTCACCGCCGAATCGGGCGCGGCGGACGGCTGTTCTCCTGCCTCAAGTTCCGCACCATGGTGCCGAACGGCGACAAGGTGCTGACTGCCTATCTTGCGACCAATCCAGAGGCCAATGCGGAATGGATAGCGACCCGCAAGCTGAAGAACGACCCACGCGTCACCCGCGTCGGAGCGGTCCTGCGCAAGCTCAGCCTCGATGAGTTGCCGCAGATCATCAACATTCTCCAGGGCGACATGAGCCTGGTCGGGCCTCGCCCGGTGGTCCGTGACGAACTGGAAATCTACGGCAGCGCGGCCGTCTATTATCTGAAGTCCCGGCCCGGCCTGACCGGCCTGTGGCAGGTCAGCGGCCGCAACGACGTTTCCTATGACAGCCGCGTCGCGTTCGATCGCCACTATGTCGAGAACTGGTCGCTGTTCGAGGACGTTCGCATCATCATCAGGACCGTACCGGCCGTCTGGATGTCACGCGGCTCTTATTGATCGGCCGGCCTGACCCAGGCATCGGGCGGCAAGCTCATCGGGCGATGGGGCTAAAACGGATCGGAATGTTCAGTTGAAGATAGACATGTTGGAAGCCTTTGGCAGCGGCCCATTTTCCGGCCGCTCGCGGCTCGTGGCGACGTGCCTTGCGATGTCGCTCGCTTTCCCCCAGCTGGCCGCCGCCGACGATTACCGTCTGGGTTCCCAGGACAAGCTCACCATCCGCATTGCCGAATGGCAGACCGTCGAGAGCGCGTTCCGCGACTGGTCGTCGGTCAATGGCCAATACACGGTCGGTCCGGCCGGCACGTTGTCGGTGCCTTTCGTCGGCGAACTGCCGGCGGCCGGCAAGACCACGGCGGAGATCGCCGCGGCGATCGGCGAGGCGCTGCAGCACAAGCTCGCTTTGTCGGACAAGCCCGAAGCCTCGGTCGAAATGGCACAATTTCGGCCGTTTTACATTTCGGGCGAAGTGCAGAACCCCGGCCAATTTCCCTATGTGCCCGACCTTACGGTGCTGAAGGCGATCAGCGTCGCCGGCGGCATCAGGCGCAACGCCGACTACGGTCCCCAGCTCGGCAAGGACTTGGTCACAGCCAAGGGCAATTTCGATATTTCCGACGACCTGCGCGTGCGACTGATCGTCAAGCGCGCCCGCATCGACGCCGATATGGCTGGCAAGACGAGCTTCGAAGCGCCGAAGGAGGTCGAGGGCGATCCGCGCCTGCCGACCATCGTCAATGACGAGATGACGATCCTGACCGCCGACCAGAAGGCGCTGAAGCTGAAGCTCGAGGCGCTGGACGATCTCAAGGGTGTGCTGCAGGCCGAAATCGAATCGCTGCAGAAGAAGATCGTCAACCAGCAGAAGCAGGTCGACCTGGCGCAGCAACAGCTGACCAGCATCGGTCCGCTTGCCCAGAAGGGCCTGGTCGCCAATTCGAGACTTCTGGATTCTCAGCAGTCTGTCACCGACCTGCAGGGCAAGATCCTGGATTATGAGACGGCCATCCTCACCGCCAAGCAGGCTATCAGCAAGGCGACGCAGGACGCCATCGACGCCCAGAACACCTTGAGCTCGAAGCTTGCCGTCGACCGGCAGCAGACCGAAGCCGACCTGAACGAGGCCGCGCTGAAGGTGAATATGCAAAAAGGCCTGATAACCCAGGCCACGGATCCGGCGACGACGGCCGCCATCACCAACGACCAGCAGCCTAGCTTGCTCTATTCGCTGGTGCGCAATGTCGACGGCAAGACCAGCGAAATCGCCGCCAAGGAAGACACACCGGTGCTGCCTGGCGATGTGATCAAGATCAAGCTGGCACCGCTGGCCAGCCAGTAGGAAAGCGGAAGTTCGCGCGGCCGTCGCGTTCGATCCATAACGCAAAGACTTTGAACCTCCGCCTGGCCTGCCGGGCGGAGGTTTTTGCTGGCAGGATTTCCTTCACCGGGAAACCAGAACGGCTGTTGACGCGACACCGGGTGGAGAACCGTCTCACGTTCTTTTCCTGGAATGGCTCTGACCCGCTCCAGCTTTACCTAAAGCGCGTCGCGTCGAAACGGATTCATGCGGCGCGCTTTAGGCCGTTGCTTGATGCATGCCGTTGTCGCAAAACCGAGGTCACTTTTGCGCGACATGCATTAGCGCCGGACGGAAAGCCGCTACGCACTTTTCCTGGAACGGCTCTAGCGGCCCCTCATCATTACTCGGCCGCCGCGGGACGATGAGGCCAGGTTGCCTCTCCGCCCTTCGCATTCGCCGGCTCGATGGCGGGGGACCATCGCGTGCGGGTAACAGGCAGCCGCGCCAGCTTGAAGTAGCTGAAATACATCAGGAAGGAGCCCATGATGTAAGGGTTGAGGGTCTCGACTTCGACGAAGGAACGGATGAGCAGCAATACCATCACGCCGAAGAGAACCACCGATTCGGCTTGCCACCTCTTGAAGATCACCGCTGCGACATGGCCATAGAGCGTGCGCAGCAAGATCAGCGATATCAGCACCGCCCCGGTGAAGCCGAGTTCGACAAGGGCCTCGACATAGGTGTTGTGGAAGTGGAAGCCGGTACGGCTGGCGATGTAGAATTCGTTCCAAAGCCGCTCGGGTTCGGCAAAACCCTGCACCCAATAGGCGGCATAGCCGACGCCGAGAATCGGCGAGCGCTGCGCGGCGTCCCAGCCCTGCTCCCACAGATAGGTCCGCCCTGTGAGCGTCGAATCCTTGCCGAAGATACCAAGCACGAAATCCATGAGCCCGAGATTGAGGGCGACAATAGCCACCACGACGATCATGCCGGCGCCGATCAGGAAGATCACCCGGCGATAACGCCGCGACAAAAGCTTGCTCATCGCAAGGAGCGCAATAAGCGCCAGGACGGCCGGTATCGAGGCCATCGAGGTGGCGGAATGCGAGACGACCAGCACATAGGCCGACAAAAGCACGACTGGCACGGTCAGCATGAAGCTCAGCCGGCCACGCCGCAGAAAAGCAAGGAACACGACGGAGAAATAGATGCCGAGCGAGCCGACAAAACCGATCTGGTTCTTGGAGGCGAAGGCGCCGACGAAATTATAGGTGCCGTCGAGCACGTCCTCGGAATAGCCACCGACCTTCAGGGAATAGACCAGGACGAAGAATATGCCGACCAGGGCGCCTATCGTCAGGGTGCGCACGCTGACGGTGCGCGCCGCGACATAAGCGCAGGCGATATGCGAAAAATACTGGACCGCCGTTCTGGCGGTGACGCCGGGCGCCTGCGACCAGAACACGGAGAAGCAGACATAGGCCACGAAGAGCAGCGGCAGCCAGGCACTGGACAGTTGCCGCAGGAACCGGCGGTAGTCGACCAGGATGAGCGGAAGCCAGACGGCATAATAGGCCAGGATCAGCACCTGGCCGAAAATGACGGAATAGGAGAACGCCCAGATCGAGACGGCAACGGCAAAGCTGCCATAGACCGAATTCTTTTCGGGGTCGACGATCAGGGATTTGGGAATTTTCATCTAAAGGGTCCCGTCGACACGACCCGGGACCGGCAGGTCGCAAACCAGCCGGCATATCCGCAAACAAGGGCGTGCAAGAAACGGCGTCTCCATTGTGCAGTGCAATATAACCTATCGCACCCCATGCTCAATGGCAAATCCGGTCACCTTGTCTTACAGCGCGGCGATCGCCGAGAGATCACACCCCATAATCCGGCCGGTGTTGGCCCAGACGATCCGACCGCATACCGACTTGAACTCGGCTGGCGGTAATCTCACAATCTCGAATGGAAAGGCCATCACATAGATCGGCTTTCAGCCAGGATAGACAGGGAGGGGATCACATGCCGATGAATTTCGCGGGACGCTTCGCCGGCCGCGCGGCCGTGATTACCGGCGGCGCCTCGGGCATCGGCCTGGCGGTCGCGCAGAGGATCGTCGACGAAGGCGGGCGCGTCAGCGTCTGGGATCGCGATCCCGCACAGATCGAACAGGCGAAAGCCGTTATTCCCGGCCTGCATGGGGTGATGATGGACGTTGCGGATTCGGCAAGTGTGGAGGCCGCCGCACAATCGACTATCGAAGCCCTCGGCGGCGTCGACATACTGGTCACCAGCGCCGCCATCACCGGGCCGAACATGACGACCTGGTCCTATTCGGCCGAGGATTGGCAAATGGTCATCGACATCAACCTCAACGGCGTCTTCTACTGCAACAAGGCGTTGGTGCCGCACATGCTCGAGCGCAACTATGGCCGCATCGTCAACATCGCCTCGATCGCCGGCAAGGAAGGCAATCCCAACGCTTCCGCCTACAGCACGTCGAAGGCGGCGGTGATCGGCCTGACCAAGTCGCTCGGCAAGGAGCTCGCCAAGACCAAGGTGACGGTCAATTGCGTGACGCCGGCCGCCGTACGCACAGCGATCTTCAAGCAGATGAGCCAGGAGCACATCGACTTCATGCTGTCCAAGATACCGATGGCTCGCTTCGGCGAGGTCGAGGAGGTGGCGGCGCTGATCTCATGGATCGCCTCGGAGGAATGCTCGTTCACCACGGCCGCCGTGTTTGACGTTTCGGGCGGCCGCGCCACTTATTGAGCCGTATCGAGGCAGTTCCGAGTTGGCGCGAGCCAACTACAACTCCGCGTGACGAAGCAACGATTGGAGCTGGACAGGCTTATGGGAGCTGACGACCCAATGAACGTGCCATAACAGGGAAATGCCATGACACGACGAGAGAGCCCGGCAGGTGCGACGCCCCCCGGCCACCGTGCCGGTGATGTGCGATCAACGGGAGCCGCGATCATCATGTTGGAGTTTGCATCGTTTGCTTAGAGCAGATCCCGCCGCGCTGGCCGATGACGAGCTTCTGGACCGCTATCAACGCGCCGCCTTCGGCTATTTCCTGGAGAATGTGAACCCCGACAACGGGCTGGTCGCCGACACGTCGCGGCCCAATTCACCGTGCAGCATCGCCGTCGTCGGTTTCGCCCTGTCCTGCTATCCGATCGGCGTCGAACGTGGCTGGATAGCGCGCGACGCGGCTGCTAGGCTGACCCTTGCGGCGCTACGCTTCTTCCAGACCAGCACGCAAGGCAGCGGCCACGACGTCACCGGCCACAAAGGTTTTTACTACCACTTCCTCGACATGCGGACCGGTTTGCGCGTCTGGCGCTGCGAGCTGTCGATGGTCGACACCGCCTTGCTGATCGCCGGCATGCTGGTGGCGGGCGCCTATTTTTCCGGGAACAATGACGATGAGGCCGAAATCCGCCAACTGGCCGAGGCGCTCTACAGGCGCGTCGACTGGCGATGGGCGCAAGGCAGCAGCCCGACGCTCCGCCAGGGCTGGAAGGCCAGGAGCGGCTTTCTGCACTATGGCTGGGAAGGCTACAACGAGGCGACGATCCTCTATGTGCTGTCCATGGCCTCACCGGACCGCCCGAGTTCCGACGGCAGCTACGAGGCCTGGACGGCGACCTATCAATGGGAAAACATCTACGGCCACGACGTGCTCTATGGCGGGCCGCTGTTCATGCACCAGTTCTCACATGCCTGGATCGATTTCGCCGGCATCCGCGACGCTTTCATGCGCGAGAAGAATTCGGACTATTTCGAAAACAGCCGCCGCTCGACACACCTTCACCGCGATTACGCCCGGCACAATCCTTATGGCTTTGACGGCTATGGCGAGAACCTGTGGGGCCTTTCGGCAGGCGACGGACCAGGCGGCTTCCGCGCCAGCGTGCAGCGACGGCGCCACCGGTTTTCCGGTTATGCGGCGCGCGGCGCGCCTTTCGGTCCGGATGACGGCACGATCGCGCCATGGTCCTATCCGGCGTCGCTGCCTTTCGCGCCGGATATCTGCCTGGCGGCGCTACGTCACCTCGTCGATCGTTACCCGGACGTGATCGACAATTTCCGGCTGCCGAGCGGTTTCAACCCGACATTGGCCAACCGGCGAAAATTCGGCCGCAACGGCTGGGTGTCGGAAGGCCATTACGGACTGGACCAGGGTATTGCGGTGATGATGATCGAAAACCACCGTTCCGGCCTGATTTGGGAGCTCATGCGCTCCAATCCCCACATCCGTCGCGGCTTGGGCAAGGCTGGCTTCACCGGCGGGTGGCTGTCGCGGCCGGCAACCGGGGGGCGCGATGTCAGGTGAACCGACGAGAGCCGCCTTCCCCGTCGACCGCAACGACGTCGAACTGATCAGGGGCGCGCATCCTCCGCACTGGAAGAACCCGATCCCGAACGGCCCCTACAATCTCGTCGTCATCGGCGCCGGGCCGGCAGGGTTGACCGCCGCGCATGACGCGGCGAGCCTTGGAGCGAAGGTCGCGCTGATCGAGCGTGGACTGGTCGGCGGCGCCTGCGTCAATGTCGGCAGCATTCCGTCGAAGTCGATTATCCGCACGGCCAGGCTTTATGCCGACATGCGCGATGCCGAGAGTTTTGGCGGCGACCCCCCGGACCATCTTCGTGTCGATTTTCAACGGGCCATGACACGGATGCGGCAGATCCGGCAGCGGATCAGCCGTGCCGATTCCGCCGCGATCCTGGTTTCGGAAGGAATCGATCTCTATTTCGGCGAGGCGCGATTTGCCGGACGCGATACGGTCGCGGTCGCGGACAGCACGCTGTATTTCAAAAAGGCGCTGATTGCGACAGGCGCGCATCCCGCCTTCCCTGCCATTCCGGGGCTGGTCGAAGCCGGCTATCTCAGTAACGAGACGATGTTCGACCTTACGCAATGCCCGCCGCGGCTCCTCGTCATCGGCGGCGGCCCGCTTGGCTGCGAGACGGCGCAGGCCTTCTGCCTGCTCGGCGCGAAAGTCATCCTGGCGCAGAGCGATCCGATGTTCCTGCCCGGCGAGGAGCGCGACGCCGCTCAGATCCTTTCGGATGCGCTGGCGCGCGAGGGGGTGGAGGTGCGCCTGAACACCGAAGTGGTGGCGGTGCGCAGGGAAGGGGCAAACAAGCTCGCCGACCTGATGCGGGATGGCGACACGACGACGATTTCGGTGGACGAGATCATCACCGGCGTCGGCCGTTCACCCAATGTCGCGGGTCTCGACCTCGAAGAGGCTGGCGTGGCGTACGATGCCAGCGGAATTAAGGTGGATGATTATCTGCGAACCAGCAACCCGCACATCTACGCGGCGGGCGACGTCTGCCTCGACTACAAGTTCACCCACACCGCCGAGGCTACGGCGCGCATTGTCGTGCGCAATGCCTTGTTTCGCGGCCGCGAAAGGCTCAGTGAACTCGTCATTCCCTGGTGCACCTATACCGATCCGGAGATCGCCCATGTCGGTCTCTACCCCCTGGAGGCGCGCGGCAACGGCATTCCGGTCAAGACCTACACCGTGCTGATGCACGATGTCGCCCGTGCCGTGATGGACGGCGAGGAAGAAGGGTTCGTCAAGATCCATGTCAGGGAGGGGTCCGACCGCATCCTGGGGGCGACGGTCGTCGCCAGCCATGCCGGAGAGATGATCAACACGGTGACCCTCGCCATCCAATCGGGCGTGGGATTGCATGCGTTGGCCGATGTCATCCATCCCTTCCCGACACAGACGCAAGGCATCAAGATGGCGGGCGACGCCTACAGGCGGACACGGTTCACCTCCCTGCGCAGGCGCCTGGCGGCGCGCTGGCTGGCATGGTCCAGGCGATAACCCCAAAAACCATTGCGACAAGCTGATCGGCCTTTCGCCACGAGGTGCCGATCGATATCGCTCCCAATGGAATTCCCAACGTGCTGTCTGCCGAAGCCGCGACCGACAGCGTCTATCCGACGATCCCCGAGGCAACCGTGCGGACGCTGCCGGATTGCCTGGTGTGGAGCTCGTCGAAAATCCCGAAAGGAGCGACCGGATGCTGCTCGATTCGTGGCGCCTCCTTGCAAACGACCTCGGCATCCGGCCGGTCGGCCTGCCCAAGCTGGAAATCCTACACGTCCCGTGGTGGGGCGGCCGCCCGCCGAAGCTCCTCGTGCAGAGGCTCCAGATAGTTTGCGGGCGTCAGTCGTGCAGGTCCCGCGCAATCGGTGGGCCGACCGAAAATCCGGAGAACGTGACCTCGAAACCTTCACGCTGGGGCGAACAGCACATCATGCCGACATCGACCATCTTCGAGATCGGGAAATAGGCGAGCCGCACCGGCTTCCAATGACCGTCGGAAGCGTCGAGATACTGGACACGGATCGCTTCGCCGTGGCGGGTCAGGCGGATCCTGACGCCGTCCGGGCCAGCGGCGATGGCCACCAGCGACCAGTCCGAGGTGTCGTTGGTGACAACGACCGAGACATAGGCAAGGCCGTCGGTGTATTCGATGCCGGCCTTGATCCAGTGTGTTTCGCTCAGCCGGACCATCAGCCCGGCCTGGTCGTAAAGCACCTTGTAGTCGCCCTTGACGGTGACCTCGGCGGTGAAGTCGCCCTCGACCCGCCCAGACAGGAAGTGGCCGTTGTCGCGCCAGAAACCATAGAAGGTCTCGCGCCAGAAATCGGTCTCCTTACCGGTGCGCACACGCACGCCATCACCTTCGATGGCGTGATGCGGCGGCGGGTTGAGCCAGGTCAGGTCCTGCAACGTCATCGCTTGCACCGGTCCGGTTTCTGGTGAGGTGACGGTTCGCCGGCCGGTCAGCCGGCGCGCCAACTCATCCCGCGAACGTATAAGCGGTCTTTACCGTGGTGTAGAACTCCATGGCATAGCGGCCCTGTTCGCGCGGGCCGAAGCTCGAGCCCTTGCGCCCGCCGAAGGGAACGTGGAAGTCCACACCCGCCGTCGGCAGGTTGACCATCACCATGCCGGCTTCGGAGTTGCGTTTGAAATGCGTGGCGTGCTTGAGGCTCGTGGTGCAGATGCCCGAGGTCAGCCCGAACGGCGTGTCGTTGGCGACGGCAAGTGCCTCGTCATAGTCCTGGACGCGGATGACGCTGGCGACGGGGCCGAAAATCTCCTCGCGCGAACTGCGCATTGCATTGGTGGCCTCGGTCAGCAGCGCCGGCTTGAGATAGAAACCCGGCGTCTTGCGGTCGAGCCGCTCGCCGCCGAAGGCAAGCGTGGCGCCTTCCCGGACACCGATGGCGATATAGTCCTCGTCCTGCTTGAGCTGGGTCGCGTCGACAACCGGGCCGATCTGGGTCTGCGCGTCGAGCGCATCGCCGATCACCAGCTTTTCCATGCGCTCCTTGAGCGCGTCGACGAAACGGTCGTGGATGCCGTTGGTGACGATCAAACGCGACGAGGCCGTGCAGCGCTGGCCGGTCGAGAAGAAGGCGCCGTTCAGCGCGCAATCGACGGCGACCGCCAAATCGGCATCGTCGAGCACGACCAGCGGGTTCTTGCCGCCCATTTCGAGCTGGAACTTGCGCATGTGCTCGACACTTGCCGCGGCAACGCGCTTGCCGGTTCCCACCGAGCCGGTGAAGGAGATGGCGTTGACGTCGGGGCTGTCGAGCATTGCCTGGCCGACCACCGAGCCCTTGCCCATGACGAGGTTCAGCACGCCCTTGGGCAGGCCGGCGCGATGCAGGATGTCGACGATGGACCAGGCGCTCTCGGGAACGAGTTCGGCCGGCTTGAAGACGATGGTGTTGCCGTGAGCCAGCGCCGGAGCGATCTTCCAGGCGGGAATGGCGATGGGGAAATTCCACGGCGTGATGATGCCGACCACGCCGACCGCTTCGCGCGTGATCTCGACGCCGACGCCCGGCCGCACGCTTGGCACCACCTCTCCCGACAGGCGCAATGTTTCGCCGGCAAAGAAATCGAATATCTGGGCGGCGCGAATGGTCTCGCCAATGCCCTCGGCCAGCGTCTTGCCTTCCTCGCGCGCAAGATTGCGGCCGAGTTCGTCCTTGCGCGCCATGATCTCGTCGGCCGCCTTTTTCAGCACTGCATGACGGGCCAGCGGACCGGAGCGCGACCACGCCGGAAACGCCGCCTTGGCCGCCGCTATCGCCTGGCTCGCCTGTTCGACGCCCGCCGAGGCATATTCGCCGACGACGTCGCCCGTATCCGAAGGATTGATGTTGCGGGACCCGGCATCGCCGACCCATTCGCCATCGATGAGGTTCTTTCGAAACGCTGTCATGTCCTTGCCTTCCTGCTTGCTGGCCGCGCGGCCGCATCTGTCTGAAGGGGTATTTGCCAGACAATTGCGTTGCGGGAAAGCACGCACTGGGCTGGAAGGCCGCGACAAAAGTCCCCGGCCCATGCTCATGCCTTCGGTGCAGCGGCGACAGTGCCGCGTCGACAACCAATCCGGCTAACATCGGTGGATAGCGCTCCGGGTCAAGGTCGAATTGCCCTGTACAGATATGTCCACGACCTTGATTTGCCCGATGCGGCGTGTCAAGCGTCGTGCTGATGGCAGCACCCGAGACGACGATCCAGCGTGCCGGCGCCACCGGCAACATCAAGGCCACTCGGGACGACTGGCTGAAGCTCGCGCTTGAAACCCTGATCTCGGATGGCGTCGAACGCGTCCGTGTGCTGACGCTAGGCCAGCAGCTC
The DNA here is from genome assembly GCF_006442215.1 of Mesorhizobium sp. B2-3-11. Lineage (NCBI taxonomy): Bacteria > Pseudomonadati > Pseudomonadota > Alphaproteobacteria > Hyphomicrobiales > Phyllobacteriaceae > Mesorhizobium > Mesorhizobium sp. B2-3-11. Next base: position 8,888 of record NZ_VFVS01000016.1, on the reverse strand, counting down.
GACGTCTCGCGCTCGAGCTTCTATTGGTATTTCAAGAGCCGCCAGGACCTGCTCGACCAGTTGCTGGACCACTGGCGACAGACCAATACCCGATTCATCGTCGAGCGCGCCCAACGCCCTTCCGCGACTGTCATTCGCGGGGTGATGAGCATTTTCGAATGCTGGGTGGACGAAAAGCTGTTCGACCCCCGGCTGGATTTCGCGATCCGGGCCTGGGCGCGCCGCTCCCCGACCATCCGGCGTGCGCTCGATGAGGCCGACGAAGAACGCGTCAATGCCATACGCGACATGTTCATGCGTCATGGCTATGAGGGGGAAGACGCGTTCGTGCGCGCGCGCGTGCTCTATTTCATGCAGATCGGCTACTATTCGCTGGAACTCAACGAGCCGATGAGCAGCCGCCTGCCGCATGTTGCCGCCTATCTGCGCAGCTTCACCGGCCGGGAGCCCTCGCCCCAGGATATCGAGGACTTCTCGCGCTACGTCGAGAAGACCGTCTCCCGCACCCGGTAGCCGTCCCCTGAAAGCAAGCTGCGCATCGATGTCGGCAACATCGCCGCCGAAAATTAGCCAGCGCTGATCATGCTCAAAGCGTAAACGACCAGAACAGGCAGGCCAGCGTGGCGGCGGCAAAGATCACGAAGAACAGGCTGCGCAGCAGCACGTTGCGGCGCAACTCGTTCATGACGAAATGACAGCCGATGATCGCGGCCGCAAACAGGAAGCGCCAGTTCAACACCGCCCACAAGATATCCCGCTGACCGAAAGCCCACCTGGCGACGAGGCAGCCAAGGATGGCCGCGAACAGCATGATGACGGTCCAGAAGACCGCGTCCGCGGCGTTGGTCAGGACAATGCTGGCTGCCCTGATCGGCAGGATCATCATCAGCAGGACGCTGAAGAAATAGACGGCTGCAAGTGGAATGAACGTGCCGGCGTCGGCGATGCCGTCTAGCCGTCTCACACCGATCGCGCCATAGGGATAGCCGTGCCTTGCCACCGCCAGGCTCAGCGCCATGAGCAAGGCGGTCAGCACCGCGACCAGTGCGAAGGATGTGAGGGCTTTGCTCATGATGTTCCTGTCCCGGGCGAATCAGACAGGAACTGATGTAGCCGATGGTCGTAAATTGCGGGTAAGCTTTCACCCGGGATAACCGACAGGGGCGAAGCCACTTAGCTCGACGGTGCCGCTCGTCCCGGCCGCCGGTGATAAATCAGCTCCAGGCGTGCAGCGGCGGATTTTCGCCGTTGAGGAAATATTTGCCGAGGATCTAATGTTTCCAGCGCACCGGATCGTGCAGCGTGTGCGTGCGGGCGCTGCGCCAGCGTCGAGCGTGCCGGCCAGTCCGCGTCGACCGAGGCTCCCATTCCGATTTACATTCTAATATAATCTGACCATTCCCGGTGAACGAAGCTATGGATTTGCCATGGACCTGGACCCTTCGACCCTCAATCGGGCGCTGCCGCTCCGCGATCAGATCTATCAGAAGATCCGCAACCTGATCGTCGTCGGACAGATGAAGCCGGGGGAAGTGATCAACGAGGTGGCCATCGCGGAGGCGCTCGGCGTTTCGCGCACGCCGGTGCGGGAAGCGGTCAAGCGCATCAGCGACGAAGGCCTGGTCAAGATCCTCGCGCAGACCGGCACCTATGTCGCGCCGATCAGCCGCGCCGATCTCGAGGAAGCCTATATCATCCGCCGGACCCTGGAGATGGAGAGCGCCAGGCGCGCGGCCGTCAAGCTCACGCCGGCATCCGCCGAACTGCTGGAGGACAATATGGCGGCGCACAGGCTTGCCATATCGCGCGGCAGATACGCGACCGCGATCCAGCTCGACGATGTCTTCCATCGCACTATTGCCGAAATCTGCGGCCTGCCGATGATCTGGCGGGCGGTCGACATCTCGAAGGCGCAGATGGACCGCGGCCGTTACCTCGCCATTCCAAAGCCCGGCTATGGCGAACAGACGATCGAGCAGCACGAAGCCATTCTCGACGCCCTGAAGCGACACGATGCCGAGGGCGCGGCACAGGCGATGGAAAACCACCTCGAGACGTCGTTCCGCAACACGCTCGAAGTCGCCGCCGACCTTCTCGGCTGAAAACCCGCGACCGGAAGCGATCGTCGCAGGAAGAATGGTCTTAGGGTGGCCTCGCCCGACGCGGGGCGCAATCATTTGCCAAGCCCGCCTATGGGGCGTAGACTTGACCATCGGCCGCCATTTATCCGGATGCAGCCGACAGTGAGAGGTACGTGCTCTTGCCCGTCAGGGAGAAGAGCCATGCCTCAATCGACTTTTCGCAACCGTGTTTTGAATACCCTCACGCCTGAGGATTTCGCGCTTTTACGGCCATCGATGCATCACGTCGAACTGGCCATCAAAGCCCGGCTGGAGATCGCATATCAGCCGATCGAGCATGTATATTTCCCCGAGACCGGTATCGCATCGGTGGTCGCCGCCATGACCGGAGGGCGGCAAAGCGAAGTCGGCCTGATCGGCTATGACGGCATGACGGGCATTGCGGTCGTCCTCGGCCAGGACAGGTCTCCCAATGAAACCTATATCCAGGTCGCCAGCAAAGGCTGGTCCCTGCCGGTTGAACCGCTTCGCATGGCGATCGCCGGCAGCCAGACCCTTCGCCCGTCACTGCTTCGCTACGCCCACGAATTCCTGATCCAGTCTTCGCGAACGGCGCTGGTCAATGGCCACTCGAAAATCGAGGAACGGCTGGCCCGCTGGTTGCTTATGGTCAACGACCGCGCCGAAGGAGATATCATCTATCTGACGCATGAATTTCTGGCGACCATGCTTGGTTCCCGACGCCCCGGCGTTACCACGGCTCTCCAGATGCTTGAATATCGAGGGCTTGTTCACGCCAAGCGCGGCGAGATCACGATTGTCGACCGCACCGGAATGATAAAACTCACGCACGGCGCATATGGCGAGGAGGAGCAGCGTCACTTCGGCATCGCCGGCTGACTGTCCGGAATCGGACATAGGCTTGAAGACCGCCGCATGTTGGTCGAAAGTCGTATTGGCTTGGATTTCAGGGAGGCATTCTTGATGACCAATACGTTTCACACCATCACGGTGGAAGGAGCGGCCGAAGCCTATGTCCTTTCCAGGGGCAAGGCCCGCTTTCTCTCCATTGCACAAGCAATCCGCGCCATACGAACACTTATGCCGAAATGCAAGGCCACCGATCACGAATTGGAGCAGATGCTGGCGGCGGCCTGCATCGCTCACATGGTGCCCGTCGCCTTCGACGCGGCAGAGCCAGACGGCTCAGCACCGCGTCTCCATTCGTAGACCCGAGATGTCTGTGCTGGCGCAGAGGACTGTTTCCACGGAGCTTCGCCAGGCGATTGTCCGCTACCTGATCGACAATGTTGACAGCCCCTGCGTTTCGCTATCCGAAATTATCCGCGCCGTAAGAAACATGTTTCCGCTTTGCGAGCTCACGGATTGGGAACTTGGCGACCACATAGCGCGAAGCGCGATAGATGCGGGATTTGCCATCGAATTCGACGCCGACGTTCCGTGACCGTTCGAGCTCGGTCGCCCCTGATTTGTTGAATGAGGGGGGCATCCGGATGCGCAGCCCAAGTCAGACGTCACCGCGAAGCTGGAGACGTCACGCCAGATCAGTACACTTCAAAGGGTTGTCCTAAATAGACTGTTTGGTGGAGCCAATCGGGATCGAACCGACGACCTCTTGAATGCCATTCAAGCGCTCTCCCAACTGAGCTATGGCCCCACTCCCGGCAGTCAGCCGGCGCCGTTTCCGGCGAGAGATCGGCGCGGGTTGGAAGACCGTGCCGTTAGTGCAGGCGGCTTCTAACCCCGCCTTTCCCAGATATCAAGCCTTCATCGGCGGCTTTTTCTTCACAGGCGGTGAAAGCCGGCAAAGGCTCGCGTTCGAGACCTTGTCAGACCTCGTCATCGTCGTCGCCGACGCCGATCATGTCGGAAACGTCGTCTTCTTCTTCCTCTTCGTCGGCGAGGAAGGTGTCATCCTCGTCGTCGCCGAGGTCGACGTCATCCTCGTCGTCGCCGAGATCGGGAAGATCGTCGCTCTTGGTATCGTCTTCCGCCTCTTCGAGCGAGACGACCTCGACACCCTCTTCGTCCTCGGCGTCCACTTCCTTCTCGGCCACTTCCTCCTCCTCCTCGACGGCGGCGATCTTGCCTTCATCGAAATAGGAACGTGGATAGCTCTTGCCGGTATAGGGCGAGACGATCGGGTCCTTGTTCAGGTCGTAGAATTTCCGGCCCGTTTCAGGGTCGATACGTTTTGTGCCAAGTTCGGTTTTTACCACGGCCAAGCCTCGTCAATAAAAGAGTGGTCCCCTTAACCACAGTTTGCAGCGCTGTCAAAGCGAAAAGCCGGCGTCACAAAACCAAGCATTGAAAGGCCTCGCGCCAAGTGATGACCATGGGGATGACCATTTCGCCTCGCCGTGATACGAGACCGCCGCAACAAATGAAAAGCGCCGGTCAGCCGGCATCCGTCCAGGGAAATTCCATGTCTCACGCCGCCGCTGCCAAGCCGGCCATCGCCCGCAAGTCACCAGCCCTTTCCGGCACGGCCCGCGTGCCGGGCGACAAGTCGATCTCGCACCGCTCCTTCATGTTCGGAGGGCTCGCCTCCGGCGAAACCCGCATCACCGGCCTGCTCGAAGGCGAGGACGTGATGCGCACGGGGGCGGCCATGAAGGCGATGGGCGCGCATATAGAGAAGCACGGCGCCGAATGGGTGATCCGCGGTACCGGCAACGGGGCGCTGCTGCAGCCGGAAGGACCGCTCGACTTCGGCAATGCCGGCACCGGCTCGCGGCTGACCATGGGCTTAGTCGGCACCTACGACATGGAGACGACCTTCATCGGCGATGCTTCGCTATCCGGCCGGCCGATGGGGCGCGTGCTTGAACCCTTGCGCCAGATGGGCGTGCAGGTGCTCAAAGCCACGCCCGGCGACCGCATGCCGATCACGCTGCATGGCCCAAAACACGCCGCACCGATCACCTACCGCGTGCCGATGGCCTCGGCGCAGGTGAAGTCGGCGGTGCTGCTGGCCGGGCTGAACACGCCAGGCATCACCACGGTGATCGAACCTGTGATGACGCGCGACCATACCGAAAAGATGCTGAAAGGCTTTGGCGCCAACCTGTCGGTCGAGACCGACGAGCGCGGCGTGCGCCACATCTTCATCGAAGGCCAGGGCAAGCTGACCGGCCAGACCATCGCGGTGCCGGGCGACCCTTCATCGGCGGGTTTCCCGCTGGTGGCGGCGCTGATCGTACCGGGCTCGGACATCACGATCGAAAATGTGCTGATGAACCCGACCCGCACCGGCCTGCTTTTCACGCTGCAGGAGATGGGCGGCCAGATCGACATCTTGAACCCGCGCAATGCCGGCGGCGAGGACGTCGCCGACCTGCGCGTGCGCTACTCCGAACTGAAAGGCGTCACCGTGCCTCCCGAGCGGGCGCCGTCGATGATCGACGAGTATCCGGTGCTGGCCGTTGCCGCCAGCTTTGCCGAGGGCGAGACGCTGATGCAGGGGCTGGAAGAACTGCGGGTGAAGGAGTCCGACCGGCTCTCGGCCGTGGCCACCGGGTTGAAGCTCAACGGCGTCGACTGCACCGAGAGCGAAGCTTCGCTTGCCGTGCGCGGCAAGCCGGGCGGCAAGGGTCTGGGCGGTCATCCCAACGGGCGGGACACGACCGTTGAGACCCATCTCGACCACCGCATCGCCATGAGCTTTCTGGTGATGGGACTGGCGACGGAGAAGCCGGTGACGATCGACGACCAGGCGATGATCGCGACGAGCTTTCCGGAGTTCATGGGGTTGATGAAGGGACTTGGCGCGAAGATTGAGTGACAAGTGGCAATCGCAAACCTTGGAGATTGGCTGGGAACATCCCGTGCTTCGTCATCCTGGGGCGAAGCAAGGAGCGCAGCGACGCGGCGCAGACCCCAGGATCCATGCCATGACCTCAACGCGCCGCGACGGTGCAAAATTCTGATCCGCAGCGTTCTTTGGCTGAAGTCACGGCATGGATCCCAGGGTCTTCGCTCCGCTTCGCGTTCGCTACGCCCTAGGATGACGAAGTCGCAGGGGCCTTTTTCCATGCGTAAGGCGTCTGCATGCCAATGACCCACACCTTCACCATCGCCATCGACGGCCCCGCCGGTGCCGGCAAGGGCACGCTGGCGCGGCGGCTGGCCGACCACTACCGGCTGAACCTGCTCGACACCGGACTGACCTACCGCGCCGTCGCCTATGCGCTACTTCAACACGCACTGCCGCTCGACAATGTCTCGGCGGCCGAGACAGCGGCGCGCCAGGTCGACCTGGCAAAACTCGACCGGGCGGTGCTGTCGGCGCATGCGGTTGGCGAAGCGGCTTCGAAGATCGCGGTTTTCCCGACCGTGCGCCGCATCCTGGTCGAAAAGCAGCGCGACTTCGCCAGGACGCCGCCGGGTGCGGTGCTTGACGGCCGCGACATCGGCACCGTCGTATGCCCCGACGCCGACATAAAGCTCTACGTGACGGCCAGCGCCGAAGTGCGGGCACAACGGCGGCTGGCCGAGATCGAAAGCATCGGCGGCACGGCCAATTTCGCCGAAATCCTTGCCGATATCCAACGCCGCGACGAGCGCGACATGGGCCGAACCGACTCGCCCTTGAAGCCGGCCGCCGACGCGCACTTGCTTGATACCAGCGAAATGGCTATAGAAGCCGCGTTTCTCGCGGCCATGTCTGTCATCGACGACGTGCTGGCCAAGAGAAACAAGGCCTGATCCGGGTTTTCATGCTGCTTCCGATTGCCGGAGGCGAAGAAAATACCCATATCGGGCACGAACCAGCCTGCCAGCATTCTTCATGCGCCGGAATTGCCGCTCAAAAGCGGCCAAGGGCTTTTAGCCCGGAACGCCGGCAGGCCAACGCAACGCTAACCCACGGCGCCCGTCCCGCTTGAGATGCGGGGCACTCCAGGAGAAACAATGTCAACTGCAAATCCCACTCGCGATGATTTCGCGAGCCTGCTCGAAGAATCATTCACCGCCGGCCACTCCGGCGAAGGTCAGGTCGTCAAGGGCACGATCACCGCGATCGAAAAGGACATGGCCATCATCGACGTCGGCCTCAAGGTCGAAGGCCGCGTGCCGCTGAAGGAATTCGGCGTCAAGGGCAAGGACACCACTCTCAAGGTCGGTGACACCGTCGAAGTTTATGTCGAGCGCATCGAGAACGCGCTTGGCGAAGCGATGCTTTCGCGTGAGAAGGCCCGCCGCGAAGAGAGCTGGGTCCGTCTCGAAGAGAAGTTCACCAAGGGTGAGCGCGTCGAAGGCGTCATCTTCAATCAGGTCAAGGGCGGCTTCACCGTCGACCTCGACGGCGCCGTGGCCTTCCTGCCGCGCAGCCAGGTCGATATCCGCCCGATCCGTGACGTTTCCCCGCTGATGCACAACCCGCAGCCCTTCGAGATCCTCAAGATGGATCGCCGCCGCGGCAACATCGTGGTGTCGCGCCGTACCGTGCTCGAGGAGAGCCGCGCCGAACAGCGTTCGGAGATCGTGCAGAACCTCGAAGAAGGCCAGGTTGTCGAGGGTGTCGTCAAGAACATCACCGACTACGGTGCGTTCGTCGACCTCGGCGGCATCGATGGACTGCTGCACGTCACCGACATGGCCTGGCGCCGCGTCAACCATCCGACCGAAATCCTCAACATCGGTCAGACGGTCAAGGTGCAGATCATCCGCATCAACCAGGAAACCCACCGTATCTCGCTCGGCATGAAGCAGCTCGAGAGCGACCCGTGGTCCGAGATCGGCACCAAGTTCCCGATCGGCAAGAAGATCAAGGGCACCGTCACCAACATCACCGACTACGGCGCGTTCGTCGAGCTGGAGCCGGGCATCGAGGGTCTCATCCACGTTTCGGAAATGTCGTGGACGAAGAAGAACGTGCACCCCGGCAAGATCCTGTCGACGACGCAGGAAGTCGATGTGGTGGTGCTCGAGGTCGACCCGGCCAAGCGCCGCATCTCGCTCGGCCTCAAGCAGACGCTGGAGAATCCGTGGCAGGCTTTCGCCTCGAGCCATCCGGTCGGCAGCCAGGTCGAGGGCGAGGTCAAGAACAAGACCGAGTTCGGCCTGTTCATCGGCCTCGAAGGCGACGTGGACGGCATGGTGCACCTCTCCGATCTCGACTGGACCCGTCCGGGCGAGCAGGTCATCGAGGAGTACAATCGCGGCGACATGGTCAAGGCGCAGGTGCTCGACGTCGACATCGACAAGGAGCGCATCTCGCTCGGCATCAAGCAGCTGGCCAAGGACACGGTCGGCGAAGCAGCGACGAGCGGAGAACTGCGCAAGAACGCGGTCGTCACCTGCGAAGTCATCGGCGTCAAGGATGGCGGTCTGGAAGTGCGGCTGGTCGACAGTGGCATCGAGACCTTCATCAAGCGCTCCGACCTCAGCCGCGATCGCGACGAGCAGCGCCCCGAGCGCTTCACCGTCGGCCAGAAGGTCGACGCCCGCGTCATCGCCTTCGACAAGAAGACCCGCAAGCTGCAGGTCTCGATCAAGGCGCTGGAAATCGCCGAAGAGAAGGAAGCGGTCGCCCAGTACGGCTCGACCGACTCCGGCGCTTCGCTGGGCGATATCCTGGGTGCCGCGCTGAAGAAGCAGGGCAGCTAAGCTCTTCTCGCAGCCTTGAAAACAAAACCCCGCCGGATCGCTCCGGCGGGGTTTTTCTTTGACGAATGCTGTCGGAGGCCGGCTGCAGCATGTCGCGGCGACTAGAGTCTTTCATGTTTTGACGGAAGCGTATCCGGCGTTTTCGAAGTAGTTCTTGCATTCGGCTGCCTCGATGGT